>DASTTS010000624.1:0-13018 GCA_035760085.1 Pyrinomonadaceae bacterium
TCCGAATTTCATGATCAACTGGTATGACGGGGTCATGGATACGAACCTCGTCGGGCCGCGCGGTGTGGATCAGACTGAGGTCATTTTCGATTTTTATTTTCCTGAGGCGTTGAGTGAAGAAGAGCGCCGGGCGAGTGTTGAGGTTGGGCAACGCATTCAGGATGAGGATGTGGCGATCTGTAAGTCGGTGCAGCGCGGGTTGAATTCGAGGGCGTATGATGCCGGAAGACTCTCGGTGAGGCGTGAAGCGGGCGAGCATTTGTTTCACCGGTTGCTGCATAGGGACGTCAGTGTTGTTTGACCAAGATTTACAAGATTTTTCAGGATGTACATCTTGTAAATCATGAGAAACTTTGTAAATCCTGTCTAATATGACTCGTCAAGGCCATCTGCTGCGCGTACTCGGTGTTGGCTTTGGTCTCGCTGTCATCATCGGCAATACAATCGGCGCCGGAATCTTCAGGACGCCCGGCACGATCGCTGAACAACTTCCCGCCCCGGCTCCATTTCTACTCATCTGGGTCGCGGGCGGGCTCTACGCACTGTTCGGCGCGATCTCACTCGCGGAGCTGGGCACGATGCTGCCGCGCTCCGGTGGACAGTATGTGTTCTCGCGTTACGCGCTCGGTGAGTATGCAGGGTTCATCGTCGGTTGGAGCGATTGGATCTCTTCGTGTGGTTCGACGGCGGCGGTGTCGCTGCTCGTCGGCACTTTCACGGTCGCACTGTTTCCGCAGCTCGACGGATATGCGTCCGTCGTCGCGTCTGCCGTGGCGATGATCTTCGCGTTCCTGCAATGGCGCGGGATCGTTTGGGGCAGCAACATACAAAACCTCACGAGCCTGCTGAAGGCACTCGCGTTTCTCGCACTGATCGTGGCCGCGTTCTTACTCGGCGGCAACGGCGCTCTCTCAACAACAACTCCTTCACATTCGACTCCGATCACACTCGCCGCGATCGTCGTTTCACTACAAGCCGCGATTTACACCTACGACGGTTGGAGTGGCGTGATCTATTTCTCAGAGGAAGTAAAAGAGCCTGGCCGTAGCATCCCGCGCGCGCTGTTCAGCGGCGTGCTCACAATCATGGCGATCTATCTGCTCGTGAACATCGCCTTGCTTTACGTGTTGCCGGTGACGCAGATCGCGGGCAAGGAGTTTGCGGCGGGCGAAGCGGCGAATGTGATCTTCGGCACGCATGGCGACACGGTCTTCCGTTGCCTCACGATCGTGTCGATGTTGAGCGGCATTAACGCGCTGCATCTGATGGCGACGCGCGTGATCTTTGCGATGAGTCGTGATGGCGTAATTTCGAAGAAAGCGGCGGTGGTTAATGAAGGCGGCACACCGACCGTCGCGCTTGCGCTCAGCTTGTTGGTGGCGCTTATGTTCATCGTTTTTGGTGAGAAATTCGAGACAGTCATTACAGTCCTGGCGTTCTTCTTCGTCGTTAACTACATCCTTTCTTTCGTCTCGCTTTTTGTGTTGCGCTGGCGCGAACCTGACAAGCCGCGCCCGTACCGCGCGTGGGGTTACCCGGTCACGCCTGCGCTCGCGCTGATTGGATCGGTGTTGTTTCTTGTGGGAGCGATACGTGCAGATACGAGGAACAGTGTCTACGCGCTCGTGTTGCTGGCAGTGAGTTATCCGGTGTATCGATTATCGAGTCGAGCATCGTAGGGTGGCGTCCTGTGCTATTTGCAGCCTTCGTTGTCAACGTCGAGAATTCGGGTCGTTGATTCCGTGTTGCGGGCGGTGAAGCATTGCGCGATGCGCGCGCCGATCTCGTCCTCATTATCATCAACCAGGGCGACGATACTTGGACCAGCGCCGCTCAACGCGATGCCGAGCAGGCCGCGCATGTGCGGAAGCGTGAGAGCCTCGGCGAGTCCGGGCACGAGGGATTCGCGATGTGGTTGGTGCAGGCGGTCACGCATGGCTTCCCAAAACAAATCGTAACGTTGTTGCGCGAGGGCTGCCGTGAAGAGGGCTGTTCGCTGGAGGTTGTGAACCGCGTCGATGCGAGTGACTGTGCGGGGAAGGGCGGCGCGGGCGACGTGCGTCGGCAGTTGCGCGTTTGGTGAGACAACGACGACACGAATCTGCGCAGGCCATTCGAATCTCGTTGAAAGCACTGTTCCATCGCTGCGGATGCAGCCTGCGACAAAACCGCCGAAAATCGAGGCAGCTACGTTGTCAGGATGACCCTCGAATTCGGTAGCGTAGTTGAGAATTGATTCATTTGAGATCGGTTTTTCAGTAAGCAACGAACTCAGTTTTATGCCGGCGACGATCGCGGCGGCACTGCTGCCTAGACCACTCGCGAGCGGTATCTCGTTGTGCGCGGTGAGTTCGACCGGTGGTAACAAGACGCTTTCACGGCGCGCGACAAACGACATTGCACGATAGATCAAATTGACTGCGTTGCGTGGGAGTGCTTCGTTTTCTTTCGCGCCCGTGGTGGTGACGCGGCATGGTTCGAACGAGTTGGGGACAGCGGTGGCGCTTACGGTGAGATAAAGTCTCAGAGCGAGGCCGAAGCAATCAAAGCCTGGGCCGAGATTGGAAGTCGACGCAGGCACTCGAACTTCGTGTGTGATTTGCGTCATGTTAGACATGATTACAGGATTTACATTATTTTCAGGATATCTTGTAAATCCTGTAAATCATGTAAGTCCTGTGAAACAGCTACCCTTATTGGCGAATTCCCAAAGTTACTTACAAGTTTCTCACCCGCGGGCGCAATCAAACTATTACTGTGGTACTTAATCACGTAATCAGTATCCTTCAACACGTGCCCGGTCAACACTGCGACGACAGATTCATTTTCGTTAATTCCGAGCTTGCGAATGCCGGCGACAGTTGTTGCTGACGCGGGCTCGCAGCCGATTCCGTCGCGCCCGATCACGGCCTTCGCGTCCGCAATCTCCTGTTCGGTTACTGTTATAACGCTGCCACCGGTCTCGCGCACAGCGCGCCACGCCTTCTGCCACGAAACAGGCGCGCCGATCTTGATCGCGGATGCTAACGTTTGCGGATGCTCTTCGTTCACAAAGCTCTCATGCTCGTCGTCGGAATAGAACCTCGCAAACGGCGCCGCGCCTTCAGCTTGTACTACCGTAATCTTCGGCTGCCTATCAATTAAGCCGCAAGCGACCAGCTCTCGAAACCCTTTTCCAAACGCTGAGCTGTTGCCGAGATTTCCGCCCGGCACAACAAGATGATCGGGCACTTGCCAATCGAGCTGCTCGGCGAGCTCAAAAGCAACTGTCTTTTGACCCTCAATGCGAAATGGATTGATCGAGTTGACGAGATAAACCGACTCGTCTTTGGCAAGCTCGCGGATCAGATTCATGCACGTGTCGAAGTTGCCATCTACTTCCAACACTTTCGCGCCGTAGTCCAACGCCTGTGCCAGCTTCGCGTGACTCACCTGGCCGCCCGGCACGAGGATCGCGCACGTCAGATCCGCACGTGCCGCATACGCTGCGAGACTCGCGGCGGTGTTTCCGGTGCTCGCGCAGATGACGAGACGTGCACCGAGTTTGCGCGCCTGCGTTACGGCGACGGTCATGCCCGTGTCTTTGAAGGAGCCGGTCGGATTACAGCCTTGATGTTTGAGTTTTAGTTGCGGGAGGCGACAGTAATCAGCGGAGCGCGGTGCGTCGTAGAGCGGCGTGTTGCCTTCGCCCAGCGAGACGATCGGAGTGTCGTCAGTGAAAGGGAGAAATTCGCGGAAACGCCAGACGCCACTCCCGCGCCGCGTTCGCCAGACATCGCGGAGAGACGTTGAATCGATTGCTTCACGACGCTCTATATCAAGCAGCCCGCCACAACGCGAACACACGTAGAGGCGGGCATCAAGATCGAATTCAGCGCGGCAATCAGGCGCGATACATTGCTGGTAGTAATGGGTCAACGAGAAGGCATTTTACAGGATTTACAAGATTCGACAGGATTTACATGTCAATCCTGAAAAATCTTGCAAATCCTGTCAAAGGCTGCTCTTAGAACGTGAATCTGAGCTGCGCATCGATGCGGCGGTTGTAAGCAGGATTAGCTGCCCCAAACCCACCAAAGCCACCACCGGTCGACGTCGATTGCCCGAACAGCAGCGATCCCAGATTGCCCACCGGATTCGCCAGGTTCGTGTGGTTCAGAATATTTTGGAAGTTCAATGAGAACGTCAGATTGTAACGACCATTGCCGCCACCACCCGGCCCACCAAAACCACCACCACCGCCGCCGGGTCCACCAAAGCCGCCACGGCCACCACCGCCCGGACCGCCGCCGCCTGGACCACCCGGACCTCGCCCGGCCATACCGCCACCCATGATCGCGCGCTGTCCATCGCGTTGCTGGTTACCACCCTGCTGTCCATCCTGACGGTTTTGCGCATTCGAGCCGCCACCTTCAGATCCGAAGCTCCACGTCTTGCTAACGCGCATGTTGACAGTCGTCGATCCCGGACCTTCACCGAAGTTGCGCGGAATCATCACGTCGCCAGGCGCAAACGTCAGCTTGAAGTTGCCGTACGGCGTGCACTTGATATTGACCGTGTCAGAACAATCAGCACCGGCGGGCGCGAGAGCCGGACGCTCGGTATTGAACGTGTCGCCGTTGATATCGCGTCCGAGCGTGATATTGAACGGCCGTCCCGACTGCACGATCACGAACGGATTGAACGTGATTCCCCACGGCGCGCGGAAGTTACCAGTCATCACAAAACGATGCCTGACGTCGTTCGACGCACGTCCGTATTCAGTGCTGAAGTCGTACGGGTTCGCCGGCAAGCTGTTGATGCCGTCGGCGTCGCTGTTTGCCTTCTGCAAAACGTAATACGCATTCATCGTCGCGTTGCGGTGAAAACGGCTGTTGAAGTTGACGATGAACTGGTTCTGGTTGTAACGACCGCTCGACTCGTATTCAAAGACGTTACAACGAGTCGAGGGATTGATGTCCGTGGGAATAAAATCAGCGCAATCCAGCGGACGAATACCACTCGCCGGCACGCCCGGAATAAACGTTCCCGGCAACGGCGCGTTAAGCGGCCGCGTGCGCAGAACGTGCAGCGTGCGAACGTTGATGTAGCTGGTGGCGAGTGTCAGATTGTGTGGCAACTGCCGCTCGACACTGATCACCGATTGCAGCGTGTAAGGTGCTTGCAGGTTGTCGGCAAGTCGATAAACCGTTCCCGGAACTGCAAATGCAATCAATTGCTCCGGCGTAGGAATCAGCGGAAAGAAATCCGGGTTTTGTACGGTGAACTGCTGCTGATTGATGCCGTTCAGTCGTTCCGCCGTCATCGTCAGACTCTCGCTGACGCGCTCATAAAACACACCGTAACCGCCGCGCACGACCGTCTTCGACTGCTGCCCGCCGGGCGACCAGGCAAAACCGACGCGTGGTCCAAAGTTGAAATTGCTGTCGATGTTTTTCTGGTTCTCGTAACGCAGGCCGAGGCTGAGCGTAAAGTTTGGCCGCACTTTCCAATCGTCCTGCAAAAAACCGCCGACGTCCCACTGGCTGACTTTCGTTTCCGGATTGCCTGAGGACAAACGAAACTGGCTCGCGCCGCCGCCGAGAAGGCGAATGTCGAGCGGATCCGCTCCCTGCGCAATCAACTCCTGCGTGCGGCGGAAACGCTCGATACTGGTGACGATCTGCGTGCCGCCCGCGGGCTGCTCGTTCGCGTCGAGTTTTGGACCAATAGCACCACCGAAGAACGTGTAAGTGCCACCGAAGTTCTGTGGCGAGAACTGGTCGATGTGAACGCCACGCACCCGCGCACCGGCCTTCAACGCATGTGCACCCATCGCGAACGAAGTGTTATTCGTCAGCTCCCAATCTTTCGTAGTGGTGTGCGACTGGCCGATTTGCGATCCGCCACCCGTGAATGCGTCCTGGACTTCGATGGTGGGCAACGAGTTGTCAGCGTTCTGCGAGCTGGTTTGACGTTCAAACTGGAATCGCGTCTCGTTGACGATCGTCTTGTTGATGATCGCTGTTTCCGTAAGCTGAATGCCTTGTTCGCTGGTCTCCGTGTCGTACGCGCGCGTCGGGAGCGAGAATCCGCCGACGCCAACCACGCGCGTCGTCTTCGCAAAGTTGTAACGGCCGATAAGGGTATTGTTGGGGTTGATCTGGTAATCGATTCTCGGGCTGAACGTAGTACGGCGGCTGGGGACCGCTACGGTTTCATTGAAGCCTACGATGTTGTTATTCGCATCGAGGACTGTCGCTACGATGAGCGTCTCGTCGTTGATGTCGCGCTTGTCGAAGTCGATAAAGAATGAAGCTTTTCGTTTCGAGATTGGACCACCGAAGTTGCCGCCGTACTGTCGCGTCTGAATTGGGGGACGGGTGTCAGCAAAAGGGTTGCGGGAGTTGAGCGCATCGTCGTTGAAGTTAAACGAAACCTGGCCGCGATAACGATCGGTGCCGGGACGCGTCAGGATTTCGATACGACCAAGACCCAGTCGATCGTATTCAGCGGAGAACGGATTTGAGTTGATGCGGATCTCGCGAATCGAAGCGCGCGGGGGCAAGCGACCACCGGTGAATCCGTCTACGAATATTTGCCCGCCGTTGGGACCAGCTGATGGACCAGCAAGCGCCTGGAGTGCTGCGGCGAGATCGTCCGGATCGTCAGGCAGCGCGTCGATGTCCTGATCTTTCAAAACAACAGCGCCGGCGTTGTTTTCGGGTTCCGTGCTTAGCTCACGATTATCTGTATTGACTGTTACTTTCTGTTCTTCGAGCGCGACTTTCAGTGTGATATCAAACTGGACCGGCTTGCCGGCGACGACCTCCACGTCAGGAGTTTCGGAGATTCCAAAGCCCGCGTTGGTGGCGCGAACCGTGTACTTGCCGGGTGCGAGACCGCTAACCACATAACTGCCGCTGTCGTTCGTGACGACCGATTTCTCCACGCCTTTACTGTCAATCACCGTTACGCTCGCGCCAATGATTGCACCGCCCAGCTCGTCCAGCACCTGTCCACGCAGTGAACCGGGGCGCTGTTGCGCAAACACCAGCCCGGGGATGCTCGCGCAAAGGGCGATTACCAACACGATTTTCTTCATTCCGAAGGCTCCTTAAATACGTTCGCTAAATTGGCGCAGATAGAGTGCGTTACGCCCCAGCTTGAGGGCGAATTCTATCGAAATATGGCGTAAAGAGTCTGTCAACGGATTGTAAAGTTTTGTCAGTTCTGTGAACTTTGCGATTGACACTTCTTTACGCACGAAAATGGCCGATTAATGTAGGATTTCTCTCTGCGCAACCTCTGCGTTCTCGGCGTCTCTGCGGTGACTTCCGAACCTTTAACCGCAGAGGCGCAGAGAACACAGAGGTTACGCAGAGATCGAGACTTGCCTTAGGTCGTCCGTATGTCTTTAAATCTGGCTGTACAGCAACCAATGGAACACGTTCTTGTAATTGACGACGACGTCGGCCTTTGCGAGTTGGTGGGTGAGTATCTTCAGCCCGAGGGTTATACGGTTGAAGCGATCCACAACGGCGAAAAGGGCGTGGACCGCGCGCTGTCGAATGAACACGATCTCGTAGTGCTCGATGTGATGTTGCCGGGCACGAACGGTTTCGACGTGTTGCGACGGATCAGGGCCCGCTCACGTATTCCTGTTTTGATGTTAACTGCGCGCGGCGACGATGTGGACCGCATCGTCGGACTCGAAATCGGCGCAGACGACTACCTCCCAAAACCATTTAACCCCCGTGAACTCGTTGCGCGTATTCGTGCGGTATTGCGGCGCGCCCAGCCCGTTGAGTCAACTACTTCCGCGCGTGAAACTATTCGCGTTGGCGATATAGAAATGGACAGCAACACGCGCAACGTCCGTCGCTCGGGGGAAGTAGTTGAACTCACCGGAGTCGAATACGATCTGCTCGAAATACTGCTGCGCAATGCGGGACAGATCGTGAAACGAGAAGACCTGGTGAAGGAAGTTTTAGGTCGCGAGTTGTCACCTTTCGATCGCAGCATCGACATGCACGTCAGTAACCTGCGCAAGAAGTTGGGCCACCAGCTCAACGGTCTCGAGCGGATCAAGACCATTCGTGGCGTGGGCTACATTTATGGCGCCACTTCAGAGAAAGCAGAATGAAGTTTCCTTTTCGCAGTCTATATCTGAAGATCTTTATCTGGTTCTGGGTGGCCATGATCATTATCAACGTCGTGCTGTTTGCGGCGTTTGCTCTCACGCGCCCAACACCGACGAGACGTTCGTGGCGCGACCTCGCACAGACTGGTCCAAACGCGCAGAAGGCTGCTGAGATCTACGAGCAATCAGGAGCGCAGGCTCTAACTGCCGCGCTTCAAGCTACAGAAAAATCTTCAGGCGTTGGTGCGACGTTCTTTGACGAGAATGGCAATGAGCTCTCCGGACGAGCGGTGCCGCCCGGCGCTCAGGAGCTGATCGCGAAGGCGACAGAGAGTCGTGATATCGAATTTAATTTCGCTGTAGAAAACACACTCGTCGCGCGACCCGTCGCGAGTGCGAAGGGCCAGCGTTACATTTATCTCGCCCACATTCCTCGGCCGCCGTTTCAACCGACCTTCTATACGTTAGGCGTCCGACTGCTCGTCGTGCTCGTGATTGGCGGCATCTTTTGTTACTGGCTGGCGCGGTATCTCACGCAACCAATATTGAAACTCCGCACGACGACAAACGAGCTCGCCGAAGGAAATCTCGGCGCGCGCGTGTCGACGAAACTCGCCAAACGCCAGGATGAAGTCGGGCAGCTCGGCCGTGATTTCAACTCGATGGCTGAGCGCCTTGAGTCGATGGTCAAAGCACAGCAGCGGCTACTCGGCGACATCTCGCACGAATTGCGATCGCCACTCGCGCGGCTTGGTGTCGCGCTCGGCCTGGCGCGGCAAAGATCTGGTGCGGAAGCAAACGGTGCGCTCGATCGTATCGAGCGTGAGTCAGACAATCTGAACGAGATGATCAGCCAGTTGCTGACCTTGACGCGTTTGGAGAGTGGGACCGATGGACGTAAGCGGACGAATGTCGATCTGGCGGCGCTCGTGAAGGAAGTTGCGGATGATGCGGATTTCGAGGCGCGAAGTTTGAATCGTGCCGTGCAGGTTGTGTCGAGTGACAACTGTTCGATCAAGGGTGTGGAAGAGTTGCTTCGCAGCGCGGTTGAGAATGTCGTGCGCAATGCCGTGCGCTACACGCCTGAAGGAACGGCAGTCGAAGTCGCGTTGAGCAGACAAAATGGACACGCCGTGATTAGCGTCAGGGATCGCGGGAATGGTGTTCCCGAAGAAGCGCTCGAAAAGATCTTTCGACCGTTCTACCGCACCGAAGACGCGCGCGACAGGCAGAGTGGTGGTGGTACTGGATTAGGTCTCGCCATCACCGAACGCGCCGTGCGGATGCATGGCGGATCGGTCCAGGCTGTGAATATTCCGGGTGGCGGATTGTCGGTCGAAATGAAGTTTAGACATGATTTTCAAGATTCTTCAGGATAGACAGGATTTGTCCTGTTAATCCTGTGAAATCTTGCAAATCCTGTCTACGACTTTCTTCGCCTCCTCCGCACCAATCCCATCTCCACGAATCTCACCACTAAGATCCAGATCAACGCCGCCGCAAACCCCGCGATCACATCAGTCGTGTAGTGCACACCGAGATAAATCCTCGACAGTCCAATCAACAAAAACATCGCCGTACCCACGATCCATATCGCCACGCGCACACGTTTCGACTTTATTCGCGCCGTGAGGATCGCCGCGAGCGCGCCAAAAAAGACAGCACTCGTCAACGAGTGTCCACTCGGAAAACTGTACGTCTCGGGCGCCGAGAGATTAAAGAACGGCACCGGTCGCGGACGCTTGAACGCAAGTTTCAAAGTTATATTCAACAACGCCGCGCCAATCATCGTTATCGCAAAGAGCTTCGCCTCACGCTTCCACTTCCGCATCGCAAAACGCGCCACGACGACGATCGTCCCAAGCGTCAGCGCTATCGTCGATCCGACAAAAGAAAGCCCGCGCATGATGGCCGTCATCAGCGGCGAGGCGAGTTGATGGACCGCCGCGCGGGTCGCGTCGTCAAACGTGCGCGCGTCGCCTTCAAGCGCTTCGTCCGCCAGCCAGCCAAAGAAAATCAGCGCGAGGATTGCGGTCGCGAGGCCCAGCAATAATGATAGACTTAGAAACTCCAAACGCTTCTTGTTTGTGGGTGCGTCAGACACTGTCGCTTAGTATCACGTATCTGTGACCAATTTTCCCAGACGAAAATTTCTCAAGACGATCGGAAGCGCGGCGGTTGCGACCGCACTTCCCAACGTCATTCGCGGCGCTCAATCCCCCGCGTATTCAGTTGCCCTCTTCTGGGAGCCGGGATTTCGTTCGATTCAAGGTAAAGATCTGACGTTCGAGACGCTCCAGCAGGTTCTGCAAGGCTTCACTGTTACGGCCCTCAACGAGCGCGATCTGATCGCACAATTAAACACGACGCGATTCGATCTGCTCGTTACACCATACGGCTCTGCGTTCCCGAAACGTGCGTGGCCCGCGATCTTGAAGTACCTGCGCGACGGTGGAAACTGGCTCAACATCGGCGGCGTGCCGCTTTCGAGACCTGTCGTTCGCGACGGCACTGCCTGGCGTGTTGAGCCGAAACAAACGACTTATCACAAACGTCTCGGCATCACTCACTCGTTTCCGGTCAATGCGTCCACGTATAAGAATTCACAGTCGCTGCTGAATTCCACCGGAGACGAATTCTACGAGTTGTACGTGCGTCTCAGCTCGTCAAACAACGAGCCCGACGAAGCCGGCAGCGATGGACCACACGAAGGCATCGTCCAACCGCTCGTTTTGACGTCCAACTTCGACTCTCGAATGATCGCCGCGCCGGTGATTCAGATCGATCGCTTGCTTGGTGAATTCGCAGGCGGCCGCTGGGTGCTCGGGAATTTTAATAGCAGCATAGATCGTCCGACGCTAAGACTTATTGCGCAGCGAGCAGTGCAGGGCGCTTGTCGCTTTGAAGTAAAAAGCGACTTTGCATCGTACAAGCCCGGTGAAACTCCCACGTTCTCAATCGAGTTGTTTCGTCCGAAAGGCGACTTGCAGAAGCTCTTAACCGAGGATTGCAGTATTGAAGTGCGCAATAGTCCCGAGCGGGCGCTCTGGAGTTCGAATGTTTCACTCAAAGCGGAAGGCACAAAAGCTACCGCTTCAGTAAAAATCCCCGGCAACGTAAAACTTACGCCAGGTCTGTATAAAGTAGTGGTCAGACTTGCCTGGCAGCCGGATTATCTCGTGCATGAAAACGGTTTCTGGATTTACGACGAAGCACTCCTCGCGCGCGGCAAGCCGCTCACGGTAGACAAACACTTCTTCTATCGCGACGGCGCGGTCTTTCCGGTCACGGGCACGACTTACATGGCTTCGGACAAGCATCGTCGCTTTCTCTTCGAGCCGAATCCGGCCGTTTGGGACAAGGATTTTCGCGCGATGAAAGAAGCGGGCGTCAACATGGTGCGCACCGGAATCTGGACCGGTTGGAAGAAGTACATGCGAGAGCCGGGTAAGGTTGACGAAGGCACTTTGCGCGCGTTTGACGCATTCCTGCTGACGGCACACAAGTACGACATCCCGGTCATCTTCACGTTCTTTGCGTTTCTGCCGGAGACGTGGGGCGGTGAGAATGCTTATCTCGATCCGCGTTCTGTGCGGGCGCAACAGCAGTTCATCTCAGCCTTCACCGAACGTTGCCGGAACGTTGACGACGTCCTCTGGGACTACATCAACGAACCTTCGTTCTGCTCGCCCAGGTTTCTCTGGAACTGCCGTCCGAATTACGACGCACATGAAAAAGCTGAATGGACCACGTGGCTCAAAAATCGCTATCCCGCGCCGACGGAGCAACAACAGCGTGAGCAGCTACAACTGATTTGGCGCACTCAGAACGATGACGTTTTTGAGTTGCCGCGACTTCAGGATTTCGAGAGTGTGCATTTGATCGACGATCGCTTGCCGCTCAAGACACTCGACTATCGACTGTTCGCGCAGGACATGTTCATTCGCTGGGTGCGCCAGATGAGGACCGCGATCAGAAGTAACGGCAACACTAAACAACTGATTACAGTGGGCCAGGATGAAGCGGGACTCGGCGACAGTCCCAACATGCAGTTCTTCGCGGATGAAATTGATTTCGGATCGCTGCACAACTGGTGGAACAACGACGATCTTGTGTGGGATAGCGTGCTGGCGAAAACACCGTCGAAGCTCAACCTGATGGAAGAGACTGGCGTGATGTTTTACGAAAAGGCTGACGGCGGCGCGTCGTGGCGAAGCGAGCAAGACGTTAGCGATTTGCTCGAACGCAAGCTCGCGATCTCATTTGCCGCAGACGGAGCCGGGTTCATCGAGTGGATCTGGAATACGAATCCTTACATGAATTCGACGAACGAAGTCGGCATCGGTTTTCATCGCGTTGATGGCAGTATGAAACCCGAGCTTGAACCTTTCCTGCGGATCGCGAAGTTCATGTCGCAGTATGGCCAGTATCTGAAGGAGCGCGAGCCGGAGCGCGTGGCGATGGTGATTCCTCACTCGCAGATGTTTTCGCCGCGCAGTTTTGCGCATGAAGCGACGCGCCGATGCGTGCGCGCGCTGTACTACCACTGCGGCATGCCGGTGCAGGCAGTGAGCGAGTACAAACTTCCTGAATACATGGACCAGGCGAAGCTCATCATCATTCCGTCGCCTGTCGTTTTTTCAGCGGAGAGATGGAGTGCAGTGCTGGAGAGAGTGAGTCGCGGAGCAACAGTCGTGCTTTCAGGCGCGATCGATCTCGACGGGCTTCCGGCTTCCAGGCTTTCAACGCAGCCGTCGAAGAATGAGCCAATTGCTGAGTCGGAGATGATTACGATCGGTGGTCAGGAATACCTGGTGCGATACGAAGGAGAGAAGATGCAGCGGCTCGAAAAGGCCGTGGACCGATCCCTGGGTCCTCCGGTGCGGCCGCTGAATG
>DASTTS010000625.1:0-5949 GCA_035760085.1 Pyrinomonadaceae bacterium
CGATGGTCACTTGCGCAGTGGTGATGGCGTGGCGAAAGGCAAGATTGGTCCTGCGACGCAGTTGCGTGTCGTCGATGCCATCCTGTCCGGCACACACGAACCCGGCACGAGTCATTACGAACTTCTCCGCGCCTTCCTCGAAGACTCAACGCTCGAACGCGCCACCTCCGAATTGATCGCGCACGACTACAAGACACACGAATTCGGCGACTCGGTTCTTATCCTGTAAATCCTGCAATCCTGTCATCCTGTATACTAGCGCGACTATGAACACGCCCCGATTCATTTTCGTGCTAGTTATCTCCCTCTTTATCGCCGCCCCCATCACCGCGCAATCGATCCGCGAACGCGACATCCGCGCCGAGCTCAGCTTTCTCGCGAGTGACGCGATGCAGGGACGCGGCAGCGGCACCGTCTACGAACGCATCGCTGCCGAATACATCGGCTCACAATTTCAACAGATCGGACTCGCACCCGGCGGCGACGCTGACAGTGCCGGCAACAAGAGTTTCGTGCAACGTGTGCCAGCTCAGGCTGCACCATCAGGCGCAACCTGGAACGTCATCGGCATCCTGCGCGGTTCCGATCCACGCGAAGCGATCATGCTAAGCGCACATTTGGACCATCTCGGTGTTAACGAAGCAGCGCCAGGCGACGACAAAATCTTCAACGGCGCTGACGACGACGCCTCGGGCAGCGTCGCCGTGATCGAGCTTGCGCGCGCACTCGCTTCCGGAAAGCGTCCACGGCGGACGATCTACTTTGTTTGTTTCGGCAGCGAAGAGCGTCGCGGCCTGGGCTCACGACACTTCATCGACAACCCGCCGGTTCCGCTCACGCAGATCGTTGCTGACTTGCAGTTTGAAATGCTCGGCCGTCCCGATGCGAAGGTTCCTGCCGGCACGTTGTGGTTAACAGGCTTCGAGCGCTCGAACCTCGGCCCGGAGCTCGCGCGACACGGCGCGGCGCTCGTCGCCGACCCGCATCCCGATCACCGTTTTTTCCAACGTTCCGACAACTACCCACTCGCGCTGCGCGGCGTGATCGCCCACACAATCTCGAGCTTCGGCTTGCACACCGACTATCATCGTGCCAGCGATGATGTGTCGAAGATCGACTTCGCATTTATGACGCGCTCTATCAACTCGCTCGTGCGGCCCATTCGCTGGCTCGTTAACTCGACCTTTCGCCCTGAATGGCTACCCGGCCAGCAACCCACTCCTCGTCCAACTCGCTAAAGCCTATGCAACCAAAGTTCTTCACTTCACCCGAAAAATTTCGCGAGTGGCTCGAGAAAAATCACGATAGCGCCACTGAGCTAATGATTGGTTTTCACAAGAAAGCGTCGGACAAGAAAAGTATCACTTACGCAGAAGCACTGGCTGAAGCTCTCTGCTTCGGCTGGATCGACGGCGTGCGCAAGCGTCTTAATGAAACCAGCTACGTGCAGCGCTTTACGCCGCGCAAGCCGCGGAGCATCTGGAGCAACATCAATGTGAATCACGTGGAACGTCTGAAGAAAGACGGGCGCATGCATCCAGCCGGGCTCGCGGCTTACGCGCTCCGCGATCCCAAACGTACGGGAATTTATTCGTTTGAGAATCGCCCGCGCGAGCTCGATCCGGAGTATGAGAAAACTTTTCGCCAGAACAAAGCTGCCTGGAAGTTCTTTCAGGAACAACCGCCCTGGTATAAGAGACTCATGATCTTCCGGACCATGAGCGCAAAGAAAGAAGAAACGCGGTTGCGCCGGCTCCAACAATTGATCGAGAGCTCGGAAAAAGGTGTAAGGATGTGAACAATGCCTGACCTGCTCGTCAATCTACTGAAGTTACCGGAGCTTGAAAACACGCACGATTTTATTGTGCGTCGGGCGCAGCCGTTTGAGTTGTCGCCGGTGCGCCGGTTTGTCGCAGAAAACTTTTCACCGGGTTGGGCAGACGAAGTCTCGGTTGGTTTTGCGCGACAGCCGATCTCGGTTTACATCGCTACAATCGATCGCGAGCTCGCCGGCTTCGCGGCTTACGAGTGCACGCGGCGCGGTTTCTTTGGTCCAACCGGAGTAATTGACTCGGCGCGAGGTAAAGGAATCGGAAAAGTATTGTTACTCGCTTCGCTCTGGTCGCTGCGAGAGATGGGATACGTTTACGCGATCATCGGCGCGGCGGGTCCGGTGCGCTTTTACCAGAAGACGGTCGGTGCGATTATTATTCCGGACAGCGAACCCGGCATTTATACCGACATGCTGAAGACAAAGAATGAATAACGCAGAAGCACTTCCTGCCAAGAAAGATCAACCCGCCGGCGGCGCGATTCCGCCAGGTCCGAAAGGCTCTTTGATCATGGGCGTGATGCGCGACTTCAATCGCGACACGCTCGGGTTTGTGACGCGTTTGCGCGATTACGGCGACGTGGTTCGCACACGATTTCTGTGGGTTCACGCTTACTTTCTTTACAACCCGCGCGACATCGAGTCGCTGCTAACGACAAACGCGAAGAGTTATCGCAAAGCACAGTCACTGCGCTCACCGTTTTTCTATCGACTCGTCGGCAATGGTCTCGTGACGAGCGAAGGCGAATTCTGGCGACGCCAGCGACGGCTCGCGCAACCTGCATTTCACCGGCAACGCATCAGCTCGTATGGCGATGTGATGGTCCAGTACGCCGAGCGTGCGATAGCCGGATGGAAGAACGGTGAACATCGCGACATCGCGCGCGATATGAACCGGCTCACACTCGAGATCGTCGTCAAGACGCTCTTCAATTCAGACGTTTCCAGGGATGCGGATCATGTCGGTGCGATGCTGACGAGTCTGGCGAAACCATTCGCATCGCAGGCGACGCTGAAGTGGATTCTCGACAATCGACTGCCCACGCCGGGACATCGCCGCTATTTCAATTCGGTCAGTGAAATCGACGCAATCGTCTATCGAATCATTGCCGAGCGTCGTGCGAGTGGTTATGACGAAGGCGATCTGCTGTCGATGTTGCTTCAGGCACAGGACGACGACGGCAGTCAGATGAGTGATCAGCAACTGCGTGACGAAGTGATGACGCTCTTTCTGGCTGGACACGAGACGACGGCGCTCGCGTTGTCGTGGAGCTGGTATTTGCTGGCGACACATCCTGAAGCGGAGCGGAAGTTTCATGCGGAGCTGGCTGAAGTGCTTAACGGACGAGCGCCGGATGTTTCAGATCTGCCGAATCTGAAATACACGGAGATGATCGCGAAGGAGACCATGCGATTGTATCCACCGGCGTATGCGGTCGGTCGCGAGGCGATTGAAGAGACGGAGATCGGCGGCTATCGCGTGCCGAAGAGGACGCAGCTCTTTGCGTTTCAATGGGTGACGCATCGCGATCCTCGTTACTTCGACGAGCCGGATGCGTTCAAGCCGGAGCGTTGGACCAACGGCGACCCGGCGCCGAAGTATGCTTACTTCCCTTTCGGCGCTGGACCGAGGCAATGTATTGGGAATTATTTCGCGATGATGGAGGTCGTGTTATTGCTCGCGACGATCGGCCAGCGCTTCCGGTTCAAACTCGATCCGGATCACAAAGTCGAACTATTGCCGGTGTTATCACTGCGACCGAAGAACGGGATTAAAATTATAGTTGAAACGCAGATTTAGAGGATTGCCTGCACGATCTTTCCCCATTCTTCAAGCGTCAACGTCTCTGCCCGGCGTTGTAATTCCACGTTTGCTTTGCACAACACAATACTCGCTCCGCCGTTTCGTTTCAGGCTCTCCTGCAACCGACCCGACGCATGACGGAGATTGTTCAGTATCGTCTTCCTCTTCTGCGCGAACCCGGCGCTAACGACCGCCCATAACAAGCCTTCATCCATAATTTCCGCGTTAATCCGCGACCTAAATTTCAATCGCATCACGCTACTCCAAACCCTGGGCGGCGGTCGAAACGCGCCCGGTGCGACATCGAACAGTTTCTCAGCCTCACAGTAAGCCTCAACCAGCACCGAGATGAATCCGCGATCCGACGTTCCCGGCGGCGCAAGCACACGCTCGACCACCTCGCGTTGTAGCATCAACACCATCTCGTCTAAACAATCGCGCTGCGCGATCAGTCTTTGCAGGATTGCGGTCGAGATGTTGTACGGCAAATTTGCAACGATTCGCGCGGAACGCGCCGGCAGGATCTCTTTGCAGAAATCCACCGTCAACGCATCACCCATCACCAGTTTGAAGTTCTCAAAACTACCGAAGCGTTCCTGCAACAACGGCGTGAGCTTGTTGTCGAATTCAACTGCGACAACACGTCCGGCGCGCTCGACGAGAACAGACGTGAGCGCACCAGTGCCTGGTCCAATCTCGACGATGGTCTCATCGGACCTCGGAGCGAGCGCGTCGATTATGCGATTGATAATGCGCTGGTCACGAAGGAAGTGTTGACCCAGGCGCTTGGAGGGATAAGGTTCAGAACCTTCATCCTTCATCCGTCGGAGATCCTTTAGCGGTACGCGGGTAGCCGGTGACTTCGATGTCTTTGCCGCGCTGGGCGACGGTCACACGTTCGAGCTCGAGCGCTTCTGCCATCGCGTCCACGCCTGCGCCACCAACCGCGCTCGGAGCTTTAACGCCACCGACGATCTTTGGCGCGATAAAGAATGTGACTTTGTTGACAAGACGTGCGTCGAGGAATTCGCCTGCGATGGTGGAGCCGCCTTCAACGAGAACGCTTTGTAGCGAACGGCTAGCGAGCTCGCGTAGCACGCTGTTCAGATCGCAGCGCGTTGAGTTCACGATTTCGACGCCCTGTGCTCGTAGCGCCGCGGTACCCGGCGACTCCGGATCGCCAAACACGATCACGGGTGCTTCCGAAGTCGTTATAGCTAACCGGGACTCCGCCGAAAGTCGTAAATGTTCATCAAGCACGACGCGAACGAGCTGACGACGTCGTGGCAATCCCGAGCGATCTGTTAACAGTGGATCATCAGTCGTAACTGTCCCGGCGCCGACGAGAATCGCATCGTACTGGTGTCGCAGCTCGTGAGCGCGGGCGCGGGCGTCTGCGCCCGTGATCCAACGCGCATCACCTGTGCGTGTTGCGATCTTTCCGTCAAGCGAGACTGCGAGTTTCAAATGCACAAACGGCAAACCCGTCGTCATGTAATGCAGGTAAGCCTCGTTAACCTGCGTCGCTTCATCTCGCAGCAATCCGGTCTCGACCGTCACACCCGCAGCGCGCAGGTGAGCAAAACCTTTTCCCGAAACCTTCGGATTTAGATCTTCGATCGGAGCGACGACGCGTTTGATGCCCGCGGCGATGAGAGCATCGGTGCACGGCCCGGTGCGTCCATAGTGTGCGTGCGGCTCGAGCGAGACGTAAGCCGTGCCACCGCGTGCCTTTTCGCCTGCGAATTCGAGCGCGATCGTCTCGGCGTGCTTGATGTCTTCGAATAGATAAAAACCTTCACCTGCAATCTCACCACTCGCATCGACGACGACACAACCAACCAGTGGCCCGGGGCTCACCTGGCCCACACCCTTCGCCGCCAGATCGAGCGCACGCGCCATCATGCGGCGATCTGTATCGGTCCAGACTGTTGGTTCAGCTATGGTCGTCTGCATTGAAGAGGTTTTTTCTCACGCGGCGGCGCAACGGCACGACGCTGATTCAGGTATCCGTTGCGTCGTTGCGCCGCTGCGTGAGAAATGTTTTAGTTTCCAAACAAGCTATTAACGTACTGCTGCGGATCGAACACGACGAGATCGTCCACCTTTTCACCGATACCAGCATAACGAATCGGCAGATTCAACTCCTTCGCGATCGCCACCGCAATCCCACCTTTCGCCGTCCCGTCGAGCTTCGTCAAAACGATCCCCGTCACGCCCGCGACTTTCAAAAACTGTCGCGCCTGTTCGAGACCATTCTGCCCGGTCACAGCGTCGACCACGAGCAACGTCTCGTGCGGCGCACCTTCGACTT
>DASTTS010000626.1:0-12053 GCA_035760085.1 Pyrinomonadaceae bacterium
GCTTTGGTGCAACAGCGACGCCATCTGGATCATTTGCCGTTCCGACCCACCCTCGATGAAGCCGTGAACGATTTGTAAAATATTCGGCTTTGGCATTGGCGAGTCCGGCTGTCGTCAGTACTTCGTGATCATCCGGAAGTAAAATCGATCACGCAGATCGTACGCGCGCAGCAGGAGTCGTGGCGCAACGCGAAGCATCATCAGGGTAAAGGCTGTTTTGCGATTGCGGAAGAAACGGTTCGCTTCAGTCAACCCGTTGATCGCCGCCTCGGTATCGCCCGAAAAGAACGCGCGTTTTCCCTCGTGTAAACGCAACAGCGCGTGGAAGTGGTTGTATTGATTATCTAGCGTCGCGCGCTCGGAAGGCGTCAGATCCTCACGCTGTTTCACCTTCCGGAATACCTCGAGAATGTGCTCACTCAACCAGATCGGGTCCGCGGTGAGACTGCCCGAACGCCGGCGATAACGCGCCAGCACGTCTCGATGATAAGCAATCCGGCCGCCGCTTTTTATTACACGCAACCATAGATCGAAATCTTCAACACTGCGCAGCGACTCATCAAACATCCCCGCCCGCACGAGCGTCTCCTTGCGCGCGATCGAACAGTTTGAAACGTTGCACTCCTGAAGCAACAACCGTTCGAATGTGACTTCACCACTGGACGGGCAGATCGCCATAAACTCTTCGCCCTCATCCGACGGTCCACCAAACATCAACACGTTCGGATAAAGCACGTCGATCGTCGCATCTGCCTGAATGCGTTTTACCTGGACCTCGAGATAATTCGGCAGCCAAACGTCGTCGCCGTCGAGAAATGCGATCAGTGATCCACGTGCTGCGACAATGCCACTATTGCGCGCTGCACTAACGCCACGATTTTCCTGTTTGAGGTAAACGATGCGCGACAGGTAAGGCGCGAGCGCACGCTCGAGAGCCGGAGTATCGGGTGATCCGTCGTTGATAACGATTACTTCGTAGTCAGTGAAGGTTTGAGCAAAGACAGAGTCGAGCGCCTCACCAATAAACTCGGCGACGTCATACGCAGGTATGATCACACTCACGAGGGGGCTACCGGCCATCCAAACGACAACTCCGTGTAATTTACTCGGCCCACGCCGTTCGATCTTTGAGGGCTGCCTTAATGTTATCCGACGAAAGGCGATCAAGCGAGCCCTTAAGACGAGGAGGTTGTACCTTTCCAAACTTGCTTCTCTTCATCAAACAATCAAATACCGTCAATTCTTCAAGTAAATTTACGGTGTGAATGCCCAGAAGATCGTTGTCCAAATCGGGTTTGAATTGTATGACGGGGGTTTCTTTGTATGCTGTCGGACTAATCTCAGTGACGATGTTGATGATCGTACCGTAGCCGTACCGGTGCGAACTGTCCTGACTGGGGCGAAATAAAGCACCATTCAACCAGAACAGCCGGCCAGCCGGTCGCGCCAGCCGCACATCCGACACGATCGGGTTGCGCGCGTGCGGCTTCCACGGACCGAGCGGACTGTCTGCAAGATAGAGATGCAGTTCGTCCCAATTTACGGCCACGCCTTCCTCTTCGATATTTACGAACATCATCCACGTTCCATTTACCTCGATTAACGTGGTGTCGAGCGGTGCGCGTGCTTCGAGCAAGACTTTCACTGGTTCCCACTTGAATGGAAACGAAGTCGCGCGATAAAGCTCGACGACATTTCTCTCGCCCGTCTCGGGAATCATGTAGTAATCGCCCTGCCACTCGAAAATGAATGGGTACGACAGGTGACAGTCGAGCTTCAACACTTCAGTTGGACCACTAATGATCCCATTACGATCGACTTCGACGACGGAAATGTGAGCGCGGCCTGCGCTGTTCACGTAGTCTTCGAAAAAGATGTAATACCTGCCGTCAACCTTTACTTGAAACGGGTCGGCCCAGAAACGATCGGCGGGCGGGAGCAGGTATTTAAATTCGTCATTATCGAAACGGTAACCAACGATCCATTGATCGAAGGATGAGAATTTCTCGAAAACTCGCGCGGCCGCGCGACCCGCGAGCTTGAGAAATATTTGACTCATCGCTGCGTTCCCGGGAGTGCCGGGTTTATTTAATCGATGATCAAACTTCACGACTTCGTTACCGCCTGCCTGTAGATCTCGGAGCGCACGCGCCATGAAAGCAGCAGCCTTCCAGTAGCAAGTGTTGTTGTTCACCGCAACCGAGAACTTGCTGAGCATTGGAGAGCCGGAGAAATAAATGATCTGTTCCGTTTCTCCTTTCAGGCTTTTTAGTGACAGGTTGGTCAACGGCATGTCGTGCAACAATTCGCTGAAGCCCGGCGCATCGCCGAAAGTATGAAACCAGACGCCGTGTTTAGCGCTATTGGAAACTTTCTGGTTCCACCCGGTCGACGCAAAATTCATCAGCAGATCCAGATCAAACTCTGCGACCTTCTCGAGGTCTTCTACCACCGGGAGTTTGCTGAAAAGATCTTCAATGTTGACGAGTTCGGTTGCCGTTGTCGGATAAAGACGGCGATCCATGCGGTTGTAAAGCTTGTACAGCAAACCGCCGCTGTCTCTTTTGTCCGGGACCTTCACGACCAACGCAAACTGCCCCCGCCCGGTGGCAAGCACATTTTCAAGTGACTTGCGCACCCAGCGTGGCTGCGAAAATGATTCGATGATTATCCCGATTCGGAGGAGAGTGGGCTGAGCGAACGTAGCCGTCATCGCCTAAACAGCCGCCGGCACGGCACTGCGCTCGTAATCCGACGTGCGCGGTGAGTGGTCGATGTAACGGCGGTGCCATAACTCCAGTATCAAGAGAGACCACAGCGGGAATGAATGATCACGACGCCCCTTGTGATGTTCGTCGAGCAGGAGATCCACGTAATTTGAATTCACGTAGCCACGTTGCCGTGTGCGCGGCTCGCGCAACGTCTCGCGAATCTGGTCGCGAAGCTGGTTGTTGATCCATTGCTCGATCGGTATTCCGAATCCCTGCTTGGGTCGATCGAGAATTTCCGACGGGATCAATTCTCTGGCAACGCGTTTGAGGAGATGTTTTGTTTCCGTGCCTGCCAGTTTTAGTGACGCCGGAACTTTCGTAACGAAGTCAATCAGTTTGTGGTCCAACAGCGGCACGCGCACTTCGAGCGACGTTGCCATGCTCATGCGATCGACTTTCGTGAGGATGTCTCCCGGCAGGTACGTCTTGCCGTCGATGTAAAGCAGTTGATCGAGTGGCTCGTTTGTCTTCACTCGACTCGCATACTCGCGAAAGCTGCGCGCCACCTGATCCTTCGTGTGCAAAGCTTTTTGGAAGTCAGTCGAGTAAAGCGATTCTTTGCTCAACGCCGTGAAATAAGAAAGACTGTCGAGATAGCGATCAATCGGATCCAACGAGATGTTGTGCAGGTAGTTACGACCCCACGCGCCATGTGGTAGTCGATGACTGAGCGGCCGCATCACGCCCTGGCGGATGGCCCTGGGCACGGCGGAGAAAGCGCGGCGACTTTCCTGAACGACGTAGTGCGTGTAACCGGCAAAGAGCTCGTCGCCACCGTCGCCGGAAAGCGCGACTGTGACGTGATCGCGCGCGAGTTTCGACACCATGTACGTCGGTATCGCCGATGGGTCTGCAAACGGCTCGTCGAAGTGCCAGATGAGCTCGTCGACGATGTCGCAGATCTGCGGTGTGACGAAAAACTCGTGATGGTCTGTGCCGAGTTTCTTTGCTGTCAGTCGCGCGTACTTGAGCTCGTTGTAACTGTCTTCGTGAAAGCCGATCGAGAAAGTCTTGACGGGCTGATTCATGTGTTGCGCCATGAGAGCGACAACAGTGCTCGAATCGATTCCGCCTGACAGAAAGGCGCCGAGCGGCACCTCTGAGATCAGACGGAGTTTTACCGACTCGTTCAGCAGCGCTCGCAACTCGTCGAGATAGTCTTCTGATTTGCGCGACTGGGCGGGTTCGAAGTTGAAATCCCAGTACTGTTGAATCTTGAGCCGTCCGGAAGAGAACGTCAGATAGTGTCCGGGAGGAAGTTTGTGTACATCGCGAAAGATCGTGATCGGATCGGGAACGTAGCCGAGCGTCAGATACGCGTCGAGTGCCTCCAGGTTGATCTCGCGCTTCACATCCGGATGCTCGAGTAACGACTTGATCTCGGAGCCGAACACGAGCGTGCCGCCCGTCGTGACCGTGTAATAAAGCGGCTTCTTTCCGACGCGATCGCGCGCGATGTAGACTTGTCGCTTTTTGTCGTCCCAGATCGCGAACGTAAACATGCCGCGCAGGTGGTTGACGCAGGCTTCGCCGTACTCTTCGTAAGCGTGAACGATTGTTTCCGTGTCGGAGTGGGTCTTGAACGTGTGACCGCGGCTTTCGAGGACCGGTCTTAGTTCCTGGAAACTATAAATCTCGCCGTTGAAGACGATCGTGACTGAGCCGTCCTCACCCGAGATCGGCTGAGCGCCACCCGCAAGATCGATGATGGCAAGGCGTCGCATTCCGAGCGCCACGCCGTCTTTCAGGAAAAACCCGTCGTCGTCAGGCCCGCGATGCCTGATGACGTCGTTCATGTCCTTCAGCAGACACCCGCGCGTCGCGGGGTCAATCGGGTGTCGTTCCCAGAGGTCAATAAATCCGGCAATTCCGCACATAATCTAAATAAACGCTTAATCCTGCAAATCCCGTAAATCCTGTAATCCTGTCTACTGCTGTTCTGACCGATAAAAATGCTTCCCGTAAAAGAAGCCCGCTAACTCCCATAGCGACAGTTCATTCGAAAACCGCGACTCCGGCTCCCGATCGGCCAGGCGTAAGATCCCGCGCAACGCACGTCCGTAAAAGTATCGCGGCACGCCCATCACATACGGTATAGGCCGCGGGCGAATCCGATCCAGCACCGCGCTCGACACGCTCTGCCAGAAACACCACGAGCGATGATAACGCTTCGTCAGTCGCTCGCGCGGAATAAAATGGTAAACGATTAGCTGCGGCAAGTAGAGCCCGCGCGCGCCCGCCGCCATCAGGCGTTGGTACATGTCTTCGTCTTCGCACGAGAGCAGTCGTGTGCCGCTGCGACCAAGCGCGGTCGAATATGGGCCAACGCGCTCGAGTGTCTGGCGCGTAAAGACGGCATTGCCGCCCATCAAAATTCCGGGATATGAAGCGTCGAACGGGACCACCTTGTCGCCGCCGTCAACGATACCGACAACAGCCGTATGACTCTTCGGCAGCCACTCCGGCACGTCGCCTTCGAACCGCGGGACGTATGGGCCACCGATGAAGTCAACGTCGTGTTCCGTGAACGCTGCGAGAATGGTCTCGTACCATGACGCGTCGATCTCTTCGTCGTCATCGATGAAGCCGACGAGATCGCCGGTAGCAACAGCAATACCGGCGTTGAGCGCGGGCGATCGTCCCTGGCGCTTTTCAAAAACGTAGGAGACGCCCATCTCCTGAATTACTGCCTTGGTGTCGTCGGTTGAGTTGTTATCGACGGCGATTATGCGTACGTCGAGCCCCGGCGGAATGCGTGCGTTCAGCAAACTGCCGAGCGCCTTTCTCAGCAGCGTGCTGCGGTTGTATGTCGGGATTACTACGTCTAACTGCATCCTGTTAATCTTGTAAATCCTGTAATCCTGTCTAACAGTGCCCTTAAATCATGGCGACTTTATCAGGATGGTCGTGTCGTTGAGCACTGCCCCCGGCGCCGTCGTCAAATAGTTCTGCGGTGACAAAACGATCTGATCGATCGAGAGCCCATCCTCACGCACCTGAATACGCAACGTGTGCGTTCCGGTCGTCGCAAAGTAAACCAACGGCCCAAGCTGGCCAATGCCCCAGCCATTGTCCTGCCAACCCCAGCCACTCAATCCACACGCAAAACAATCTTCGAGATTGATCGTCTCCGAGCCCGTCGTCCCAATTCGGCTCTTCGCGACGCCATTTTCATCCACACTGTCATTAAACTGCACGAAGACTGAATCGTTGAAGGGATCATCATTCTGCGCGCGCCCACGAACCCACAAACGATAGCCTACGCCAGCCTGCGCCGAGAACTGCAACTCCACAAACGTCCCCGGACTCGCCAGCGCGTTTGAGAGCTTCGCCGCACCAGCATCAGGATTGTGCAAACGCACACCACCTGCCGCCGTCCCATCGCTCACAACCTGATAATTCCCGACGCGCGTTCCCTCCGATGCATACAACACCACATCAGACGGCGTTGACGGCCCGCCGTCGCCATTGCTCTTCGGCAGGATCGTGTTGTCATTCACCACGGCGCCCGGCGAGGTGCTGGCATACGTCTCCGGCGATAACACCACCTGATCCAGCGAGAGACCGTCTTCACGCGGTTGAATGCGCAACGTGTGTGTGCCGCTCGTCGCGAAGAAGACCAGTGGACCAAGCTGACCAACACCCCAACCATTGTCCTGCCAACCCCAGCCACTCAACCCACACGCAAAACAATCCTCGAGATTGATCACCTCCGAGCTCGTCGTTCCGATCCGGCTCTTCGCTACGCCCTGCCCGTCGACACTATCGCTAAACTGCACGAAGACTGAATCATTGAACGGATCGTCATTCTGCGCGCGGCCGCGAATCCACAGGCGATACCCAACACCAGCTTGCGCCGTGAATTGCATCTCAACAAAAGTTCCCGGACTCGCCAGGGCATTCGTGAGCTTCGCCGCACCAGCATCGGGATTGTGTAAACGCGCACCACCCGCCGCGGTCGCATCGCTCACCACTTCATAATTGCCGGTGCTGATTCCTTCCGACGCATACAGCACCACATCCGCAGAACCGGGCGTCGGTGTAGGAGTGGGAGTAGGCGTCGGCGTTGGTGTTGGTGTTGGCGTTGGAGTTGGTGTTGGCCCACTCTTCGGCAGGATTGTATTGTCGTTCACTACCGCTCCCGGCGATGTATTCAGGTAAAGCTGTGGTGACAACAGGATCTGATCAATCGACAATCCATCTTCACGTGGCTGTATCCGCAACGTGTGCGTGCCGCTCGTTGCGAAGTAAAGCAACGGCCCAAGTACACCAACACCCCAGCCGTTGTCCTGCCAGCCCCAGCTGCTCAATCCACAGCCAAAACAATCCTCCAGGTTGATGACTTCCGAGCTCGTGGTTCCGATGCGACTTTTTGCCGTCCCTTGCTCGTCAACACTGTCGCTGAACTGCACGAAGACTGAATCATTGAACGGATCGTCATTCTGCGCCTTGCCGCGAATCCACAAACGATAAGCGACGCCAGCCTGTGCTGGAAACTGCAACTCAACGTAGGTTCCCGGGCTGGCCAGCGCGTTGCTCAATTTCGCGGCGCCGGCATCAGGATTGTGCAAGCGGGCGCCACCGGCTGCGGTCCCATCGCTGACAACCTGATAGCTCCCAACACGTGTTCCTTCCGACGCGTACAGCACGACTTCACCCTGCGGGAGAACGACAGGGTTGTAATTCGCCACGTATGTTCCACCCTGACTAATCGTATGCGTCGCCGCGCCGCCGTCAGACCATGAGTCGAACTCGTACAACTGCCCGTTCAGTAGTTGGGAAGACACGGCACTGATCGTGCGCGTCACACCGACCACAGTCGAAATGCTCCTCGGCGTTGTCTGCGGTTGATCGTCTAACTTGATCTGCAATCCGGCGGGGTTAGTGGTAAGCGTGATCGTTTCGACGACAGGAAGAATGTCGCGAAAGACCGTGTGCGTTAATCCGCTCGAATCCTTCACCGTCAGATGAATGCGATACCAAACATCGGTCGCCGTCTCACCTGTTGTCGGAATCGTAAACTGTCCCGACTTTGTACCTGAGAAAGCCGGAATGAAAGGATGCGTGTGCGTGTCGTGATGAAAATCGACCTGCCACGTAAACGCGCTCGCCGGCAACGTGCCCTCGTCGGCGTCCGTCCCCGCGCCTGCATACTGAATTACGTCACCACCGCGATAGAGCGTTCCTGACGGCGGTGATGTTATCGAAGCAACCGGCGCGCTACCCTGAACGACCGTCAGCACGGCTGCTTGACTTGTGACATTGCCAAACTGGTTCGAAACAACGCAGGCATAGCGCGCGCCATTGTCAGCGAGTTGGGCCGTGATGTTGAGCGTAGGCGTATCCGAAGTTGGACCATCAAGGTTTATGCCGTTTCGTTGCCAGCGGTAACTCAATGGAGCCGTACCCGACGCTTGAACGCTGAAGCTCGCGGACTGGCCCGCGGCAACGAGGGCGTTCGCCGGCTGCTGCGTGATGACTGGTGCCTGCTGGCTGGTAAACTCAATTTTGAAAACGGCGCCATCGACATTCGTATCGAGCCCACGCTCGAGATAGTAAAGCGTGCCGTTTTTCGAGACCTTCAGATCCACGGGAAAGTAAGTGAACTGAGCGAAGAGCTCAGAACCGGCAACATTAGGTTTCACGGTTCGAATCCAGCCCTGGCAAAAATCGGGATAGAAGTACGCACCGTTGTACTCCGCTGGAAATTGCGCGATGCCGGGCTCGTAAAAGATGCCGCCCGTAATCGCGCAACCGACTTCATTAGTGTCGAAACCGTGCCCGTAGACCAGGAACGGACTAATGAATCGCTGATCGTTCGTCACACCCTCGGTGTCAGGCCAGCCGTAGTTTCCGCCTTTAACGCCTAAGTTGATCTCTTCCCACGTTTCTTCGCCGACGTCGTTAATGAACATCTGGCCCTGCTTGCTGAACGCAAACGTGTACGGATTGCGCAGTCCCATTGCCCAGATCGCGCGGTACTTACCGCTGAGCGTCGCGAAGAACGGATTGTCACTCGGAATCGATCCGTCGCTATTGATGCGCAAGATCTTGCCGAAGAGCGCTGTGAACGATTGTGAATTGGCGCCGTTGCGATCGTCGCCGACAGCGATGTACAGCTTGCCGTCTGTTCCAAAGCCCAGGTTCCCGCCCTGGTGCCAGCCCAATGGTCCCGTCGACTCATCGACCTCGAAGAGGACAACCTCGGTTGCCGGATCTGCAATCGTCGCACCCGCAGTGAAACGGCTCACGCGATTGTGAATGTTTGGTGTCGTCGCAGTGTAGTAAAGATAGAAGAACTTGTTTGTCTCAAAACCCGGATCGAGCGCAATCCCGAGCAGGCCATGTTCGCTGAACGAGTCGGCGTTGACTGTTAAGTACGGTGTCGAGAGCAGCACGCCGTTTTCGATCACCCGAAGTTTGCCACCCTGCTCGCAGACGAGTATGCGACCGTCAGGCAGTAGCGCCATGCGCGTCACGCTGGTCATGCCTGTCGCAACCTGTGTGACGGTAAAACCTTGCGGGACTTCTGCGGCCGCGGCAGGCAGACTGCAGAAAAGACAAACCAGTAAAAGAAGAAAGACAATACGAGCGGGGGCAAGCCCCCCTTCCTGACTTGTTCTTTTTTCCACGAGCCGTCTGCGCGAATTTAGCTGGGAGTTATTGCGGGGCATGATTTCGTTTACCTGGGCCTTGTTTCCCGAGTTCAAAAATTGAGCGGCGATCGGCGAAACGCTTACGGAAAAATCCCCAGAAGAATTGCATCTCGAGCTCCTGCTGGAAGTCGAGTTCTGATTTCTTTGCCAGGCGATGTTTCAGCCAATCAAACGCGTTGGAACACGTGCGGCGATAGAGATGAGAAGGCACATCGAATAGCCGGAGTTTCGATGACTCAAACTCTGCGTCACGCATTACCGCATAAAAGTGGCCGTGACCACAATACCAGCGGCGGTGGTAGTCCTTGCTAAGGCGCTCCTCAAGCACGTGCGCGTAAACGGTAAGATCGGGAACGTACATAAGACGCTTCCCCGCCGCACTCGCGTGCAACTGAAACGCATGGTCCTCCATCGAGCCGACGCTGTCTTTAACGCGCTGCAACTGCGGCTGAAATAGTCCGACGTCGCGAAACACTGAGGCACGTACAGCGAAGTTGGCGGCAACGAGCCCCGCGCCTTTGCGCACGTTCAACTTCAATGGTTCATTGCCCATATCGAGCAGGGCCAGTGGCGTCCAGTATTTCTCAGTCAGCCATGAGGGAAATTTTGCGTCGGGCTGTGGCAGGACTTTACCGCCGATGCAATCGGCTTCGGGAAACTTCCGGAACGCTGCTTTGACCGATTCGACCCAATTCCGCGCCGGACGGATGTCGTCGTCAGTGAAAGCGATAATGTTTGCGCGAGCGGCGGCGATACCTTTGTTACGCGCGTGAGAAACGCCTTGCTTTTCTTCGAAGTAGTAGGTGAGTTTTTCGAAGCCTGGTTTCGTGCGAAGCTTTTCGATGACGTTGCGCGTGTCGTCGGTGGAGTTGTTATCGACGACGATGATTTCGTACGCAGTATCGCCCTCCTGGTTGATCAAACTCTCAATCGTTCCAGGCAGGATCTCACAGCGATTATACGTAGCTACGACTACCGAAATCTCAGGCTCTGTCATCTTTAGTTGTTGCCGCAACAGGCACAGAAAGCACGAAAGATGGTGGCGGGGAGTGCCGGCAGATATAGGGCATGTAAAATGTGTCGCGCAAATGACGATCGTAATCTATTCGCACAGCGAGACAACGGCGACGCCAGTCGATGTCAACGCCGTACGGTGCGAGACGATGTCTGATCCCGGTGTCGATGAAATACACACCCGGACCAAGCCCGACTGACGAACAGTCAAAACTGATCGAACCTTCACCCGGCTCGACATCAATCGTCCGCCCGAGCGTCTCGCTGCTGAAGAACGACTGCAAACGCCCTTCCTGCGAGTAGAACTGCACTTCAAAGATCACGTCAGTCAGCGGCTTATCGACACGGTAATTCATCACCGCCTTGAGCGGCTTTCCAGTCTCAAACGACATACACTCGTTGTCGTTCTCGTCATAGAAATTCAATGACGTGACTACGGCTTCGCCAGTCGGTTCGCGTCCCCAACCACCCTCCGCCTTACCGCCAAGCTGTGCGGACAAGCTTTGATACAACGCGATCGTCTCAGCGGGATCGCCGTCAGCCTCGATCTGGCCCTTCTTGAGAAGTATGACGCGATCGCATAACTGCTGCACCGCGCGCAGATCGTGCGAGATGAAAACGATCGTCGTGCCGTTCTGTTTCAGCTCCGTGATCCGCTGAATACACTTGCGCTGAAACGACGCATCGCCGACCGCCAGCACTTCGTCTAAGAGCAGTATGTCAGGATCGAGATGCGCTGCGATCGAAAAACCGAGGCGCACGTACATGCCTGACGAATAACGTTTCACCGGGGTGTCGATGAACTGGCGCAGCTCTGCGAATTCAACGATGCTGTCGAGCTTCTTTGTGATCTCGCGGCGCATCATGCCGAGGATCGAGCCGTTGAGATAAACGTTCTCGCGCCCGGTCAACTCCGGATGAAAACCAGATCCGACTTCAATCAACGCCGAAAGGCGACCATTGATCATGATCTCGCCGTTTGTCGGCGTCGTGATCCGCGAGAGTAGTTTCAGGATCGTGCTCTTGCCCGCGCCGTTGTGTCCGATGATGCCGAGTGCTTCCGCGCGATGGACATCGAAGCTGACGTCTTGCAACGCCCAGAAATCTTCCTTCCGCCTACGTATCGACAAAAGCTTCCGCGCCAGCGACGTGCCGCCCTCAACATCACGCCGGATGCGGTACTTTTTCGAAACTCCTTTTAGGTGAAGATCGATCATCAGTATCAGTTCTAAAAAGATTACTCACGCGGCGGCGCGGCGGCGCTGCGTTTGGAATTCCCCGTTGCGTCGTTGCGCCGCCGCGCGAGAAAACGTCATTGCTAAATCACGTCGGCCATTGTGGCTTCGACGCGCTTGAAATACAGGTACGTTAGCGGCAATAAGATCGCGGCCACAATCGTGGATACCATGAGCGAGTGAAAATCGGGCTCAACTCCCTGCAAGACGACGCGCCTGAAGTTTTCAATCACACCGACAAGCGGATTGAGGGCATAAAGACTACGAAAGCGCTGTGGCACTGCGCTCAGCGGGTAAACAACCGGCGTCGCAAACATCCATAGTTGCAGTAACAACGGCATTGCTACGCCGATGTCGCGAAACCGCACCTGCATCGC
>DASTTS010000627.1:0-11488 GCA_035760085.1 Pyrinomonadaceae bacterium
ATCGAATCTTCAGATAGTACTTCTGCGAAGGTGTTCAGGCGCGTCACCGTGTCAGGTGGAAGATCCTTCTTCTGCAATTGAATCATGCGTACGAATGCCTGACGAATCGGCCGCGCCGAAAAGAAGCGGATGCCGTACGTCATGCCCTCGTTTTGCTTCAGACGAGTATCGATACTTGGATCCGGAGGACGTGTGAGCGGACTTGCCTCTTGAAAATCCTGATCCACCTGCAGGTGCGCCCAGGGGGAATTGTTCAGGACCTTCTGAGCATCTTCCTTTGACCATTCTTTCCATGGCTTGAGCTTTTTCTGCCCGACCACCGAAGCGGCAGCCATCAAGCAAATAGTCAAAAACATAACAACCGGGAGTTTGTATCTCATTTATGGGCCTTTCGTGTTGAGGTTTGCGAAGTCGTTTATATAGAAGCCTGATTTATATCGAAAGGTTGGTCGTGTTTTAGTCACGCCTGGCTCGCGGGCTTATATCATGCCGCCCGGCAAGTTTACAAACAGCGTGTCGCCGTGGTGCCGTGCCGTGGGTACGTATTTACCAACTGTATAGTGTAGTACCACAGGAGGATAGTTGGGTACGTAAAAATACTGAGGAATTTGTCCCTGTTTTGGACGTGGTTACGAGGTATCCAGAATCGGCTCAATTTTGGCTCAACGAGCGTCCGCTGGTTTTCCTTCCAAACCCCAGCAAATAAGCCACTTTCGCGAAAAACCTACCGCCGCAAAATCACGGCACGAGGGTTGTAACGAGAACTGCGTCGGAACGCAGTGGGAGGTAATCCGACGCGGCAAAATCCCCCTCTCTTTGGAGCAGAATAAACGACAATGATCAATTTGCTATCGGCAGCGACAGCTGTCCCTCAGAATGCCTTTAAGACCACGGAACTGGTCGGGAGTCTCATGCATAAGCTCTCGCCAGAACTTATCAACACAATCAGTGCTCTCGGTGTAAACCAGAGATATTCAGCACTGGAAAATTATCCAGAGTTTCTATGCGGCAAACCAAAGGCAGCTACCAGCTCCACCACGGATCTGGGCGTGGCTGCCACCAAACGCTGCATTTACGAATGGGGAGGTGACCCGAACCGGATCGGCCTACTCGTCGCGGCAACTAACACTCCTGACCAGATGTTGCCGTGTTTGGCGTCGGAGATTATCGGGCGAACGCACGGCATCCTTTCGAGGTCGCTGCGGACTGTGAACATGCAAGCCCAGGGCTGCTCGGTGCTGCTCAAATCGATTGAAGTGGCCCAGTGGTACCTGGTAGCAAATCCGGGCAAGCTCGCAATCGTCGTGATGGCTGAAGCGCACACGCCCTACGTCGCTCCGCTGCTGCGAGACGAGTATTCCGGCTACCGCGAGATAATAAGACTGCGAAAAGAGCGACGAATTGATCCCGAACAATTCGAGCAACAGCGGTTGGATACGACGTTCGTAATCCAATCGATGCTGTTTGGTGACGGCGCCGTGGCTTTGTTAGTAGGCACTGAAGAAGGAAAACCCGCCTTTGGACCAATTTCTCACCTGACCAACGACCATCCAACCGACATGAATTTGCTCACCATGGTCAACAACAGCTCACACGAGTTCCTCAAAGGGCGCCCACAGTACTTCATGCAGCCGAGCGTTCCCAACCGCGGCGCGCATTATGCCGTGACAACCGTTAAGAATGTGCTGCGACATCCCGACTCGCCTGTTTCCGATCTGACGGAAGTTGACGACTGCCTGATCCATACAGGTAGCAAAAAGATTCTCGATGGTGTTTGTTCCCAACTCGATCTCGAACCGGAGTCTGCAAAGGTGAACGGCTCGTACAAGGTATTGGAACGTTACGGGAATCTTTCGAGCGCGTCGACGGGATTTATGCTGGCCGAGAAAGATGAGTGGTCAGGGCCTGCGATGGTGGTGGGTTTTGGGGTCGGGTTTACAGCGAGTGCGGGGATTATGAATTTTAATTAAGTATTTTTAGACAGGATTACAGGATTTTTCAGGATTTACAGGATAGCTTGCAGCTCGCGGTCTCTGGTCAAGGCTGTCAGAGTTGAGTCGACCTGTGCAAAATCGAAGGGCTTGCCGATGATGGCGTCCACGAGATCTTCCTCACCTGGCGGCGGTGGCGTGGTTGGGCCATAGCCAGTAACGAGCACGATCCTTATACCGGGCCAGCCTTTGCGGATGAGTCGTGCTGTTTCCCAGCCGTCCATTTCCGGCATAGCGAGATCAGTAAACACAAAATCAAAACCACCGGCGCGCAGTTTCTCCACCGCTTCCGGGCCGCTGCCCGCCAGCTCGACACGGTGACTGACGGCCACCAGCATCTCTGCAAGCGTCTCTCGTACGGGTTCCTCATCGTCAACGACAAGGATCTTCAGACTTCGCGTTTCACTCGCCGTCACCGTCGAATCTTCTGCTGACGACGCAGCCGTGATCGCAGGCAAATCGATCGTGAAGTTCGTACCGCTACCGGGTTCAGACACGACGCTGATCGACCCGGCATGACGCTCGATAATGCTGTAGCTGACTGACAATCCGAGGCCGGTGCCGTGCGCACCTTTTGTTGAGAAGAACGGTTCAAATATTTTCTGCTTCACGTCTTCCTGCATTCCGATGCCATTGTCACTGAAATGCACTTGCAGCCGTTCGTCATTGCGACGGCACGTAATCAACAAACGCCCGCCGCGCGGCATCGCATCAACCGCATTCACAATCATGTTGACAAACACTTCGCGCAACTCTGACGCACTGCCATACGTGTACTGTTCTCGCGGCGCGTTGAGTTTGACGTCGTACTCGAGTCCACGAACACGCGCTTCGTTTTGCCAACGCGTGCGAGTGATCTCGACCGCATCATTGAGCAGACCCGCCACATCAACCAGCTCAAACTCCTTCACCGCAGACTTTCGCGCGAAGGTCTGTATGCGACGAACCGTGGCGGCCGCGTCTTCCGCGGCAGTTTGAATGATGTCGAGATTGCGGACGAGTGCCGGATCGTTGACCTGACGTCGCAGCAACTGCGCGCGTCCGAGGATCGCGGCGAGTGAATTGTTGAAGTCGTGGGCCACGCCTGAGGCGAGTTGGCCGAGCGCGCGCAACTTGTCAGCCCGCGCAGCGCGCTCGCGTTCTTCCTTTTGCTCGGTGATGTCGCGTGCAATGCCTAAAACACCAGTCGTTTTACCTTCAACGACGAGCGGTGAATTATCGACTCGTGCATAGCGCAGTTGACCGTCGTGCGAGAAGTAGCGCATCTCGTAAGTTTGGGCCACGCCTTCCAGGGCAGCCGCCAGCTTCTCACGCACGAGATCGCGGTCGCCTTCATAGACCATGCTCAGCAGTGGCCGGCCGATGAAGTTGCTACGTTGAAAACCGAGACCTTTCAACGTCGCTGTGTTGCACCACTTGAAATTCCCGTCCGTGTCGACGGCGTAGATCGACTCGCGCGCACTCTCCAAAATATTCGTCAACAACGATTGATGTTCGCGCGCGACAGCTTGCACCTTGCGCAACTCGGAAAGATCGCGCGCAGTGCACACCACGGCAATCGCGTGATTGTTTTCATCTACCACCGGCTCAACCGAAACCAGCAACGGCCGATTCAGACGACTCGGCGTGATCTCGATCGTCACACTGCGGCCTGTCTCGAGTGCGTTTTCGACTACACACGTTTCATCTTCTTCGCTGGTGCGAAGTATGTCGCAACACTGGCGACCGAGCAGCAACCGCGGGTGTACAGCTTCCATCGTCGCGCCCGCGCGATTCACCCGTTTCAACTCACCGGCCCGATCGAAGATGAAGATGCCGTCAGACATCGCATCGAAAGTCGTTTCCCACTCCGTCTTTCCACGCGCGACCATTTCGAACAACTCGGCCTGCGCGATACCGATTGACAGTCGTTCTGCGAGCGCCTGGACCAGTGTCAACTCATCTTCGGCCCAAAGGCGTTTGCGATCGGTTTGATGAATCGAGAGGATCCCGCGAAACTGCCCTTTCACGATCAAGGGGTAATTGATCGCTGACTGGATTTCGAGTTTTTGCGCGTGGGCGCGAACGTAATCGGTCAGCGCCGCTGACGTGTCTACGAAGTTTAAAGCGTCGTCGATAATCAGTGGCTCGTTGGAGCTGGAAAGCTTGCGCGCGATTGGATGATCGTACGCGATGTCGACGTGCTTGATGCTTTTTACGCCGTCGGCGAGATACTCATATTCCAGCGGCGCACTCATGCCTTCGCTGTCCAGCAGGAACAAATGAACTCGCGATGCAGCAACGGCGCGGCCCAACTCGACAGCCGCAGTGCTAAGCACCTCGCCCAAACTCAGCGAAGCGCGAATCGCCATCGTCAAACGATTCACCAGCGCTTCACGTGTCGAGGTCGATTCAGCTTTCTGATAAAGCTCGGCCTGGCGGATCGCGATGCCCGTTTGGTCAGCAACGGCTTTGGCGAGTGCGATGTCGGTGTCGCTCCAGTGTCTTGTTTGTCTCGTAGTTGAAAGCGCGAACGCGGCCGGCACATCGTCGCCGACTCTGATCGCCACGTACATGATCGACTTCACGTTCGCCTTCGAAAGAATGTTCTGGTAGAGATCTGCGATGCGAGCGTCGTTGGCCGCATCTGCAAACGGCAAAACACCGGTCTGGTCCAACGCCGAGATCAACGTTTGCAGGTGACCCAGCGCGAAATCCGACTTGGCCGGCTCGACTCCTCTAACGTGATATTCCGCAACGTTCAATGCAGATTGCGTGCGATCGTCGCGCATGTACAGCGAACAACGATCGACGGCGAGATACGATCCCAACTCGCGCACCGCGGTCTTGTAAATCTCATGACTATCGAGTGAGCAACGAATCGCCTGCGAAATACGGTGCGTCATTGCTTCACGCTGGGCCTGTTGCGCAAGGAACGCCTGGCTTTCACGCAGAATTTCTTCCGAATGTTTACGCTCAGTGAGATCGCGTGCGATTCCCTGCACGCCAACCGGTTTACCGTCGCTGAAGATCAAGCGCGTGCTGACTTCGAGACGCACGCGACGTCCATCTTTTGTGATGATGTCGATCTCGTAAACGGTAGATACTTTCTCGCTGGCTTTGTGCGCGATCATCTCGCGCGCGAGATTTAGATAATCGGGCGCGATAACGTCAGCGACGTTCATGAGCGCTGCTTCTTCGCGAGAGTAGCCGGTAATGCGTTCGCCGGTGCGATTGAGCGAAGTGAAGTTGCCCTGGAGATCGTGCGTGTAGATGATGTCGTTGGCGTTTTCGAAGAGCTCACGATAACGTTCTTCGCTTTCGCGAATGGAAACTTCCGCACGGCGACTGTCAGTGATATCGGTAGCAACGCCGATGACGCCGAGCACGTTGTCGCGTTCATCAGTTAAAGGTGAATAACGAACATCAAAAACAAGCTCGCCGATAGTTACTGAAGTTGTGAACGATTCGCCTTTCAGCGCGCGCCTGATGTTTTCACCAACCTCCGGCGTGTCAGCATAGACCTCGAACACTGATTGGCCCACGAGCTCGCCCGGCTCGAGCGAGAGACTCTTTAATCCTTCACCCTCGTTCAGCGTGAAGACGCCGTTCTTGTCAGTCGCAAACAAAATCAGCGACGCGCTCGAGACGACGGTCCGCAAACGCTTTTCTGCTTTTCTGAGTGCTTCGCGCGCCTGCTTCTTTTCAGTGACGTCGCGAAAGACGGAGAGCACCGCGGCTTTACCGTCAGAGGTGAACGGCAAACCAGTCACTTCAACATCGATTTCTGAGCCGTCGAGTCGGAGGCATTTCTGCTCGACGAGTGGAGTGGGTTTTTGAAAGCGCTCGATGTAGTCGACGCGTTCGCTGACGTGGCTGCAATAATCAGGATGTACGACTTCGAAGATCGACTTGCCGGTGAGATCGTCGGCCGTCGTGGCACCCCAAAGATTTACTGCGGCAGGGTTGAGATAAGTGAACTTGCCTTCCTGGTGCACAACGATAGCATCGGGTGAGAGCTCGACCAGCCGACGATAACGTTCTTCACTCTCTTTCAACGCCCCTTCCATGCGATGGCGCTCGACGAGTCGCGCGACCTTCACCAGCAATTCCTCGTTTCGAAACGGCAGATCGAGGTAGTCGTCAGCCCCGGCGTGTAGACCTTCAATGCCGGCATCGTTTGAGGGTATCCGGCCGCTTATCAAGAGCACCGGAATGTAAGCCGTGCGCGGATCCTCTTTCAGGTGGCGACAAAGCTCGAGGCCACCGACCTCCGGCATCACGACGTCGCTGACCACCACATCGGGCTTGAAAGAAATCGCGAGATCCAGGGCTTCCGAGCCGTCAACAGCGCTCGCAATCTCGTAACCTTCTATCTCCAGCAGCTCAACCAACAGATCGAGGATCTTCCGATCGTCATCGACGATCAGGACTCTGCCCCTATCTGAGGTGTTGATACTCATTCAATCTGGGTGTCCGGCGTTTTTTGAGTAAGAAAACCTTGGGAGGGTGAAAAATGAGACGTTTGTGGAGTTTCTTACAGCGGCCAGGCGGACGCTCTGGCCGCAGCAGTATAACAAGTTTTACGGAAGTTAGCCACGGCTCGCGCGCTTAGGTTAGTCCCTAAGTTCAGATTTCTCTGCGATCCTCTGCGTATCTCTGCGTTCTCTGCGCTGAAATGGCTCTTTAACGCAGAGATACGCAGAGATACGCAAAGATAGCCTTTAAGTTAGGGCACCACTCTCCGCTTACTGGTTTCCAGACCGTTTCCGGGTGGCGGCCGGATCGGGACCGGTGGTTTTGGCGAAGTAGCCGGCGCGGTAGTTGAGCTTGAGATTTTGCTGCTTTAGCTCCGGACTTACCACCTGAATCTCGATCTTTCGGTATGAGCCGTCGCGGGCTTTATTGGTCGGCGAATAGGCCACGAGATACTGCTCGCGAAGGTCTCTTTGAATCTGCGTAAAGGCGTCGTTGAGGTCGCGTTCATGCTTCGGAAAGTAAGCACGGCCGCCGGTCTGTTCGGCGATTTTACGCAACGCACCCTCGTTGACGTTGAACTGGTAGCGATCGCCAATGCCGATCGCATAGATCAGCGCATCAGCCTTCTGGGCTTTCTCGATCGCCTCGTGCATCTTCATCCGGCTGCTGGTGTCGTCTCCATCAGTGAGCAGAATGAGAGCACGGCGGGTGTGCTCCGCCGACGTACTCATCAACTCTTCAGACGTGGCCCAAATGGCATCCCAAACCGCAGTTGAGCCGGCAAGACTCTGGTTTGTTCCGGAAATCGGAGGCGTTCCGTTAACAACTACACCACCGCCAACGTAGCCCGAAGGCGGCACAAATTCCACGCGGTCGATCGCACGTCTGAGCCGGTCGATATTTCCGGTAAAACCCTGCTCCAAAGTCGTATCACCCGTAAACGAAATAATGGCAGCTTCATCTTTGGCTGGTCGCATTACGCTTTCAAGAAACGCCTGGGCCGCGGCCTTCTCTTCGGGTAGCGTGAACTGTTCGGAGATACTGGTGTCGATCAAAATCGCGATCGAAAGCGGCGTATCGATGTTTTGTTGAAAAGTAAAAATCTCCTGCGGCTGCCCATCTTCGAGCACGCGAATGTCTTCGGCCTTGAGATTGGTGATAAAACGCTTGTTTTTGTCGGCAGCGGTGAAGAAGATATTTGTCAGGTTCGTTTCGACTTTGATTACTTCATCGGAGTCCTGCGGCACTTCTTCGCGGTTTCGCGGCGTCGGCGACGGTGATGCATACGCGCTTGCACCCTGCGCAGCGGTCTGGTTTTTTGCAGACTCAGTGCGGCTTGCGATTCCTCCGCACAAAAGCAGAAAAACCACGACGAGCAACACAAACGGGCGACTGATTTCGCGATATTGCATCTTTACTTCAAAACTCCTTACTGCGTTACGCTATCAGCGATTGCTTTGTAACCGCGCTTGGTTCTCACTTTCAGATCGTTGTGACCGTCTGAGAGCTTCACGTCGATCTTTCTAAACGTGCCATCGTAACTCTTGTTGGTCGGGTTGTAAGTGATGAGATACTGCGCGCGCAACTCCTTCGAGATCCTCGTGAACGATCGCTCGAGCGAAAGCATGTCGCCGGTGAAGAAAGCAACGCCACCAGTTTCTTCCGCGAGCGTTTGCAGATCCTTGTCTTTCTTATCGGCGACCTGTCCAGCTTCGACGCCAGGCACTGTTGCCAGAAACCCGGCCTTCGTAGAGATCGCGAAAATCGTTGTTTCGGTTCGCTGGGCGATATCGATCGCATCGCGGATGTTGGCGCGGCTGTACGTGTCTTCACCGTCAGTTACAATCAGCAACACACGCCGGCCAGGAACCGATCGCATCTTCTCATCACAGAACTGCCAGATCGCATCGAAGAGCGCGGTCTGCGTACCCATTTTCTTGACGCCGTAGACAGCCTTATCGAGCAGATCGAGTTTGTCAGTGAAGTCCTGCAATAAGATGATCCGATCGTCAAACGTTCCGAATAGCACACGATCCTTGCGCGGCTTCACGACTGTCTGGATGAAGTTCATCGCCGACTCTTGCTGAAACTTCAGCTTACCGGCTGTCGATGGCGACGTGTCCATGAGCACCGCGATGTAGAGTGGCGTGGTTTGCGACAGGTCGTCCGAGAAGGTCTCGATCGTCTGCGGCACTTTATCTTCCAGAATCGTGAAGTCGTTCTTCGTGAGGCCGGGAACAAACTGACCTTTCTTATCGGTGACCGTGATCGGCAATCGCACACGGCGAATCGCGACTTTGACGGTGCCCTGCGGATCTTCAGGAACCGGCGTGGGCGAAGGCTTCGGCTTCTGAGCAGAAACGGATAGCGCGGCGGCCGAAATAACGACAGCCAACGACAAGTATTTGAATAAAAACGACGTTAGACGTGCTGACATGCTAAATGGATTAACGTTCGGGAGCTGACCGCGGTCTGCTTATTACCGCGGTTCGATGCCTTTGACCCCGAACTTGTTGCCCTTTCTCTGGTTATAGTCATATAGGTCGCACGGTCATATACGTCCTATAAGGTGCTACAATGCGCGCTTTATGCCCGATTCACTGCCTGAGTACATCGCCCATTATCGCATCTTACGCAGGCTGGGCAAGGGTGGCATGGGCGAAGTGTTTCTGGGCGAGGACACGAAGCAGCACGGCCGCAAAGTCGCCCTCAAGGTTTTGCCGCACGAACTGACGAAGTCAGAGAGTCGTGTGCGTCGTTTCAAACAGGAAGCACGAGCCGTCCTCGCGCTCAATCACCCCAACATTCTCACCGTTTTCGAGATCGGCGAAGCCGGCGGCAGCTACTACATCGCAACTGAATACATCGATGGCGAAACGCTGCGTCACTGTCTCTGGCGTGGTCCATTGAAGCTCGAGGAAACACTCGGCATCGGGCTCCAGGTCGCGATGGCGCTCGAAGCCGCACACGCCGCCGGAATCGTGCACCGCGACATCAAGCCCGAGAACATCATGTTGCGGCAGGACAAGTTTGTTCGCGATCGCTTCGTGAAAGTGCTGGACTTTGGCCTCGCAAAACTAACCGATCGCGACGCGACGACGGCCGATCCCGAGGCTGTAACGATTCCGATAACAGAGACGAATCCAGGCGCCATCATGGGCACGAGCGGTTACATGTCGCCCGAGCAGGCCCTCGGCGAATCGATTGACGAGCGGACTGACATCTTCAGTCTGGGCGTCGTGCTTTACGAGATGATTGCCGGGCGGCCACCGTTCGAGGGAAAGACGGATAGCCACACGCGCGTTTCGATCATCGATCACGATCCCGCTCCGCTTGTGCAACACGTTGCGAATGTGCCCCGCCAGCTCGAACGAATCGTCACTAAGGCACTCGCGAAGGATCGTCTCAAACGTTACCAGACGATCACCGATCTAAAGCTGGATCTCGAACAGCTTCGCGACGAGCTGCACACGTCAGACTTTCCAGAGTTAACCAGACCCTCGGCAGCTCGCGACACGAAAGCGGATTTCATATCGTCAACTCCCACTGCGATCAGATCTCAAACTGAAACTATTACTGATCGCGCGACAGTCGCGAGCAGTCCGGGTATCACCCTTGTTCGTCCGCGCTGGCTGGCGCGTGGTGTGGTGGCGGTGTTTGTCGTTCTCGCTCTGGTGGGCGCCGTGCTCTTCGTTATGAATTCGCGGCGAACGATCAACTCGGTCGCGATTCTGCCGTTTGTGAACGACAGTAAAGATCCGAACGCGGAGTATCTGTCTGACGGTCTCACGGAAAGCATCATCAACAGTCTTTCGCAACTGCCGAATCTCAAAGTGATGTCGCGCAATGCGGCGTTCCGGTTCAAAGGGTCGAACCTCGATCCGCTTGAAGCAGGTCGAAGTTTGAACGTGGGCGCCGTGCTGACCGGAAGGCTCGTCAAACTCGACGACAATCTCGTGATCAAAACCGAGCTGATCAAAGTTTCGGACGGTTCGCAGCTCTGGGGCGCGGAGTACAAGAGTAGTGTTGCTGACATCTTCTCGGTGCAGGATGAAGTGTCCGAAAAGATCGCAAAGAGCTTGCGCTTGCGACTGTCAGGCGAAGACGAAGAGAAACTCGCGAAGCGTTACACGAAGGATGCCGAAGCATATCAGCTCTATCTCAAAGGAAGATATTTTTGGAACAAACGTAACGAAGAAGGCTTTCGTAACGGCATCGATTATTTCAGGCGTGCCGAAGAGAAGGATCCGACGTTTGCGCTTGCTTTCTCCGGTCTCGCCGATTCGTACGCACTGCTTTGCGACATCGGCGTTGTGAGGCCGGTAGACGAAATGCCGAAGGCGAAGGCCGCCGCGCAGAAAGCTGTCGATGCGGATCCGGAGTTAGCTGAGGCTTACACGTCGCGCGCGTTTGTGAGGCTTGCTTATGACTGGGACTGGCCCGGCGCGCAGAGTGATTTTCAACAGGCGCTGAAGTTGAATCCGAAGTACCCTACCGCGCACCAGTGGTACGCATCGTACCTGATGCAGATGGGGAAGTTCAGTTTGGCGAAGAACGAGATCGAGGAGGCACACAAACTCGATCCGCTATCGCCGATCATCGGCGCGAACACCGGTCTCTATTCTTATTACGAGAAGAACTACGACGACGCGATCGCGAAGTACAAGACGACGTTGCAGAGCGATCCGGATTTCTGGGTAGCGCGGCATTACCTCGCGCTCGCATACGTTCAGAAGGGAATGCACGACGAGGCGATCGCGGAGCTGCGAAAGTTGATCAAGGCGCCGGCGAGCGGTCCGATACCCGATCAAGTGATTGAAGCTGAGTCGGAGGCGTCCGCATCGCTCGGGTTTGCGTATGGGATGGCGGGCAAGCAGTCCGAGGCACGTGCGATCATTAGCCAGCTCGATGCGTTGTCGAAGAAGCGATACGTTTCGCCGTTGTACTTCGCGATCGTTTACGCGGGACTGAAAGATAACGACAAAGCGATCGAATATCTGAACAAAGCCTTCGACGCGCGCCATCCCGGCCTCGTCCTG
>DASTTS010000628.1:0-2901 GCA_035760085.1 Pyrinomonadaceae bacterium
TGGGTGTTTGGTGCAGTCGATCCAAACAGCGGCTCGTCGGCGATGCTCGAAGTGGGCCGCGGCTTTGGTGAGTTGTTGAAAAAGGGCTGGAAGCCGCGACGCACGATCATTCTTTGCAGTTGGGACGCGGAAGAGTATGGACTTATCGGCTCGACCGAATGGGCCGAAGAGATGGCTGACGATCTGCGGACGAAAGCGGTGGCGTATCTCAATCTCGATGCGGCTGTGTCTGGATCAAACTTCGGAGCTTCGTCGGTCCCGTCGTTATGGAAGTTGATGCGGGGAGCGACGCGCGACATCAAAGATCCGAAGACCGGCAAGAGTGTTTATCAACAGTGGCAGGATCGCTGGCGAGAGAATTTTCCGGAAGGCGTTCAGCTAGGAGAAGCGGTCATTGGTCCACTCGGTTCCGGATCTGACTACACGCCGTTTCTACAGCACCTTGGCGTTCCGTCAACTGACATGGGCTTCAATGGCGATTACGGCGTCTATCACTCCGCTTATGATTCGTTTTACTGGATGGACCAGTTCGGCGATCCGGGGTTCAAATATCACGTCGCGGCGGCGCAGTTGTGGGGCACGTTAGCGATGCGTCTTGCTGAGGCTGACGGGCTTTCGTTTGACTACACTGACTACGCGACACAACTCAGGGACTTCTTCGCTGAAGCGATGAGGTTCGCGCGTATCCGCAACCTCGCCGCATCGATCGACGACAAATCGATGACGTCGGCGATCGACGATTTCGCGAAAGAAGCTGAGCGCGTGGAGAAAAATCGACAAGAAGCGGTGCGGAAGTCTGATCGCGCGCAGCTCGCGAAGATCAATGACGCGCTCATGCTGGCGGAGCGGCAGTTTATCGATGCGCGAGGTTTGCGCGGGCGTGTTTGGTACAAGCACCAGATCTACGCACCCGGTTTTTATACGGGATATGCCGCGCAACCGTTAACGGATTTCCGGCAGGCGATCGATGATCGGAATCCGGCGATTGCGAAGGAGTCGCTCGAGCGGATCATCGCGGCCATTAGGCGTGTCACGAAAACCTTAGCCGCGGATTAACACGGAGTAAAAACGCGGATTAGTTGTTCTTCTTCGCTTTCTTATCGACTTCCGGGGGAAGTTTGTTTGCGGCTTCGAGGATTGATTGTGCGTCTTCGTTCAACAACTCGAAGCTCGCGACCTCGGCGTCGCTCTTCGCATCGCCACTGAGTGGTTTCAACTGGCTCATGATCGTGTTCACGGCCGTGGCCAGCTTTCGCAGTGACTTCGCGATCAGCGGGTTTCGTTCATCACGCCCGCTCACGTCGTCGATATTTGTGATCGCCTCATCGAAGATGCGCGCAATGTCTCCCACCAGCTCGGCGCGCGATCCCGTCGGCAACTCGCCCCAACGCTCAGAATCCTTCTTTAATTGTTTCGCATTCGCGGCCGCCGAATTATTGATCACCATCAGGCGACGCTCGGCAGCTTTGACAAAGACGTCGATGCGCTTGTCCAAAGCCTGAGCCTCTTTGACGAGATCGACTTCCTGCGGGGTCAGATGATCGCGCTGAGCTTGAGCGACGATGACAACACACAAGACGAGGGCAAGAGTTACAAGTGTTCGGGTGATCATGGCTGATTGTTACTCTTCGGGGTTGGAGTTGGACTGGGTTTCTCGGTTTTCTCGGTCTTCTCCGCATCGCGCACGACCGTGTGGCCGTAGAATGAATTGAGTGCTTCAGTGCGTCCGTCGCGAGCGAAGTCTTCCACCTGTTTGATCCAGACAGCAAATTCGAGCGGCGTGATCCGGCGCATCGCCGTCAAACGTGGACCATCCGCACGCAGCGCCAGCTCGAGACGTTTATAAAGATCGCGCGTCTTGTTGCTGTCGCGTTTGAAGGTGCTGAGATACTGCAACGCGCTTTCAATAAGGGCGTGGTACATGCCGACTTCCGCTGAGGCTGCTTCAAAGTCTCCGCGTCCCGTGTGTTGTTCGGCCCGCGTCAGGTGTGCACTGGCGAATTCGATCGTGAACTTGAGACGCTTCTTGGAATCTTCAGTGCTTTCGATCTGCGCGCGTTCTTCTTTGACGATCATTTTGAACGGCGGCGGAGCCATCAGCGGTGTCGGCGATGGTTGTGGTTCCTGCGCGGAAACCGTGGGAACCCACAGCAGCAACAGTAACAATACCGGGAAAAAAGATTTCTCACGCAAAGGCGCAAAGGCGCAAAGCGCTGCCGCGTTTCCAGGAGGCTTTCTTTGCGCCTTTGCGCCTTTGCGCGAGAAATCTTTTTCAGACAAAGCTACTTTAGGGCTTCTTCTTCGCGCCCTCTCCTAACTGAATTTGTCGCCGGAGCGTTGGCAATCGCAGTTTGACTTTATCGATCTCGAGCTGATTCGTTTTCGGATCAGCGACCGCGAGAAACTTTTCGTACGATACGAGTGCTTCAGGGTATTCTCCGAGATAATCGTGCGACGTGGCAATAAAATAATGGGCCACGCTGATTTCCGGCTTCGCCGCGACGATCCACTCATACTCCGGAATCGCTTCCTGGTAACGCTTTCCTTCGTACAACGCTGTCGCGAGGTTCGCGTGCGCCACGTAATTGTCAGGACTCGCCTTCACGACGTGACGCAGAATGCCCGCTGCTTCCGGGAAGCGACGCGCCTGGACCAGCGCAGCCGCATAACCGAGCGCGTATTCAGGAGCATCGGGTTGGATCTCTGCGGCTTTGCGATAGAACTCGAGTGAACGAGCCGGATCGTCTGTGCGATACGACGCACCGAGACGTCCGAGCAGCATCGCGCTGCGCGGGTTCTTCTCCAACAGTTTTTCAAGCGCTTTACGAGCGACGACAGGATCGGTGCTGTTAGCGGCTTCGATCTCTTCCGGTGTGCCGGTGACGCCCGTCGTGCCTGCCG
>DASTTS010000629.1:0-8806 GCA_035760085.1 Pyrinomonadaceae bacterium
GTCGGCGAGACGTTTGCGCGATTGAGCTCGGCGAGCGCGAAGTTAGGATCGAGGGAGATGGCCTTGTCGAAGTGCGCGATGGAATCCGTGAGACGGAGTTTTTCCTGTAAATCGCGGCCGGCGAGAAACTCCTTGCGGGCCTCTTCGGACGAAGTGGTGACTGGTATCTTGCCGTCGTTTCCGGCAGTCGGCGCCGAGGCGGTGGCAGTGTTGGCCTGTTGGCAGGACAGCACGGCCAGCGCGCTGAAGAGCACCACCCAGAGAAACGATCTCGAAAGATGAGCATGTCGCATTGTTCTGACTCCTTTTGGGCAGACGAATCCATTGGGGAGATCGATGCTGGTTGGTGTTATGGGGACCGGAGAATATGCACGGTCCCGCCCGGCAGTCAAGAACTTTGTGACAATAAATTAATCGAAAGTGCCGAGAGGGATTAAGTGATTAGCAGTGCTATGGCCTAATCGCATTTTGCTGTTGTATTTTTTCGTCTACTTCGCGGACTGTGCATGCAGTTGCACTGAAGGGTGGTGTCTTAAACTCATCGGTTCCTCTCTGCGTCCTCGGCGTATCTCAGTGTTCTCTGCGTTAAGACGACAACTCAAACGCAGAGAGCGCAGAGATACGCCGAGAACCGCAGAGAAAGATTTTCAAATTAAGACACCAACCACTGAAGAACTGTATTGCCACAGTAGGTGGCTATACGTATATTTGTGGCGCTCCCACAATTAGAGCACTTCCCCCTGGACCCGACTTGTTCCCCAGCTTTATAGGTTGAGTCGAACCGTGCCCTGGGAGGAACCATCGTGAATCGTACACACCGGATCTTTTCAATCTTTCTCTTTTTGCTCGCTGTTCAAACCATCGCTCTGGCCCAGTCTGCAAGCTTTTCCAGAACCGACTATCCACTACTTGGAAACAATCACATCGTTGCCGACCTGAATGGTGACGGTATTCCAGACCTGGCCGGAGCGGGCCTGAACTCAGCCACAGTTATGTTAGGGAGTGCCAGCGGAGCATTCCGAGCAAAAGTTGAATTTCCCGCAGGTGGACCAGCTCAGGATCTCGCAGCCGGTGATTTCAACAGCGACGGCCGGGCAGACCTCGTCGTTTCGATCAACGATCCCGAAACGAGTCTTGCCCTGCTCACGGGCAACGGCGACGGCACGTTCAATGCTCCAGTTACTTTTCAGATCAACACGGCGCATGTCGATTCGCCCGCGATCGTCGCGACCGATCTCGACAACGACGGACGTCTCGACGTTGTGATAGCGCACGCTATTTCGTGTTTCACGAGCCCGTGCGTCGCCGCACGAAACATCACCGTACTGCTCGGCTTCGGTGACGGAACGTTTCAGTTTCCGGTCGAGATCGAAGTGGGAACAGGAATGTCGCGTATTGCGGTCGGCGATTTCAACCGCGACTCGATCAAAGACCTTGCGATTGCCGGGTGATAGTTCTCGAGTTTACACGCTGCTCGGCGTGGGCAATGGAACCTTCTTGCAACAGCCCACGATTACTCTAACGGCGGACACGCTCTTCGTCGATGCGACCGACATCGACATGGCCGATCTCAATGGCGACACGATCCAGGATCTCGTCGTTGCAATACCAGCCAACGGCAGCAGAACGGCAATCCTGATCGGCAACGGCGACGGCACATTTCAACCGGCGCGGATCCTCACTGAACCCAACCTCCTCTTCCCGCAGTTTCAGACAATCGGCGATTTCAACCGCGACGGTTTTCTGGACCTCGCGATCACGCTCGCGAATGGCACGTTCGGGTTGATGGAGATCCGCAACGGCAACGGTGACGGAACATTTCGCTCGCCGCTCATGTACGCCGTGCCGCCTCCACTCTCGAGTATCGGTGGTGGGACACTCGTTTCCGGTGACTGCCGGAAGCTCGAGTGTGAGGTTCATCGGGAATGCAAGAAACGTCACCACGACGCAACGCGCAACGGTGAGAATTCGGAATAATCAGCTTGGACGGCGTGAGGTGACGGTTACAACGCGTATTGCGTGTTGAGGCGACGAGTACGAGCAGCTCGGCAACGCTGCGCGTGTTTGTGACTTCGACGGGCGCGCTGATAGGCACACTCTCGAATAACGGTGGTGGTCAGTATCGTGGCGAGCTCAGCAGCTCGACTAACCCGCAGAACATCACGGTTCGCAGCAGTCTTGGCGGCGTCGCCACTGCTTCCGTGGTAGCCAAGTAAGGTAGAAGGGGTAACTCTCTTTCGAGGGCTACCCCTTCCTGTTAATCCTGCAAAATCCTGTAATCCTGTCACCAATTGAAGACAAACTCGCGCAGTAAATTGATTCCAAAGCCCGTTAACAAGTTTCCGGTCCCGGCTCGGAGTCCATCTTTGTAACTATAGCGTTCCGGATACCACGTCTCGCGAGAAATGATTCCGCCACTATAAGCTCCCGCAAAACGAGGCACTGAAAACACGCGCTTACCGCTCTTCGTCCGCGACGTGACGTTATCGAGCAACGCGCTTTTCACTCGCGCTCCAACACCTTCGCGTGTGCTTTTTTTGAAACCGGTATCGAGACCGAACGCTTCATCGAGACCATAAGTGACCGTCTGCCGAATCGCATTTTGCCCGAGGTGGGAAGCGTACCTGCGGCCGAAGCCCTTCATTCCCTGCCCCCATTCCTCCGGATGATCACGCCACTGATCGATGCCCGCCGCGCCCGCACTCCACGCCAACCTGAATGGTCCAACAGTGCTCTTCAGATAACGATTGAATCGCTCCCGATGCGTCGGAAACTCGTAGTCCTGCTTAGTCGTGGTCTGCTGATCGACAACCACCGTCTGCTTACTCTGACTCTTCGAATCCTCTTTTGTAACTTCCTGACTCTTAACCGAAACGGCAGCGCCCACCGCCACCAGACACACCACCAACACCCTGTAAACTCGTCTCATATCCTGCCCCCCGCGTTTTTCTATAAGCAGGAATTGACACGATCGTTTGTGCTTTTTGTGCCTTTTTGCGGCTACGGTTTGTCGGTGACTTTGAGTTCTTTGACGGGGACGCCGTCGCTCCAGACGCCCATGAAGCGTTGTTGAGGGGTGTTGCCGAGGGCGTAGTCGCGGTTCTTGCCGTTGAAGGCGGCGTCGATGAGGCCGTCGAAGAGTTTCCACGTTCCGTAGTAGTCGAGAGCGTTGACGAGCATCGTCTCGGGGCGAACGCGTCGCGATATGCGCGCCCCGCCAATCCGATCGGGAATTCCGGTCGCTGCGCCACCGACCCCTTCGCCGCTGTCGTAATCCTTACTCATCGCCGTCGGCGCGCGGTGACTCGCCTGTAATGTCGGTTGCCCGTGCGAATCAGAAATCATCGTGATGAAATCCTTGTTTGCAGGCGAGACACGCGTTGACTCGTAATAGATTCGCTTCGCGTCCGTGTCGCGAACAAGCGTGTCCTGATCTCCTGCAACGGCGAGCAAGAGCGTGTCTGGGGGAATGTTCGTCAGGTCTGCGAGTGGAACGTTGATGGGCGATTCAGTAATGCCAGGCTCGACAGACATCACGGCGCGCACGCGCGGCAAACTCGATTCACTTGCAAGCGCGGCCACATTCGCCGCCAGCACACCACCGAGCGAATGACCCACAGTGGCAAACTTACTCAAATCAGGAGTCACGTGTCCCCGTTCAGTTTGGAGACGATGAAGAGCATCTTTGATTGCCGCGAGCGTATTCGGAAGGAAGTCGTTGATCGGCGTCAGCAGGTTTGCCTGGTAACGCGGATAGACCACGATATTTCCACGCTTCACAAGGTGGTCCACCCACGCACCGTAGTACAAAGGATTCATGCCACCCCAGCCGTGCAGAAAAATCACGACTGGAGCCGTGCGCGGCCGGGGCGAGGCAGGCTCGAAGAGCCAGTATTCCTGCCCGCCCTTACCGTACCGGTTCTTGATAACGCTGGTGTGAACGTACTGCTTGCCGCCGGGTCCCGTTAACGGTTGCGACGGCGGAGTGACACTTTGCGCAGAGACAGTCGTAAGGGAGAGAAATGTCAGAGTTAACGTAAATAAAGCCGGAACAAAAATCCTCCGAAACATTTACTCTCCCTTTTCGCCGGCCGGAGCTTAAGCCCGGACGGCTATTATTTCCATGTATTCAGCTTCGACTCTGGTCGTACCGTCAGTGGCCTGATTGTAAGTTGTATAAAGCTCTTCCAGTTCCTTCCGCAATGCCGCCGCCTTGTCTTCAGCAAGCGTAGCAAAAGCTTTTTGCGCCGGTCCATAATACAACCGGAAGTGCTCCACGACCTCTGCGGGAGAAAAAGGAAACACCCAGGTTACCTTTTGAAGCCGTGTCTCCAGCTTCGAGATGCCCTCACTAAAACGCTCGCGAACCTTTTCTTCCACGCCCCACAGCACCGGAGACGGCATACCCGGCGGCGGCGGAACGTGTTGCGACGTGATCTTGAACATCTGACCGATGAAACCGTTAGGCGTCCAGTTAGCCATCGCGATAAAACCACCGGGACGGCAAACTCGCTTGAGCTCACTCGCCACTAGCTCCGGACGAGGCGCGAACATCGCCCCGAACATCGTCACCACTGCATCAAAACTCGCGTCCGGATAAGGCAATGCTTCCGCGTCGCCTTCGTCAAATCTGGCATTTAACCCTTCGGCTTTCGCGTTTTGACGCGCCTGCTCAACGGAATTCGCCGCGATATCGACTCCCGTTACATGCGCGCCTGTTCGCGCTGCCGGAATTGCAAGGTTCCCTGTGCCGCAGGCGACATCGAGAACCGTCATTCCCGGCTTAAGATCGAGCCGCTTGATAAAATCCGCGGCATCGTTCGCGTAGTACTTCGCAATCTGTCCGAAATCTCCGGCGCTCCATACTGCTTGCAGTTTAGCTTTCAGGGCCGACAGTTCAGAAATTGCTCCACTCATTTTTGTCCCTTTCGTTTAGACGGAATTAATCCGTAATTAGTCCTGTATTGTATATACATTGCGTCCCCCAGTTTATTCCCCATGGCACGGCTCATGCGATGGGGCTCGTTGTCCGTCATTTTGCGTAACAAAAGAGTTCACCAGTCGCAGACAAGTGCAATAGTCGGATAGGGCTGACGTATGTTAACGCGTAATACTTCCATCCTTTGTACCTTGCTGGTTTGCTTAGGTGCAGGCACAGCTCTCGCCCAAACATCAATGGCTGAGTTTCAGCAAGTCCTTCGGGAAAAGGCGTCTTTTGAAGAGCCGGACTTCGCGGCTTTGCAGCTCAATCAGCCGGTGGTACGCCTGGTTCCGGCCAAAGACAAACGCGAAGTTGCCGTCACTGGCCTCGTAAACATCAACGCCGGCGCCGAGGAATTTCTGCGGCTATATCGCGACAATATGTTGCGTAAAAACAACGCTGCGATCCTCGAAATCGGGAGCTTCGGCCAGGAACCCACTCTTGCCGACCTTGATGGTCTCACGCTCGAAACCGTCGACATCGACGATCTGAAAGAATGTATTGCCGGCGACTGCCAGATCAAACTGTCGGCGCCGATGATCGAGCGTTTTCGCAAGGAAATCGACTGGTCCGCGCCTGACTACCAGCTCAAAGTCACAAATCTTTTCAAACAAATGCTGCTCGCGTACATCAGGGACTATCGCGCCCGCGGCGAAGCAGCGTTAATTGAGTACAACGACAAACCGAACCGTATCAATCTCGCCACGGAACATCAGGCACTGACTTCTGCGGCCGGTTACGTAAGCAGTTTTCTCTCCGATACGAAATCAGGGTTGCAACTCGTGGAAGAGGCGCTCGTTTGGTCCAAGATCAAGTTTGGACTAAAACCCGTGATCGCCGTCAACCATATCTCGATCTACAAACGAAACAGCGATGTTGGGCCACAAGTGCTCGTCGCGTCAAAACAGATTTACGCAAACCACTACTTCAACGCTTTTCTCGCGTTAACCGCTTTTGTCAACGTTCCCGGTACAACCAATGGTTCGTACCTGGTCTACGAAAATCGGTCGCGCGCTGACGGCCTGGAAGGTCCATTTGGTAAGATAAAGCGCGGCGTAGTCGAGAAAAAGGCGCTCGAAGGTTTACGTGGAATTATTGCGCAATCCAAAGCGAGTCTCGAGGGATCCGCTTTCAATGCGTCCACGGCCGAGCTTACGCTATATCATTCAAACGGCTGGGGACACAGGTTGTTTGGCGGGATTCGTCCGCTGTTATGGCTACTGGTGCTTTCCGCATTGATTGCATTGTTGGTGCTGGGCCGGCGACGTGCTGACAGCATAACTGCAACGAAAGCCAAAGCACTCAAGCCGGAGAGTGGTGTCTTAAATTGAGCGATTTTCTCTGCGTCCTCGGCGTATCTCAGTGTTCTCTGCGTTAAAGGGTAACTCAAACGCAGAGAGCGCAGAGATACGCCGAGAACCGCAGAGAAGTTTTCAAATAAGACAGCACCAGCCGGAGAGCGTCAAGAGTTGAACCCCATCTCACAAAGGAGAAAGAAATGATACGAAAACAATTTTTCATGTTCATTGTGGCTGCGATCGTTCTCGCAGGGTTGCTGTCGTATGTCTCCGCGCAGCACGCGGGCGGTCACGTTGTTGAGTTGAAGAATGCGAATGGCGAATCGGTGGGCACAGCCACCATCACCGCCATCAACAAGAAAGGCGGCGTGAGGATCAAGCTTGATCTGAAGAATCTACCGCCGGGCCAACACGGAATTCACATTCACCAGGTGGCGAAATGTGAAGGGCCGGCGTTTGAGACGGCGGGCGCACACTTCAACCCGACTTCTAAAATGCATGGCTTGAAGAACCCGAAAGGGCCACATGCCGGCGACATGCTCAACTTCAACGTGAGTGCGAATGGAACAGCAAAGCAAACGCTGACTGACGTCCGCGTCGTTCTGGGTGACGGACCTACCGGGCTATTCTCGAATGGTGGCACGTCGCTCGTCGTTCACGAAAAAGCGGATGACGGGAAGACTGATCCGTCCGGAAACTCCGGCGCACGCATCGCCTGCGGCACGATCTCAATGTAGTTTTAGCCATAAAGAAACGCACGAAGCACAAATGTCTGAGTTCAGCGTTTGTGCTTTTTGTGTGCTTATGGGGCTGGTAGACTGTGCGCACGGAGGCACGTATGAAATACCTGCTCGCATTGATCGCTCTCATCGCAGTTGTAAACGTCTACCCCGCACAACAAACAGTAAAAATCGGTCCTGGCTTTTTCACCGCCAAGGACTATCTCGACATGAGCGACACGGAAAAACGTGCCTACGTCACGGGCCAGATGAACGGGATGCTCGTCGCACCTTTTTTCGGCGCCCCGGAGGAAAAATTGAGCTGGTTAAAAACGTGTGGCGCCAGGATGTCGGACGAACAACTCGCCTCCATCCTGACCCGCTACATCCGCGAGCAAACTAACCAACAGCAAAATCTGAATGTTGTGACTTTCACTGCCCTCCGGGACGCCTGTCGCGGGCAGTAGTTGTTAGACAGGATTACAGGATTCGCAAGATTAACAAGATGATTGCAAAATTTGGTCGATGAACGTAATCTATGCACGAATCCGCAACCCTCTTCCCGTTTCTTTTCATCTGTATTCCGTATCTCCCCCAGCACTTATGCCATGCTTCGTGCGACGTACAACTTGAACGGTCAGCTGTCACTGAAGGGAGCTACGAAAATGAGAGTATTCTGTCCCGAGCACAAAAGAGGATTTTTCGCTCCTCGACAAAGTCCCATCAAGTGTGAAAATCGCAGCCACCTCCTCGGTGCCATCGATTTCGAAGGCCAGGCTGCGTCTCCCGTCGAGTTGCAATGGCAGTATTGCTGTAATTGCGAACACTTCTGCCCCGTCGATTTTGACCAGTACGGCTTGCAGCGTTGCGCCGTCTGCACCCGCAGAAGCTCGCTCCTGTACCTTTGCGACCGCTGTTATGTGATCAGTTTCGAGTCGAACACGCCGCTCCAGACTAAAAACTTCACGTTGACGGCGGAAGGCGTGCCGCAACCTTCCTGTCCCGGCTGCTTGCGACCCGCGTCGACCGACTTGCACGAACACACTTGCGACGCGGTGAATGCAACATTCATCACGGGCCTCAACACCTGCCCGCTTTGTGACGAACGACTCGACATCGCCCCCGCGTTTCCGTCACTGGTCGCGAGTTATCTGAAGCGAACCAAGGCATCGAACAAGACAAATGTGACTTTCGACTACGAGACAGGCGCATTTGTGCCGGTTGAAGATGGCGAGTTTGTAATCGTCACGAACCAGGAGCAGCCGTTCGTGCTACCGCGCGCCTCGAAGTTTTCGGCAAAGCGCGACTTCTACGAGTTTTACCAGGATTACTATCACTGCCCGAATCCAGATGCAGGCGACGTTCAGATCCTTCAACCGGCGTTTGTCTCGCGCTCCGGTAACGGTTGGACACTCGTCGCGACGGGCATGCTCGAAGTGATCAAGGAGCAGCCAAAGAAGAAACCAGTCGCACCAGTAATCCAACCACCAGCACCGCCACCACCAGTGGCGAAGCGTGAAGAGCCCGAACCCCAGCCCGAGCCGATCGTCAAGGCGAAAAAAGAAACGCCGCATGTCAGAACATGTTCTGAATGTGGATCTGAAATCGAGGAGAAGTACGCTTTCTGCTGGAAGTGTGGACACTCGATGAGCAACGAACGCAAGCCGCGGCAAATACTTTCGTCGTTCGATTTGGACGATGAGCTGACCGTACAACATGAATCGCGGCCAGCTAACTCTTCAGTGTTGCCCTGGACCACGACGCGCGCACCAGATGATCCTTCATCGAGCCGCGGATCAGTGCTGAAG
>DASTTS010000630.1:0-27709 GCA_035760085.1 Pyrinomonadaceae bacterium
CACACCTCTTTGTCCGATGATCCAATGTGCCGCAAGCAACGCACCGTTTGCGAAACCCTGGCGCGAGCGCGCTGTGTGCGTTAACAAGATCTGATCTGCTTCAGAATCGAAACCGACGCGATGCGTGCCGGGGATGTAGCCGGCGCGCGTCGATGATGTTGGAATGTCAGGGCCAAGATGTTCTGACATCAAATCGCGCAGTTTCAGAGCGGTGCCTGAAGGCGCGTCGCGCTTGCGGCTGTGATGGGCTTCTTCGATGAACGGTGCGTAGCCATCGACGGCAGAAAATAGTTCCGCAGCTTGTTTGACGATGCGGTAGAAGAGGTTTACGCCGATGGAGAAGTTTGCGCCGTAGACCATCGCGCCGGAGTGTTCGGTGATGAGTTGTTTTGCGGTGGATTCGTGTTGCTTCCAACCGGTCGTGCCTTCGACGAGAGCGACGTGGGCGCGTGCGCAAGCTTCGATGTTCTTGAGGACCGCGTCACCAATGGAAAAGTCGATCGCAACGTCGTGCCCGCGCAGTTTTTCTGCCAGTTGCTGCACCGGCAATTCGCCCTCATTGCTCTTTAAAATGATTCCGACATCGTCGCCGCCCTTACGCGCGCCAGCCTCTACTAACTGGCCCATCGCCCCAAAACCAATTAACGCTATTCTCATAAAGGTCTTTTTAACCACGGATGAACGCGGATGAAAACCGATGAAACCGATCCGCAATCAATCCGTTCTCATCTGTGGCCACAGCTGTCTGGCCATGGTCGTGTAGAGACTCACCACGCCCGCCAACTCTCTTTTCGAGATCCGTTCGTGATCTGTGTGCGCGTCGAGGATCGAGCCGGGTCCGAGTAATAATGGCTTGCCCCACGCCGGCAGGTAAGGCACGTCCGTCGTAAACCGAACTACGCATTCATCAAACCCCGGAACCGAGTACAACCGCACCGGATTGTGCGCCGAACTATACTCTAGCCGCCCGTGGGTGCCCACAGCATCTTCAAGAACTCTTTTGACGTGCTCTATATCGATCCCGAGCCGAATTTGCAATTCCGCATGCGCTTTATCTGCAATCACGTTCGGCCGCGTGCCGCCGCCGAGCACGCCAATGTTGCACGTGGTCGTACCAAAGAAGCTATCTTCCGGCCACTCGCAAGCACGAATCTTCTGCAAAATGTCGAGCAGCTTCTCGATCGCCGACTCGCCCGCCTCCGGATACGCCGAATGCGCCGCGCGACCTTCAGTCGTGATGACCGCGCGCACAGATCCTTTCGTGCCCGTCGCCAGACGACTGTCCGTCGGCTCACCATTGATGAGGAAACGACACTCACGCGCGAGCGGATGTTTGTTCGCCGCCTGCGCACCCAAACTGCCGAGCTCTTCATCCACCATGAAGAGTAACCCGATCTCGTTCACACCCTCATCACGCAAACGCTGCGCTGCAAAGATCTGCGCCGCCATGATCCCTTTCGCATCGCACGACCCGCGACCATAAATAAACTCCTCATCCTCGCTCGACTCGATGAACGGCGGCACCGTGTCCATGTGCGTCGAGAACACGAGGCGCGGCGGCGCCTGAGTTGTCGCGATCACATTGAAACGATCTGGGGCGACTTCCTGCCTCTCAACACGATACCCGAGCTGCTCGAGATAGTTTGAAAGAAACTGTCCCACCGCCAGCTCATCACCGGTCACAGACGGAATATCGATCAGTTGCCGCGTCAACTCAAAAACATTCATAGAAAATTACTTGACCCGGCGCTACCGCGCTCGGTTCTGTGCGCGGTCGCGGCTAAAGAATTCCTCGTGTAAACGTCTCACCGCTTCCTTTACGCGCTCTTCTTCGATCACAAAAGTGAAGTTGACGCTCGACGCTCCCTGCGAGATCAGCGACACGTTGATGTCGTTAATCGTGCTGAAAACCTGCCCGGCAATTCCCGGCGTGCCTCGCAAACCTTCGCCAACAACGCAGATGATTGCCCTTCCCTTCTCTATTCCGACCGTGCCGAGTTCTTTTAACTCATCGACAATTGCCGGCAACGCGCCCACCTCATCTAAAGAAAGCGACACGCTAACTTCCGACGTCGTAACCACATCAACCACAGTCCGGTGTCGCTCAAACACTTCAAACAGCGCGCGCAGGAAACCGTACGCGCCTAACATGCGTGCTGAAGTAATCTGCACGACCGTGACGCCCGTCTTATGTGCGATGGCTTTGATGGCTCGCGACGACGTCTCGCTTTGTGGTCCAACAAGCGTGCCGCGCTCCTGCGGCAAGCGCGAATTGCAAATGCGAACCGGAATCGAATTCTCAATCGCAGGCTGGATCGTTTTTGGGTGCAGCACTTTCGCTCCGAAGTAAGCAAGCTCAGCGGCTTCACTGTAAGACAGTCGATCGATCGTCTGCGCCCCGGGCACCACGCGCGGATCGGCAGTCAACACACCCGTGACGTCGGTCCAGATCTGTATTTCATCACCTTTGAGTGCGGCGCCGATCAGCGCGGCCGTGTAATCGGAACCGCCGCGTCCGAGAGTTGTGGTAGCGCCTTGCAACGTCGCAGCGATGAATCCACCGAGAACCGGAACCACGCCGCTGTCGAGCAATGGCCGTAACTCTTCCTCCGTGCGCGCAAAAGTCTCGCGCATGAAAGGTCTCGCACACGTATGCTCTTCGTCCGTGATGATGCAACGACGCGCATCAACCTGCCGCGCCTCGACGCCGCGTTGATTCAACACCGCGGCCATCAACGTGCTGGAGAGGATCTCGCCAAACGAAACCACCGCATCCTGAACAGCTTTGCGATTAGAAGTGGTCTGCGTCTGGAGTAATTCTTGCACCTGAGCTTCGGCGCGTTTCACAAACTCCTTGAAACCTTGCAACTCAGGTCCCTGAAGTAGTTCTTCTGCGGCGGCTACGTGTCGACTAAAGATTGGTCCAACTGAGGAAAGCGTCGCCGCCAGCAATGCATCAGTCACTCCGCCCATCGCCGAAACGACGACGACAACGGGAACCATCGCACGCTCTGCGGCAACAATGCGCGCGACGTTCTCGAAGGCGGCGGCGTCGGCTACGGACGTCCCGCCAAATTTCATTACGATTGCCATATAACTGAAAGAGGCCGGCCGCGGATGAACACGACCGACCTCTGAAATTCGAATGCGTTGTGGCCGATGGCACACGGTAGACACACATTAAACAGTTGTCAAGAGTGACATCGGTTTTTAAGTGATGGCTAGCGCAAGATATTCTCCATAAACTTGCGGACCTTAGACCGGTACGCACTCCGGTTTGGATCAAAGGGCTCCGCAAACATGCCGTCTTTCAATTCTTCCTTCAGGGCAAAGTAGCTGATGTCTTCCTGGAAAGCGCGGAAGTTTAATAGATTGTGGTCGCGTACTTTCTGCTCAAAGTTCGCGAGGTTCATGCGATTGTTACTACCTTCACAGATCGCATCGATGATCCCCGACCCGAGTGCCCGGTAACTCTCAAACTGCGATTCACTAAACCACTGGTCAGTGATCACTTCCTGCGGGAAAGTCGAGCGGGCTTGCCAGTAATTGATTACGTCTCGCGACTCCTCCCCGATGAGCGACGGCTTGATGAAAATCAAAATGCCGTCGTAATCGTCATCCGTAGTCTCTTCATCGTCAGGATCGCGATCGACGCACGAATATCGAATCTTGCCGATGGCGCAATATTTGTTCTTGAAACTCTGAGACGGCGCACCAACTGACAACTCCTTCATGTCGATCGGCACACCAAAATCTACACGGATTTGCCTGATCGACATGGCGAAAGATTCAAACGAGTACTCCGGATCAGTAGTCGCATCGCAGACTACGATAAAGCGGCAGCGCCGCAATACCATCTCGTAGAGCCCGAGATTCTCGAAGTGCCCTCCATCAGACAAATAAACATACGACGACTTGGCGTCAATATTGCCGGTAGCTTCGGAAAGAAAAGGAATTACTGACAACCGTGGCGAGTCAAGACGAAACGGTCGTTTGACTTCGAGCCCGACTAACTTGGCCGGAATGTTCAGCAGGCGCTCTAAGAAATTTGTCTCGTCACCTGCCGGCCCGGGATTACCCAACCACCAACCAAATCTGACATTGAAGAGCGCCATGAGAAATCGCACTACGGCCGAGTTCATCATGAATCCCATGTTGGGACTGACAAAAGCTCCGGAGATCGCGACTGACGCGCCTAATGTGATTCCGCCGGTGCCGCCGTAGTGTGTCGAGCGGCGGTAACCAAGCCAAAAGCTGCCGGCATGCAGTGGGGACACAGTGAACGACTCGGCCTTTCGATCCTGCCACTGAAGTTTGTCGCCACCGGTGAGATTGAGTGCGAGGTTCAAAATGTGAAAGAGCTTGCGTTCGCGTTTGTCCTCAAAGCGGGCGTGCTTTTCCGTTAACGGCTTACCGGGCTCCGGCCATAACTCGCACATGTGAAGGTTGTCGCGACGATCGAAATTAGTAAACGGGTTAGGATGTCGATCGGCGTGAGAAGCACCGAGGTATGCGCGAATGATGCGATTGCGCCAGAGGTACTGGAGCGAGAAGACGTTGGTGCTGATGAGACGTCCGAATATCACTCCGAGTGCGAGCAGGGACAACAAGAGGAGCGCAAGCGTCCGAAACGGTGTCTTCTTGAGGATCTGGCAATGCCAGTCCGCGTAAGGAGAAAACGCGTCGGGCAGATACTCGTTGATATACAGGTAATTGAAATACTGCGTCGGACGACTGATTAGTATCCAGTTCGTTGCCAGCGCGAGCAGAATGATCACGAAGGCGAGGAACACCGGTGCCAGTCCTTTAGTAAGGAGCCCGAGCAGCAAGCCACCTATTCCTGACTTTTGTGCCTCTTTGGAATTCGCCGGAGTCTTCGCGCTGAAGCCGCCGAGGAGCGTGATCACACCTGAGATAAGACCTAATGCGGTTCCCGCCAGCTTGCCCCAGTCACCCCACGTGAGATTGCGTAGACCGCCAGCCAGATTCCTGTAGGTATCTTCAAGTTTTAATATGAGCAGCGGTCCGTACAGGACGAGTGCATGGACCAGAATCCAGGCAACAGCCGCAATCATGATCCACGCTCCGGCCCGGCCCCACCACTCCTGATCGTCATCGTTGCTGACGCGGCTGGTGAAACCGGCGATCAGCACTGCTTCAAATCCCATCAACGCGAGCACGAGAGGTGTGGAAAAGATCGAGTACTCGATGCCGTAGTTATCAAAAAGTGGCAGCAACTGGATTACTACGGCGCTGGCAACGTACCCGACGATGATTTGGATTAAGGCGATAACAATCGTCGCGAAGCCAAGTGAAAACAGAGGTGGTCGTTTGTCTTTCCTATAACCGGTCCACAATATTTTGATGATAAAGAGAGCCCACGGAATAGCTATCATCGCTAATGCAAACCTGGTGTACGAACGCCATAACATCGGCTCCCATTTCAGCAGGTGCCATTTCCATAGAAACACCGAGAAGGCAGACGCACTGACTACAAACCATATTAAGGACCCGAAGATGAACGGAAACTGTTCACGCTTGTATTGCTTTTCCGGGGGCGGCGTGACGAAGGTATTTGCGGTTGGTAGGTTCAGGGCAATGTACGAGAGCGCCACGACTGCTGCTATGAACCCGATCCACCACGAAACCTGGATGGCATAAATCGGATGACTGCTGCTGCGGAGCACAATCGACGCCCACATTCTGGGCACGAGCAGCATCGCGAGTAGAACCGGTACGAAGACGAACCAGTTCAACATGAGGTTGCGAATTAAGGTAGCAATAAGGGTCCAGGTGTCGGCGCTTAGTAAACCTGGTTGCGGGCTCAGGTAATTGCTGTAGATGCGAAGGTTTTCGACGGGTTTCGGATCCGGTTGCAGTGGTGTTTCTGGCGGTCTTCGCAACTCGCTGGTGACCTGCAACAACCCGGCGCGCTGTTTCCACGCTGAAAGCCAGCCGCCGATAAAGCCGCCGCCTGAAACTGTCGAGAGGTAATCAAACTTCTCCAGCAGGCCGTGACGCGCGAGGCCCTGGAGAATTCCCAGGTTGAAAGTCGCACTGCGAATGCCTCCGCCTGAAAGACAGAGAGCTGAGCGAAGAGTTTTGGTTGTGAGCTGATCACTGGGGGTAGCGCCGTTTTGGGCGCGTTCGCTCAACTTATGGAACAGTTCGTTTTCGATGAGCGAGTCCAGCCGCGCTCCTGGTTTTTCCTCTGGAAACTTCTCCTCTAGATCCTTCGCAACCTCGTTGCGCAAGTCATCAATGTCTCCCGACACATCTGCCAGCACGGCCTGGCTAACAGCCCGCTGTAGTGTTGCGTCATCTTTGATCCATTTTTTGCCTTTCTCTTCATAGCCGGCGCGCAGCTCGGAGACATGTTGCCGTTGAGCGGTATTTATTAACTTGTAAATGTCCCTGACCGTGTCGCCGTCGCAGGAATCCTGGTCTTTTAGGCGGGTAAACTCAGCGTCATCCCACTTTGGCTGTTCGAGTGCTTGATACTCTTCGATCAGCACGTGCGACAGCAGGACTTGCTTGAGCGTGGGATCGTCCTGAACATCCGGGGCTTGATCTTCTCGCTTCGGAACGACTTGAGGAGCTTCCATGTGGAGTTATGTTCCTTTGTGAGTTGTCTAAGTTTTCTATCGACGTGACTTCAATAACTTATGAGAGAAATTGAAAAAATGTTTCGTGAGGCTTTTGAAATTAGGAGGGCAGTCGGCTTTGCCTCAGAAGTCGGACGACTTCTGAGGCAAAGCTACTCAGATCTGGTTACTTACTTCCGAACCTGTGGCGCGACGTATTTCACGAACTTCAAATTCGTCAACGCCTCCAATTTCTCGATTGGCAATCGCCCAATGATCAGGTTCGCGCTCTTTGCTTCAAACACGACTTCAAAACCGAGTTCTTTCAGCTGCGCCAAATTTTCAGTCGATTTGTCAGTCAACCAGACCTGCACTTCGGCTTTGCCGTCGCGAATGAACGGCGTCTCCGCCGGGTTCAAAAGCATTTCTTTCGCGCGCAGTTTTTGCACAACTGCAAACAACGAGCGATGCAGCTTCGCATCAGCGTTTTTAACTAGTATTTGGCTCGGATCGTAGTCAAGTCCCGTCGCGGTGACCGACGACACGACGGGCGGCGAGTTTGGTTGGGGCGCTGAACGTACATTCCGAAAACCACCACCAGCACCACCACTACCAACACCACTAACCGACCCACTAGCCCTGCCTCGACTAAAGCTCTTGTTCGCCCCGCTAACAGTGAACGCCAGCGCGGATACTGGAGACGCAGGATCTATCATCGCCTCTCCTTTAACACCTTCGGGAACCTCCACCGGCACATCGATTCGTCGTGGCTTACCACCATCAGTCACAATCATTTCCTCAACCGCGACAAACGAAGTGAACTGCGTCATCAGACGATATTCGATACCGAGCTGTGTAATCGTGTCTTTCAGATCCTGCCGTATGCTTCCTGACTGCGCCCCGTTGAGATCCTGGCCCATCAGGTCGTCTATTCGCGCCCGCGCCCACAGCGACGCAAGCACATCGTGCGACGCCATCGTTTCCGGAAATTCGACGGGAATGTCGCGCACGAAATCACCGCCGGCCATCTTACCTTTCAGTCTAATCGTGCCGCGGCCCGCGCCCGTGTACCGTCCTTTAATCACGAGCGGCTTGGCGCCGAAAAGATCAGGAATGCGTTGCGGATAAACATCAGCAACAGGCAGGTTATTCCATTCGACCGAGATATCAGTCAGCAGCGGATTACGCACACGTTCATGAAAGCGTCGCGCCGCGGCCGATCCGTCGTCATTCAAACCAACGTACTCCACCTCGCCGCGTCCTGCTTCCGCCATTTTGTCGAGCAAGTAACGATTCACGGAGCTGCCGATGCCGAACGAAAACACACGCGCGTTCTGATGCTTCTGCACTTCTGCGATGATTGCCATGTCGTTACCGACGTAACCGTCCGTCATGAAGCAAACGATGCGCACGTGCGACCGATCGTCGGATGGCTTGAGAGCGGCCTTGATCGCGGTCATCATCTCGGTGCCACCCTCGCCCGTGCTCGAATTGAGAAATCGCTGTGCTCTGTTGAGATTCACGCGTGTTGCCGGAACTGGCTCCGGAAACAGTATGCGTGTGTCGCCTGCGAATGTGATCAGGTTGAACGTGTCAGACGGATAGAGACCGTCGAGCGCGAGCTTCATCGTCTCCTTCGCCTTCTCGATCGGAAATCCCTGCATCGAGCCTGACGTATCGAGGACGAACACGAGTTCCTTTGGCGTCACGTCTTGCACGGTGACACGATCGGGGGGCTGAAGTATGAGCGTGAAGAACCCGCCCTTGTCGGATCGATGTGTCAAGAGTGCATCCTGAATCGCCTGGCCCGCGACGTCGTAACGCAGCACGAAATCTTTGTTGGGAATAGTTTCGTTATCTTTCAAACGCAGTCGCGCACTGTGCGCGTCTGGACGTTGCATGTCCGTGGGGTGAGTTTTTGAATCAATGTTATCGATAATCAAACCGGCGTCGAGCGCGACTTCGAGTGAGATGTCGTGACCGTTTCTCGTGCCGGCTGCGGGAGTGATGCGTGATGCGTCGGGAACCTGGCTTGTATCGGAAGCAAAGCCTTTGCCTTGCGAATCTGGCTTTGGTGAACCAGGCACGTAACGTGGGCCAACCACCATCGGAAACACAAACTCGTACGCGCCGTTTACGTAGCTCAAGGTTTCGACATAGCTGAGCGTGATCTTCACTTGCTCGCCGGGAAGAATGTTTGCGACGGACTGCGTGAAGATGTTCGGCCGTTCCTGGTCGAGCAGGCTGGCAACTTGCCCGGTCGACTTCGCCGTTTCGTAAATCGCTTGCGCCTCTTCGCGCGGCAGAATCTTGCCCCGGACTGTCCGCTCACCGACGATCATCGTCATGTCGTCGACCGCAGCGTTTTGCGGTAACGGAAACGTGTAGACAGCTTCGATCTTTTCCGGGAAAGGGTTCTCAAAATGCTGCGTCACCACCACGCGCGAAATGAAGCCACTGATCTCGGCCTTAACGTCGGTGTGTTTGAGTGGACAGGCTGATTTTGGTTTTCCCGTTGCGTCGAGCACCGTGAGGGCGCCCGAGGTGTCGCCTGCTTGTGCAGAGACAGTGGTTGGCGGCGCGTAAAGAACGATGATCACGGGAAGTGCGAGAACGCTGAGAATGAGTATCAGCAAGGATTTCGGCAGGAGTTCTCTCGACATGGTTTCCTCCGACGCAGTGTGTGAATTTTAGAACCCGATTGTAAGCCTCTGTTCCGTAGAACGCTGAAGATATCGGAACCTTGCATCGCAACTGTAGGGGTGGCCCTCCGTGGCCACCCCAGCGTTGGATGTTTAGGCTATTCGGCCCTCAATATAAATTAAAGTTGTACTCCAACTGCATAAAAACTGACACCGGACGTCCACCTTTCACCGCGGGCACGAATTTGATCTGCCTTGCGGCCGCAATCGCACGTTCCGTCAGACCATACGGCAGCGTCCGCACCGCATGAATCTGGACCACATCGCCATTACTCGCAAACACGACGCGCAGCATCACGGTACCCACGATCTGATTTCTCCGCGCGTCTTCCGTGTACGTCGGTTCCGGTTTGAATAGCACACGCGCGCGTTGTTCGACTTGCGATCCTGCAAACGGTTGATCAGAACCGCTGCGATTAGATCCGCCGCCCGGATCACAACAACCAGGCTGCCTCGTGCCGCCGCCCATGTTTCCCTTCTCTCCCGGCCCGACACCTGGTCCCTTACCCTCACCGATGCCCAGGCCCTGACCTGTCCCGATTCCTTCACCGTCGCCCGGTCCTTTCGATTCGATCTCAGACTTCGATCTCGGATCGCCGTAAACGGGGGCTTTCAAGTCCTTCCACAAAGCAGGATCGATATCGATGCCCGCAGCGGGAAGCGACGGCGGATGGACCGGAGGTGCTGTTGGTATGGCTGCGAGAATTGACGAAGGCGGCGGCAACTTTCCGACTTGTGACGGAATGCGACTGTGATCACCGCCTCCGCCACCGCCCTGCGCGGATTGTCGTATCGGGCCGGAGCCCTCGCCCTTCTTGTTCTGAAATCCGACACGGCCTGGTCCATCTTTGCCAATGCTTGGCTTGTTTGTCGAGTCGAGCGGCTTCGAGACGTCGATGATAGCAATTTCTTCACCGTCTGAAGTCGAGGCCAGTTCCGGAGTTGTCGGACGAGTCTTGTCGAATAAAACGACGATGAGTACGACGCACGTGATCGAAGCGACTGCTGTTAGTGTTGCTGGTAGCACATTCGGCGTCGACAGCAACTTTCGCAAACGATGAACGGTTTGACGAGCCGCTGTTTTACTGAACGTGATCGGGTTGTTTCGAAGTTCGATCCAGCTTTGTTTGAGTTCGTCTCGCAGAAACGCGATCTGGATCAGGAGTCGTTGAAGCAAAAAACCTGTTTCGATAATGGTGGGTTGGTATTGGTGCATCGCAGAACCTCTTAGTGTGGGCACACTTCGAGCGTGTCCGGCGCTTAGCGCGCTGCGGCGCGAGTCAGTACCGGACCGGACAGTCGTAGTGCGTTACAGATCCACGTCGAAAGCGTTATACCGCCAAGCCGATGGCTTGCCGGCGCGGGGAGCCTCTAATTGCTTTGTTACCAAAACCAGCGAAAAGGTGACGCTCTGAGGAGACGTTGAATCGAAATTCTGATGAGGTGTCGAGCGGTTAGGATGCTTGAGCTTGATCAATACAACTGTAGGGATGACCCTCCGTGGCCACCCGTGCTTATTTACTTGATCTGGTTGAAAAGCTTCGTCGCCCGCGCGCTGTCGATGCGTTGCAGAATCCGATATTGCTGGAGCGCCCCGTTTCGATTGTTCACAGCGAGAAACGACATGGCGAGGTTGTAATGGGCCGAGGCGTAATCGGTCTTTTGCTGGATCGCGATCATATACTGCTGAATCGCTTCCTGAAACCGGCTCAACTGGTGCAACGCATAGCCGAGCTCGTTGTGCGCTTCGGGATAGTTGGGCCTGATCTGAATCGCTTTGCGCAGTTCCTCAGCAGCTTCGGTGAAGCGTTCGAGATCGTTGTAACACCAGCCGAGGTTGTACTGTGCAGTAGCGTTGCCGGGCCGCAACTCGAGACCACGCTTGTAAGAATTTGCAGCTTGAGAATAGTTCTTGGTGTTGTAGTAATAGACGTCGCCGAGGCCCAGGTGCGCGAGGCCCATGTTCGGGTTCATACGAATGGCTTCCTGGTATGCCTGAATGGCTTCCGGATAACGTCCGAGGTTTCGCAATGCGTAACCAATCTCGTTCTGTGCGTCCGGATAATTCGATCTGTAGGAGAGTGCCGTTCTCAAACTCTTGAGAGCGTCGTTGTAATTCTTCTGTTCGTTCTGAATCCAACCGAGCTCGTAGTGTGCGGCTGCGTTGTCGGGCTCGATGCTGACGGTTCGGGTGAAAGCGGTAAAAGCCTCGCTGTATCGTTCGAGTTTTTTGTAAGCGTAGCCGAGCTCAAACTGTGCGGCAGCGTTGTTGGGCTGCATCGCCAGGACTCGTTTGAGCGGATCGACTGCTGAGTTGTAATCCTCGAGATCGTTGTAGATCCAGCCAATGCGATAGAGCGACGACGACATCGACGGGTTGATCTCCGTAGCTTTTAAATATTGATCGAGCGCTTCGCGATATTTTTTCTGGCTGTAGAGTGCTTCGCCTTGCTGGTAGTAGATGTTGGCGTTGGCTGTGGTTGTCGTCGGGGTTGTTGTTGCCGGCCGCTTGGTAGTTGGTGCTGGACGGCGGCGCGTTGTTGTTGGGGTCGTTGATGTGGGTTTATTCGCCGGTTTTGTTGTTGGTTTCGTTGTCGGACGGCTGGTGCTGCCGCCGATCATCCCACCGCCCGTGACGCCGCCGTCGTGCTGTGCGATTGCGATGCTGCTCGTCGTTATTAATAGGACTGCGGATAGACAGACTAAGCGGGGGAAGGACATGACGTTTTCTCCTGCGTTTTTGAGAGCCGAAATGAGCGGCAACAACCGCGGTGGGCATTATAGTTAAGAATGCTGTGCGTGGGAACGTTTGTTCAGACCTGAGGTTCAGAGTTCAGCAGTTCAGCCTTTAGGCTGCTGTTTTTTCGGTAGCGGTACGGGCTCGTTTGACAGTCGTAAATCCCATACGGTAACGTAACCCGCTTACGCTAGTAGCCCCTTCACCATGCGTCCCGTTCGTCTAGCGGCCTAGGACACCGCCCTTTCACGGCGGCGACACGGGTTCGATTCCCGTACGGGACGCCAAAGCTATCAATCACCGGACTTTGAACCCGTCCGCGAAACGAAAACGCACCGCGTACAACTCACCAGCCTTGCTCGGATCGCCGTACACAACAGCCATTTCGTTTCCGGGCCTGATCGGCATCCACTTCAGACGGTCCGGTGTTGCAAGCGACATGTTGCTGTTGCTTGTGGGGTGTGGTTTTGGTTCCTGCGATGTTGCGGTTGCAATAAACATCAGGCCAACGACCGTCACCGACAACACTAACCGTCTATACGAATTGATGATCATAATCCCCTCCTTCCATCCAGTCCATCTCACTAGCAGGGTTGGCATTATTACACGAACGCTGCCGACATTAACCGACCTCTCACGTTGTTGATGCCGTGCATGAACCAGCATTCACGATATTTTTGGGCCATCGGGCAACTTCACCTTTACATGATTCCAATCAACGACGGGAGATCGATTCAGACTCAATTTCCCTCAATCAGCGGCAAAGCTGAAACTTCAGGTAGCAGTTTGCGGAGGTTTTGCAGCTCCCAAGGCCCCCGATCCAACCGCTGACCCTGAACACTCGCGAATCGAACCCTCAAACATTTAGGGCCGCTACTGCATGCTCAAAATCATCGGGACGCACGTAGATAATGTACCCATAATGCCCCTTTCCGTCAGCGACTCCGCTCGAGGCATAGATGTTGACATTGGCCATATATAGCTTCGAATGCACTTGCGCGAGTGCCCCGAGCTCATCATCGCCCTGAACTAACAATGCAGGCTGTGGTCCTTCTAACTTGAGACCAGACTTTTGAGCCTCGTTTCGAAGTTGTGCAGTATCTTCAGGGAAGATCGTCAGTTGGGTATTCATCGGTCCAAAGGGGATTGCAGTAACAGCTACGAGATTAACACCGAGACCGGCCAACAGTGAGAGCACCTTATAAGCCTCTCCGGGTTCATCCTTGACTGTCGTGTAAAAGTAATCGACACGACGAATTTTGAATGCCATAGCACTTTACCCACGAACAATGTTTAAGGTTCCGCGGCTTCAATTTGCCGTCGAATCGTAGCGTCGATCACGGCGCATCAGTTCATCAGGTTGAGCCCGCGGATCAACGGCAGTTGTTCAATTCCATCGAGCGGGACTATTGCGGTCCAGTCCCTCGCAATCGCAACCTCAAAGCTGGTACAAAGGACCACAAAATAGAATTTGATTTCTGTTTTGTGGTCCTTTCGGAGGGCGGCGAAGACTCGCACAATCTTTTAGGGTGTCGGAGGCATGAAACTCAATTCGGGCACAAATCTCGAGATCGAACGCTCAACGTGCACCACTGCACCGGCGGGGATTTTCTGCATCAGTTTCTGTGCTCCTTCTGGTCCAAGAGCCTGAACGAGCACAGGTCCTTTATCGAGATCCGCAAAGCTGTCGCGCATAGTGAGCGTAATGTATTCGTTGCCATTTCCTCCGAAGATTGTCTGAGAGACCAGGTAGGTTACGCCCGCCTGTTTCATTACCGGGACAAAATCGGTCTTCAGGAAGTTCTCGTATTCATTGTTTCGATTCGGAGCAACGTGGACTGCGGTCACCACGGCCAGTTTCGGTGCTCCCGTGCGTTGAGCGGCAAAGCTAAGATCGGGTCGCGTCCGGATGATGAACCTGCGAACGCCGTTTACCAGCGCGCCTGCTTTCGTTTGCCACGCAGGCAAACCTTGTGCGCCCAAGCCCTTTTCGAGCGCGCTCGGCCCATCAAACTCTGCAAGCTTCCCGACCGGGGAAACGAGGACGTACTCAAACGCGTCGCCGGCCGCTCCTGTAGTCTGCCAAACCTCACGCCACGCAAGGCCTCCCTTCTTGAGTGCAGGGTTAGTGGTATTTTTCATGAAGTTCTGAAACTCGAGCATCATCTCAGGCTTCACGCTGACAACAGTGATCGCCAAAAACTCCGGTGTGGGCGCCGCTTGTGGTGTTGGAGTGGGAGTTTGAGCGCGCATTTGTTGGGAGTGCGCAGCCATGAATATCAGCGTCGCGCCGCAGAACGCGCGTAGCAGTGTCATTCGTGTTGTATGTGTCATGAGCGTTTCCTTCTTTCTGGGAAAAAGGTTTGTTGGGAGAGTGACATGACTTAACAGTGCGATTAAAAATCGTTCTTGGGCTAGAGATGTGATGCGATCACTGGAAAGCGACTGCTCTCCCGAAGAGATCGTTACACCGGCACATCAGCGCCGCGCGGTTGCATCAGCGTAATTTAGGACAGCTGTTGGGCGATGCTATACCAGGTGACGACCGCAATCAAGGATTTCGCTGGCTGAGATAAACATGAATCAAGGCCAAACTGAATCACTTCATTTCCAACAGGAGCGGAATTTATCTGCCCAAGCGTCATGGTAAGGCCCAAACGTCACGGAAGAACTTGAGCAGCACTTCGGTTTCGCTGGAAGTGGCGAAGAAGTGATCCACGCAGTGACCTAGGTTTACGGCGCTCAATGGCTGCCATCCATACCCACGATTTGTTGATCCGTTCCGAGCGCAAGCCAAAATAACTTAATCCCCTCGCAGCAAACATCAGGGATCAAACTTGCCCCGTCACACACTACTGCAAATTAACGCGGCGCCTGAGGACGCGGTGTGTGCTATGGTGGTGATGACTCTTCTGAGTTGATAATGAAACCGCTAATCGCTCTTTCCTTTATACCCTTATTGCTCATGGTATTTCTCGCGTGCCGAAATACTGACGCGCGCCTTTCCTCCAGGGACGTATCTGCTATCACACCGGAATATGAACGAGCCATTCAGGACTTAGCGGAGGGCAAAGATCCGCAAACAGTAATAACGGCTATACGAGTATTGAGTGATGCAAAGACCCAGGCCTTCCCCGCTCTGATCAAGCATCTGAGCGACAAAACACCAGCCTCTTTCGAATTCTTCGGCCTGCGCGACATACTGTGTGCGCAACAAACAACCCCCTGTCCTCCGTGGCAACCGACAATTGGCGAAGCTTGCTTTCAGATTATCCAGTCCGAAGTCGAAGGCAATTGGCCCAAGGCATATAGGAGCCATTACACTCTCACCGCCGGAAATGTTGGAGAGTGGTGGGAATCTCGCAGGACCATGTCACTGAAAGATCTCCAACTCGATGCTGCTAAAACCTCGTTGGAGCGTGCCAGAGGCGAAAAGGACACTTCGAGGATATGGTCCAGTCGTGGCGAGAACGAGACGGCCAAACCTCCAAGACCTATCCAGAACAATGCTTGTCCGGTAATTAACAGACCAGTAATTCGAATAAATCTCCTCATATCATTTGCTGAAGACGATTCAGTCAATGAGGCGCTCAACTCTAGCATTACCTTCATGGGCTATGTGGCCACTCAAATATGAGATGAAATCTCCAGACTACTCAGTTCCCATCACGTATCAGCAAGCTGAGGTCCTTCATCTACCGACGCAGCACTTGTTCAATCGCATCACACGCTCTCTTCGTACCGTTCTCGTCTTCCACTTCTTTTCCAACCTTTTTTGCTTGTTCGAGGTAAGTAGGATCATTAAGTAACTGTGATAACTCACTGACCACGCGAGGAGTTGTGAAGTGAGCGTATCTGAGCGTCCGCGCGACGCCGAGTCGTCCGCACCTACGCGCATTGTCCGGCTGATCTTGTCCGAAGGGAACAATAAGCATCGGCCGACCTGCTCTTAACGCTTGTCCGGTCGTGCCAATGCCACCTTGATGAACGATAACGCTTGCGCGCGGCATGACTAAACTATGTGGGGCATAATCAAACGCTGCAATGCCCTTAGGCAATTTTGTTTGTGGGAGATTGCGCTTGTCGCCTATCAGCAGTAATGCACGTTTGCCAAGTTTCTGCGCGGCTTCGATGCTGACGCGGTAAAAATCCTTAGCGATCCATACCAGCGATGAACCAAGCGTGAACAAGACTGGCGGCTCACCCTCGTCCAGAAAACGCAACAGATCACTCGGCGGCTCCTGATCATCTTTGCGATCATAAAAGGGGAAACCGGTGACAAGTGTGTTTGCTGGAAAATCCGGCTGCAACCGGGCAAGAACTTTCGAAAACATCGCAAGCACGAGCGTCGGCGAATGTTGTCCTTCAAAAATTGGGTTTTGACTGCGCGCTAAGCCTTGTTCTTTACGCAGTCGTTGAATTGGCTCTACCCATGATCTCGTAGTCCATTTGCCTAATCCGAAAAGCGTTCGCGCAACCAGTGGATGAGTAGCAGCGACCATCCGAAGCGCAGGCAATTGCGGCGGGGTCGGGGGATCATACGCGGAGGCAAATGCGATTGGGAAAAGCACTGATGAAATCCATTTGATGCCGGTTTTCTCTGCAACGAGCGGTGCCGTTAAGGGAACTTGATGCGACACAAGCAGATCAGCTCCGCCCTCTGCCGTCACGGCAGCAAGTGTATCGGCATAGGTTTCGCGCAGGTGAGGAACGAGCAGTTCTCGGAAAAGGTAACCCGGACCCCAACGTGCATTCGACACCCGACGAATCATGTCAGCAGATGCCTCAGTATCCGGCGGGGAAAGATCAGGACGCACCGGATGAAAACCGATTCCTTCAGCTTTGACTTTCTCCCGGTAAAGGGGCGACGTTGCAATTACAGAAACGTAACCGCGCTCCTGCAATTCCAACGCAAGCGCCATGAACGGATGTAGGTCGCCAAAAGAGCCCCAGGTGGTCAAGACCACTCGTTTCGTTGTGCTTAACCGCGACATCTAAGGGCGCCCACTCAATCGTAGCCTTTGAAGTTTGTAATCGACGCCTCCTCATTTCCTGAGCTGCGTATTGCGATCCGGTCATTAATCTTGTAAACCAGTCTGCAAAATTGCAAGTTCAGATAATCCTCGAGTGGTGGAACCCTTGGGGCCGCAAGATCTGTTAGCGTTTTGCAAAATCGGAAGGAGATGAACTAATGCGAAAACGGATCGGCGTCGTGGTTTTCCTCAGTTCGCTCTTGTTTGGTGGAGCTGTTGCACAAGAACCAGTCACTCCATGGCGCAACGATCCTGTTTTTCAGCGTCTCGCCACAGTTCTCGACAAGGTTCCTGCTATAGATATGCACACTCACTTGCTAAGGCCAGGACAGTTCGACCCATCACTTGCCAGCGCGGGGCCATTACAACTTCGTAGTACACATCCGTGGCTCTCTCCGATTATTCGTCAGCGTTTCGGTGTTTCAGTGCAGCCAGACGATTGGCTCCCGACGATCAAAATGATCGACGCCGCTCGGAGCAAAATGGCTAGTCGGCTCGGGCCAACGGGATACTGGTTAGATCATCTCGATTTTACGCTCACGGAAATCGCACTGGTAAATCAAAACAGCCGCCAGGGAATTGATGGCAAGCGACTTCTGTGGGTACCGCATGCCACAACTTTGCTTTATCCGTTACCGGCAAATCATCTGATGGAGAGGAGTCCGTCGCACAAGACGGACATAACCGAGGTACAGCACGATCTTCAAGCATTCTTGAAGGAGAGTGGGCTTACCGAATCACCAGCGGATCTCCCGAGCTACATCCGATTTGTCGACGCCACGCTCCGCCGCTGGCAACAACAGGGTGCTGTGGGTATTAAGTTCTGGGATGCGTATTTGCGAACATTACGAATCGCCGATGTGCCAGAACAACAGGCCGCAGTTTTGTATGCCAAAGGCCGCACCGTTCCGCTAAGCAGAGACGACTATATTGCGGTACAGGATTATTTATGGCGCCACATCCTACTTGAGGCCGGAAAGATTAGCCTTCCGGTGCACATTCATTCGTCGCTAGGAGTGCCGCCGTTTCTTAGAACACTTGAGTCTGACGTTCGCAATCTCGAAGACGTGCTGGCTGATCCGCAGTTTTTCCAAACTCAGGTGGTTCTTATACACGGCGGGGCTCCATGGTACGAGATCGCGGCTTATCTTGCGTTGAAGCCAAATGTTTGGATTGATATTTCGGCATTGGCATTTCTCCGCCCAGTCACAGATTTCGCCGCCATACTACGCCAGTACCTTATCTTCGCGCCGGAGAAAGTCCTGTACGGAACCGATGCTGCCGCCTATCCAACTGTTCCCGGAGGTGCTGATGTACATCACTTAGTCGTGTCACGTGCCACTCGCGACGGACTGTACGTTGCACTTAGCGGATTGATTCGCGATGGGGTGATCGACGAGCGTCAAGCTATCGAGATGGGTCGCGGAGTACTCCGTGAAAATGCAAGGCGCCTGCATGGCTGGAAGTAGGAATTGCTACTTTTATATGGACCAGCGGAAGCCAGCTTCGAAACAAAAAACTGCTACATTAATTCCTATAAAGCGCTTCTCTTTTCACGGCGGCGACACAGGTTCGATTCCCGTACGGGACGCCAAACTTAATTCTCCGCCAAATCGGAATTAGGGCTTCACTGTCTCAATCGTTTTTAGAAAAGCGTCTGCCTGCTGCTCCCAAAGTCTAAGATCGGATAACGCAAGATGGGCATTGGGAAGTGAGTGTTGGGCGATAAAGACAAACTCAGCGCGCCCACCGGCTTCCTGCCAATAACGTAGCTGATCCTGTGGTACGCCGTCCTTGTAGAGCGGGTCTCGGGCGGCGTAGAACCAGATCGTCGGCGCGCCGGCGCTGTTGGCAGCGCGCGCCAGCCTGGCCTTTTGATCGTCCAACCTCCGCTGGTTTTCGGCGGATGTAAGTCTATCGGTCACTCCGTACCAGCCGCCTGCGAAGTTGATCACACCTTTAATTAGTCTCGGACGCTCACCGGCCAGAATTAACGAAAGGAACCCGCCACGGGAATGCCCCGCGAGGAGGATTTTCGATTCGCGAGGAACGACTCGCCCGAGAATCAATTGTTGTATCACCGCGTCTGTGTCGAGTAGAGCCTCGCGTATTCCACGTTCACCGAGCGTCACCTGATCGGCGGTGGTGCATTGGCCGGTGTAAACCGAGCACTCCTCGACATACGTGCCGGTTGACTCGCCGCGCCCGCGACGCATAGGCGCGACCACCGTATAACCGCGGGAGACGAAGAACTGTACCACCGTGCGCGGCGGTGCATTGCTGCCGCCCGGCTCCTTGGGCGAACTGGCCAGCCCTCCGGTTGAGCCGTGACTGAAGAGAACGACTTCGTGACGATCATTCTTTAGAGGGCGGTAGACGTAAGTTACAAGGCGGATCGTGCCTTTATCCTCCGCATCATGTACATTGCGTGTTGCTACCATCCTCTCGAAAGTGTAATCGCGCCCGAAGACGAACTCCGGGTTGATAGCCTGTCCCAACGCACACGTGGTGCTTGCAATCACGAAAATAACGACCTTAACGAGAATTCGCATGGATGCCTCTCGTGTGAAGTGGAAGTAGCCGCCCAACTACTAATTAGATAATAAACTCTCGTGTTTGTAACACGCGTCCCCGTCCAGTGATAGCGGATCACCATAAGGAAGCTAAACGTCCTTAGAGATGGTAACGCACAGGAAAAGAGCTTTACTAGGTTTTGGGCGTAATCATGAGTTACTTTGCCGCACGGTGTTCATTTCTTTTAGCCAAGTCACGATGCGGTTCCAAGTCGGAATGCTTTGGGACGCCAACTTCTCCTAAGCATCGGTTGTAGAGTGATGATTCTCTCCATCGAACACGATCCGGGCCAATGCCCTGTCAAAACTTACAGTTCATTGGTAACGACATACTGGTTAACGTTAGTCACGGACATTCCACCGGAGATTGAAGTGTGCCTCCTGGCCGAAATAGTTGGCCGGCCGCGGAGCGTCGACACTGTCAAATAGTCAGAGGTTGGGTCAGATACGCGGGCAAATTAGGGGAGGCCCGCTGGTTAAGAGGAGAAGTGAATGTTTGAGTTCCTTAGGAGCGTCATTCAGTTCGTTGCCCCCGTCTTTATAATTTCCACGATGCTGAACGTGGGACTAACGCAGAAGCTTTCGGCGATCGCAGAGCATCTGAAGAACTGGCCGTTCGTCATTAAGATGCTGCTAGCGAACTTCGTCTTCGCTCCTCTCCTAATGATCATCGCTTTGTACTTCGCCCCATTCGACCCCGCGCTCAAAGCGGGGCTGCTGATCTTCAGCCTGGGTGCGGGCGCCCCCTTGTTGATTAAGCTGACGCAAACCGCAGAACACGAGGTCGCGCTCGGCGCAGCCGTGATGATGCTGTTGACCGTCGTGACCGTCGTCTACATGCCAATCGTGCTTCCGCTGGTGCTGACCGGTGTGACCGTAGACGCTCTTGGAGTAGCCAAGTCGCTCCTGTTGCAACTGATCCTGCCGATCGGCGTTGGAATGCTCGCTGCCCACTTCATACCGGGCTTGATGAAGAAGGTGCAACCGTGGGTTGGCAGGCTCGGTAACATTGCACTATATGCTTTGATCGTGGTGACACTGGTCGGTTACTACCCCAACCTGCTCGACATCATCGGCAAGGGCGCGTTTCTTATTGGGCTCGCTTTCGTTGGCGCCGCATTCGGTCTGGGTTACCTTGCAGGCGCGGGGAAGGATCATCTCGAGGACATTGGCGGCCTTGGCACCGCACAACGCAATACCGCTGCCGGCGTAATCATCGCGCTCGAGAACTTCAGCAACCCGAACGTCCTCGTCATGCTGACACTCGCCAACATGCTTGGCATAGTGCTGCTCTTATTCATCGCCAAAGCACTCAGTCGGGACAACAGGGTAACGGTGGGAACTGTCTCACCCTGATCGACACATTTGCGTTCATTGCACTTCGAAACTTCCCCCCTGCCAATCGAGTTTCAAATTCAGCCGGCGGGTTGCTTGCGCCGCGACGCGCCCAAGCACACCGGCGTACGTCGGAAACGAAAGTGGAACCTGGGCCAAATCGTCTACGCGCATCCCTCCAGCCATTGCCACCGCCGCCACTTGCGTTAACTCGACTGCACGCTCTCCGACAACATGACAGCCGAGGATCTGACGCGTCCGGCTGTCAACGATCAGCTTACAGAATCCGTTAGTTCGGCCATCGATGATCGTGCGGGTAGTCGAGTCGAAACAAACTTTGGCCACAACGATTTCGCCGGCGGCCCGCGCCTGCTTCTCAGTCATCCCCACCTGGGCGTATTCCGGATCGGTGAAACTTCCGATTGGCGCGGCGCCTTCCAACAGCGTCATGGTCGCACCCTGCACAGCATTGGTGGCAGCGACGAAGCCCTGCTGGATCGCCTGCGGAACAAGCATCATCCGTCCAGTGATGTCACCAGCTGCGAAGACGTGCGGTGCGGAGGTGCGAAGAAAATCGTCAACGCGCACGAAGTCCCTTGCGTCGGTCTCGACACCAGCGCGAGCGAGATCCAACGATGCTGTGTTAGCCACCCAACCTATTGCCGTCACGGCAAGAGTTGCTTCGGCGGCTTCCCACCGCCCGTCTTTGGAGAATGACATACGCACGCCGTCCTGCGTCTTCTCGAACGACTCGATGACGCCGAAGTCTTCAATAACTTCAATGCCTGATTCGCGGAAGGCGGTCCGCACGGCAGCCGAAACTTCTTCATCTTCAGTTGGCAGGATGCGCGGTCCAGAATGAAAGAGTGATATTCGCGAGCCGAAGGCGTTGAAGACCGACGCGACCTGCGCACCCGTAGCTCCGCCGCCGATCACGATCATCGAAGACGGCACCGTGGTCAATCCCCAGGCATCGCTGTGAGTGGCAGTCAATTCCGCGCCGGGCACGGACAGTTGACGAGTCGCGCCGCCCGTACATATGACGAACTTGCCGGCACGCAGTCGCAGTCCGCTCTCCGTTTCAAGCGTATGAGCATCTGTGAAACGGGCAACGCCACAATTTTCGTTGACAACTACTCCAAGGTCCATGAGGTGCGCGCTGAAAGTCGAGTGCGTGCGCACTTCTTCGACGACCTCACCAACGCGCACGAGCAACCGTGAATAGTCGAGCAACGGCTCTCCCACAACGATGCCGTAGCGCTCGAGGTTGCGAGTATCCCGGAGGAGACGTGCGGCGTGTGCCAGCGTCCTCACGGGAACCGGGCCGTCGTTCGCAGCCATGCCACCGAACTTGTCGCGCGTTACCAGAATAGTCTTCGCACCCAGGTCGCCCGCACGCAGCGCGGCTGTCATGCCGGCTGGACCACCTCCGATAACAACGACATCTATCATCTTCTCCCTCGTGATCGATGGCTAGACAAAAAATCTAGAACTTGATCGCTCCCGAAATCTGTATCGAGTGACCTTGAAACGTAGATCTGTTCGAGAACTCCTGAAAATATTTGAGGCCGACGTTGATCTTCCGCGGGAGGTTCACGTTTGAAGCGAAGCCGAGCGAGTTGACTTTGTATCGTGCGGCTTTCTGCTCCGGTGTTACGCCCGGGCCGCGTCTCGCAGTCGTCTGTCGCTGGTTGTAGCCAACGAGTCCGACTTGCAGCCACGGCTTATCGCCAACAGGCAATGCACGCATCAGCGAGAAGTCGAGGTTGAAGGTCTGGCCCGGATGAATACCGGTGCCTTCCTGCGTGGTGTGGATTTCGTACATCTGAAAGGCGGATGCGATGGTCTTCCTGTCCTTTGTCAGATAGAACGTCTGACCCGAAGAGAAGGCGTGCGTCCAGTAGCCCGACCCGACATTGTTGCTTGCGCCAACTCTGAAGCTGCCGGTCGGAGCCAGAAAACCGTAAACAGCACGAAACGCAGCCCGCTTTTTCTCCCAGCCCAGAATGAATGGTTGATAGTACGAATCTGCGAACCCGCCGCCTCCGCTGACGGAACCGGTGAAATCGGAAGTCAGAGAGTTTCTGGCAAAGGGGAAGGTCGCGGTCATCGAAAACTTCGCACCTCCCAAAATCTTCTTCCGGCTCACCCACGCCAGAGTATTCATGTCCATCACGACGGAGTTACTCCCCGTCGCCAACACCTCGCCGTTAGGTCCTTTCGATTTGTCGCGCGAGTAGATCAGAAGCTGGTTCGAGTAGCTGAAACCCGGATCGGGCGTGACACCGGAACTCGTAGCACTCATGCCGAGCGGATACACACCTCTGTTCTGCGCCCTCACCTGGCCCACGAGAAAGAGCCAGCAAACTGCCACTAACCATACAGAAATGAATAACGCGAAACGCAGCTCTACTTTCATCGGCGCACTTCTACGTCTGAAGATCGGAGAGCCAGCGCAGGGCGCGCAACCCAGGCATGAAGCAGTATTCGCCCCCGCGTGTGACGACGAAGTGCGGAATGCCATGAAGACGCTTTCGCACGGGCTTCCGCGGCACCGTGAAACCACCTTCGGCGGCGGGGGTTCCGGCGATCGGATCTTTATCGTCGCCACCACCAAAGAAACCGCCGTCGTTGATCCATTCCGACTGTACGAACTCGAATTGCCGGCCTAAGTGTGCACCGACGAATGCAAACATCAACCCACGGTCAGCCCCATCGTCTTCCATGACACCTTCGGGAAGTGGTGGACCATATGCGGTCCCACGCCGGATCATCCTGTGTATGCGCGCCACGCCCGCTATCTGTGCGTCTCGTGGGTTGCTGCGCCGGATGTGCGAACCACATGGAGTCTGGAAACCGATGGGATCGTCCGCTTGAAAAAGAAAGTCGTTGTTGCGATGCGGGTCGTTGCCAAGCGCGGGGTCGTCGTGGAACGGACAAAGCGCCAGCGGCGCACCGCTGCGCCAGCGACCCATCATCTTCGCCGCGATCAATTCCTCTGCGTCTGGTCCATCCGAGTGGGATTTAAGAAAACGGCGAAACTCAGCAACGCGCTGGTGTAGCTTTCGGAAGACGACGTAAGTTCCGTTTCGTCCCAGGATTTCAGGCACGGTCTTTTGAATCCCGCCCATTTCATCCGGATAGCCGAGTACAAACTCACCCGCTTTGAGCGGCTGTTCCTTCGGATTACTTCCCGCGATGCCGCTCCCCTCGATCGCCGGGTGGCTGATGCCATCCCTGTATCCGAATGGTTCTGTTTCGGTTGGTAACGCGTGGCAGTTCTGTCTCCAGATGGCTTCGATTCCCGACATTTCGCGGTACGCCTTCCGCGCGGGTTCCAGGACCATCTCAAGACGGCCCTCATCAGGCGAGACCGCAACGATGATGACATGTACATCACTCGTCCCGAGCGGCTTCTCCCAGTGCTCTGGCGCGCTTTCCCCGGTGTCGCCTAAGTCTTTCGCGCGCGCCGCCATGCCCTGCCTGAATTCCCACGAGAAACTATCGAGTGTCTCCTGCGGTACTCCCAACGCTTTGAAACCCTGGTGCGTCAGCGCCACACTTACCCACGTGTCTGCTAATGGACTAGTTGGATTGGCTGCGGAGGTCACGACCTTAGCGACACGTCGCATGAGCTCGCGCCCGGCCTTCGCTTCGTCGATGCGTAGGGCGATGTAAGTAGCAACATAAGGCGCGGGCCTCGGTCGCAGCACTCCACTTTGAATGTCGTCAAGCTCAAGCACGCAAGTTCGCCTCCTCTTACAATTTCTATCCTGAAGGCGGCCTTACTTCGCCGTCGCAAGGTTTCGCCAGAAGTTATGCAGGCTCTCGTCGGCGCCGAACAGCGTGCTGAAGATGGTCGAGTCTGCGAAGAGCACGTCACCCGCGCGACCTCCCGCGGGAGGCATCCAGAGGAACATGTTGAATTCCGTGTTTCCTTCCTGCGTGAACGGATGCGGATTTGACATGTCGATCGGCTGTCGTGCCAGCACACGAACAGCGCCGCTGTCGTCCGTGACTGCGTAGTGCGGGAGGTGCATGTGGAAGTTGAAAGTCGTTACGCCCTTCAGCCATCCCTTCGTGTCCAAGTCCCTATCGATTGACAGCGGCGCGAGCTTCTTCGTCTCCGGATCGCGCAACGGTCGCAAGCCGTGCCGGTTCTCCACCGGTATTCCGAGCCCTTTCATCAGCGACCGCGTGTAAAGACCGAAGCGCTGCTGGCGCGGCACAAGAGCGTCGCCGTGATGCTTGTACTCCATGTTCCGCACGTTCGGATCATCCGACACGCCGACCTCATGGTGTGGGCCGAGAATGAGACAGGTTCCTTCGCGGGTAAGGAACCGCCGCACAGACTCAATCTCTTCCGTCGTCGCTTCTTGTCCGGTGACGTTGTGGTCCAGGCCGAAGACGAGCAGCGTATCGACGTCGCTCAAGACGCGATCGTCCAGCGGAAGTTTGAAACCCGCCTGGTCGATCCGTTGGAACACTGGGACCGGCTTACCCGTGATCTCGCCGACGAACTGCTGAAATGGAGCAAAGGCCCAGAAGAAGAGTTCGAGTGAGCCGGCAACTCCCTGCTGGAACTGTAGCGGGTCGGACCAGCGAGGCTCCTCGTACGCCGGCCACGCGACGCGCCTAACTTCCGTCATCGTCGAGAACCGGTTGTCCAGCTCAGCCGGGTTTCTCCCCGCCTCAGCCGGGTAACTCCATGCGATGTACATGCTCACGCGCCGATGGTCAGGCGTGTATTTTCTCGGCACGTGGTTCTGGTTATAAATGCGCGCCACGTTGCTCATGATTCGCCTTCCTCTGATTGTTCTTCAGTAATAAATGACCGCGTTTGTGTCTGACCTGCGACGCATCACTGCAACTGATCGAGCGCCTCCGAGAAGGCCGTCTTGAACTTCAAAGCTTTACTGATTTCATCGGCGCTGAAGAAGGGATATTCGCCGTATTCCAGAAAGCTCGGCTGCTGGTGGTCCCTCACGAACTTCACGAACGCGTCGGGGTTCGTCTTCCAGTCTTCGGGGAAACCCTCGAGGTTCTCGAAGACGGTGTTCACGCCAAGGCTGATGAAAAGCGCGACTGCATCTTCGGTGTACTTATCGAAGTCGGTATCGAAAATCCCCTGGTACATGAAGTAGGTCACTCCGTCTATCGGGAATAGCACCCAACGCAGGTAATGCAGCTTGAGAGGGGCCAGGCAGTTTGGCATAGCGGCCACGGCATTCTCGATGTTTTGAGCGTACTCGTAAAACACTGGCTCGCGACCGGGGATGATCTTCGCAATGATCGTGAACCCGTGGCAGGCGGGGGACTTCGGAAAAATAGGACCGTACTTCCCTTGCGGCAAACTCGCGGTGTCCTTAGGCATTGCCATCGCCTGCGGCTTTATATCCATGCGAATGCTCCTTACTGTTTGACGGTTTCCAAATCAAACTTCGCCGACGCGACGTGGGTCAACGAGTTCGACGACCGTTTATTGCGCTGGTTCTATGTGAACCCTAATTAAAGGAGGGGGAAAAAAACACTGTCACTATTAACAGGCGGACCGACCGTGTTAGGGATCAGGGCTGAGATAACTTAATCCCTCACAGCAAAACATCAGGCATCGAACTTGCCTCTTCATAGCTTGACTGGAAATCCACGCTCGAACTGATTCATTTAAGTGCGGCTCAACAAGGGGGATAAATGACAAACAATACATTGCTCGCAAATGTGCCCGTCGATCTGATGTACCAGGCTCTGGAGACAGAAAAAGGCGGAGTGCAGATATACACGACCGCCCTACGCCTCGCTATCAATAAGGACCTGAGGGAAGAATGGAATAAATATCTGGAGCAAACCAAAAACCATGTGCAAGTTGTGTCGGACATACTGACGGCACTCGGCCTCGACCCTGATACTGAAACTCCGGGTCGCAAAGTCGTTCGCTATCTGGGCACCTCCCTGGTAAAGACGATGGAACTGGCTTCGAGATGCGCTGATCCTCAGGCCGCTCAAATTGTGGCTGCTGAGTGTGTCACGCTGGCTGAAACCAAAGACCATCTCAATTGGGAGCTGATTGGAGAGTTGGCGAAGAAAGCGACAGCCGAGGAGTCTGCACTCTTAACGCCGGCGTATGAGCAAGTCGAAGGTGAGGAAGATGAGCATCTTTATCACACGACCGGTTGGACGCGTGAACTATGGATCCAGGCTTTGGGAATGCCTGCGGTGCTACCTCCGCCAGAGGAAATAAGGAAAGTTGATACCGCAATCGAAGCTGCCCAGGCCAAGAAGTCCAGAACCGCGAATACAAAAGTAACCGCGAATGCAAAAGCTAAAAAGGCGAGCGCAAGATAACGAACGGAAGGAACACAATGATCAAGGGGAAGACTGAGGGAAGAACTGCCGGCACCAACGCGACGAACAATCAACCAACTCCCGAATCGCCGATGAACGGCGGCTACGGTGATGAGAACAGTAAGCTTGACGATCTTGCTAAAAATAAAGAGGACTCGGCAGGCGAATTCCTCACCACCAATCAAGGCGTTCGCGTAAACGATAATCAGAACTCGCTCAAAGCAGGCGATCGTGGTCCAACGCTGTTAGAGGATTTCATCCTGCGGGAAAAGATCACGCACTTCGATCACGAACGCATTCCCGAACGCGTCGTGCATGCACGCGGCTCAGCAGCGCATGGTTACTTTCAAGTTTATGAATCGATGGCTCAGTACACGAAGGCGGATTTCCTCCAGGACCCGTC
>DASTTS010000631.1:0-4841 GCA_035760085.1 Pyrinomonadaceae bacterium
TTTAAAAAGGAGCGAATATGTCGGAAGAAACGTTTGACAAAGCGGCGGCAGTAAAACTGTTGAATCACATTATGGAAGCTGAGCTGGCCGGCGTCGTCAGGTACACGCATTACTCATTGATGGTTTTCGGTCACAATCGTATCCCAATCGTGAGCTGGCTGCGCAACGAAGCAACCACCTGCCTGTCACATGCAAACGAAGCCGGCGAGCTCGTCACGCACTTCGGCGAACATCCTTCGCTAAAGATCGGCGCGCTGCTCGAAACACACATGCACGGCATCAACGACATACTCATCGAATCTCTCGAAGCTGAAAAAGCAGGACTAGCACTCTATAAAGAATTATACGAGCTCGTACGCGACCGCTCCGTCTTACTCGAAGACTACGCACGCCGCATGATTGCAGAAGAAGAACTCCACGTGGGCGAAGTCAACAAGATGCTTAGAAAACCCGGTGAGATCACACAATTTCAAGCATGACTTAATTTGGCACGAACACCTCACCAGCACGAGATCACTCAATTACTCGCTGAATGGCGCGAGGGGAATCAGTCCGCGCTGGATGAGTTGTATCCGCTGGTCTACGACGAGCTCCACCGTCTCGCGCGCCGTTACATGAGCCGGGAGCGCAAAGGTCACACACTCCAAACCACCGCACTGATACACGAAGCTTACGTTCGTCTTGTCGATCAAAAGAACGTGGCCTGGGCCAACCGCTCTCATTTCTTTGCGATCTCAGCGCAGATCATGCGCCGCATACTGATCGATTACGCACGGCGTCACGCTTATGCAAAGCGTGGCGGCGGCGCGCGACAAGTTTCACTCGAGGAAGCAGCTACAGTAGTTCCCGATCAGAGTCACGAGCTGCTGCGACTCGATGAGGCGCTCAAAACTCTTGCCGAAATGGATCCGCGGCGTAGTCAGGTCGTCGAGCTGCGTTACTTCGGCGGCCTGAACAACGAAGAGATCGCGGGCGTGCTCCAGGTTTCCGAAAACACGGTGACTCGCGACTGGAACATGGCGCGCGCGTGGCTCTACCAACAACTCACCGGAAGCAGTGCGAATTGAAGCCTGAACGCTGGCAACAAGTAAGTCGCATTTTCAAATCGGCCATCTCGCTCGATGACGGCGCCCGCAGCGCTTACGTTGTGGGCCAGTGTGGCAGTGATGAGGCGCTACGAGCGGAGGTCGAAAAGCTGCTCGAGTCATACCGCAAGGCAAACGCCGGAAATTTCATGGACGGTGTGGCGGCGGAGGATGCAGCGTCCCTGCTGCTTGGTGAGAATGAGCTTGAACCGGAGCCGAGGACACTCACCCCGGAACAGCAGTTTGGTTCTTATAAGATTCTCGACTCGCTTGGTTCCGGTGGCATGGGTGAAGTTTACCGCGCGCGCGACACGCGTCTCGATCGTATCGTTGCGCTGAAAGTGCTCTCGCCTGGCATCTCGCTCGACAAGCGACGCATGCAACGCTTCCGTCAGGAAGCCAAAGTAGCATCGTCGTTGAACCAGCCAAACATCCTAACGGTTTATGAGTTCGGAGAAGTCGATGGCTTAACTTTCATCGCAGCCGAGTTCGTCGACGGGCAAACACTCCGCACCCGACTGCATGAGTCGCGGCTCAAACTCGGCGAGATACTCGATATTACTATCCAGATCCTGTCAGCCCTCGACGCCGCTCACGAGGCGCGCATCGTTCATCGTGATATCAAACCTGAAAACGTGATGATCCGGCGCCGCGACGGGCTCGTTAAAGTGCTTGATTTCGGGCTCGCGAAGACGACCGAGAAAAAAGTTGCGCCCGAAGCCGCCGAAGCTGCGACCCAGTTGAAAACTGCTCCCGGCATCATCATGGGCACGATCAACTACATGTCGCCCGAGCAGGCCCAGGCTTCATCGATCGATGAGCGCACCGACATTTGGAGCACCGGCGTGTTGCTTTATGAAATGGTTGCGGGTGCGATGCCTTTCAGTGGCGCGACGAGCAGCCACACCATCGTGCAGATCCTCGAGAAACATCCGGTTCCGCTGACCGAAGTTGCCAGAGCTCCGGCTGACCTGGACCGCATCGTGCGGAAGGCTATGGCGAAGAGCCCGGACGAACGCTATCAATCCGCAAAAGACATGCTCGTCGATCTGCGGGCGCTGAAGAAGGTACTCGACGTCAAAGCCGAGGTCGTTCCGAGTGAACTAAGCACGGCTGCAATCGCCGTAGAACGTACAAATGAAGCGGATCGCGGGCGCGACAAGAAAAGAGTGTTGGCCGGGGCGCTGATTGCAATGGCTGTCGTGACTGCTGCGATCTTCGGCATAAACCTTTGGCGTACTTCAAGAGCACGGACCAGTCCTTCCGTCGCTGCGCCGGTGGCGGTGCCTGACGAACGCACGCTCACTTACTGGATCACGGTGCAGAAATTTAAGAACAACAAACCGTACCAGAATCCGTTCACGTTAGCAGGAGAGATCAATTTCGAAGCCAGCTACCAGATTCGCGTAAATGTGCGCAGTGCTCAGCCAGGTTACTTGTACATTCTCAACGAAGGACCGGCGTCTGGTCCACCTGAATACAACGTCGTCTTTCCCACGCCGACCGCAAATAAAGGTTCTTCACTTCTGCCGGCCAGCCAGATGGTCCGAATTCCGGAGAAGTCGTGGCTGCAATTCGACAGGCAGCAGGGCGTCGAGAAACTGTGGCTAATCTTTTCAGCAGAGGCGGTGACGGACCTGGAACAGGTCAAGCAATTTGCGAGTGAGCAAACCAGCGGACTGATCACTGACCCGGCGCAGAACAAGTCGATCAAAAACTTTCTCGACAGTCATGCAACGACCAAACTCGAAATCGAAAAGGGCGAATCCCTCACGACTCTCAAAGCGCCCGGCAAGCTCCTTGTCCACGCCATCAAACTCGAACACCATTGAAGCAAGAGTACCTCGTAAACAACTGTAGGGTGGCCCTCCGTGGCCACCCCTGCCTCGCCATTTAGTGACTTTTGTGTCTTTTTGTGGCAACTTCTATTCATCCCTCTTTTCACATGGTGGTTTTCCCCGGAAGTTCCCGCGTTAATAGTTGAACCAGAACGCGACGCGACCACGCCTGCCGAGGCGATTGCAAGCTCGCAAGCCCAGACAACCCGACGATTTCTTGAAGGAGGAACCTACGATGAGTTTTGCAAAAGAAGACATAGTTATCAATGACGTTACCGGTGGTGGTAACGGTGGCAAACTGAAGAACACCTGTCACTTCTTACCCAGTGGAGACGGTAAGACTTACAATTTCTTTGCAGGTGGCAAGCAGAAGGCGAGTGGCCTCGAAAACAACTCCAAGTTTACATTTAATTTTGACGGCCAAAGTTGGACATTGAAAATCAAGTCCATATCCGACGCAGCCGCAAGCGGAGATTGGAAAGACAATGGCACCGTCACCGGCGAAATCAGTGGCGGAATAAGCGACGTCCCGGATCAGACTTTCCAGGCCCAGGCCGGCTCGGGCGCGAAGCCCCGCAAAGATGTGGCCGCGGCGAAAGCGTAGTTACTTTACGCAAAGTCAGTACGCACTGACATAGCGGGTGAATCGCGAGCCGTGTCCCGGTGGTCCACCCGCTATCGCGGCACACTTTATGTGGAAACCCCGACCGCACTTCTGTTTCCCGCTAGCGGCGATATTGCTGCTAACTATTCCCACGCTGGCGCAAAATGATCTGCCTACGCTGTCGAGCGTCACTCGCGAACTCAAGGGCGGTGAGAGTCATTCCTACCGGATCGTTCTGTCGTCAGGACAGTTTCTACATGCCCTCGTCGAGCAACAAGGGATCGACCTGATCACGAGTGTGTTCGCGCCTGATGGAAAGAAGCTTTCCGAAAGCGATAGCCCAAACGACATCTGGGGCTCGGAAGCGGTTTTAGTTGTTGCCCCGACCGCCGGTGAATACCGCGTCGATGTTTACTCATCTGATAAGCGAGCGCGTGCCGGTCATTACCGGATACAGGTCGTCACTTTGCGAGAGGCCACGCAGGTTGATAAGGACCACGTAGAGGCGCAGCGATCATTCAATGAAGGTATAAATTTGAGCGTGCAGCAGACTGCGACAGCACAGCAATCCGCAATGGAGAAATTCCGCCAGGCCGCTCCTCGTTTTCACGCCGCCGGAGACACTTACCGCGAAGCGCTTTCGTTGTCGTCAATTGCTACGAGTTATCGCAACTTGAATCAATTCAGGCAGGCACTCGAGTTTTACAACCAGACGCTGCCCCTCGCGATCGCAGCCGGCGATCGAAGGTTGGAAATAGTTGTCGAGACCAACATCGGCGGAATGCTCGACGTCTTTGGCGATGTAGGAAAAGCTTTGCAGCACCAACAGCGCGCGATCGAGCTGGCGCGGGAGATCGGTTCGCGCGGTCAGGAAGCAAGCGCGCTCAGCAACATCGGCAAGATCTACAACGATCTGGCTGATTGGCAAAAGGCACTCGAGTTTTACGCGCAGGCGCTGCCTGTTTTCAGGGCTGCCGGGTTGAAACTAAATGAAGCGCTTACGCTCAACAACATCGGCATCGCTTACAGTCAAACCGGTGAACAGCAGAAGGCGCTGGAGTATTTGGAGCAGGCGCTTCCGTTAATGCGTACTGCGGGAAACAAGATCAATGAGGCTTACACGCTCCTCAATATCTGTCGCACCTACAGGCGACTGAACGACTATAAGAACGCGCTGGATCATTGCAACCAGGCCCGCGCGATCCAAAAGGAAACTGGTTCTAATGCCCAGGCTGCTGAAACACTCGATGAAATAGGCGTGATCTATTCCGCGCAGGACCAGCCTGACAAAGCGGCCGAGTATCACGAACAGTC
>DASTTS010000632.1:0-2705 GCA_035760085.1 Pyrinomonadaceae bacterium
CCACGCGCTCTTAACTCGTCGGCAATTTGGCGTGCACCGCGTTCCTTCTCGAAAAACTCTTTACGCGTTTCGCGCGCGCGTCTTTCTGCGTCACCACTGCACGCCGGATTACTGAGAATCGCCTCGATGATCTCAGGCGAACGAACGAGTCGTTGTTGGTTAATCGTGATGAGCTCGAGTAACGAGTTGTGCGGAGTTGTGGCAGCAAGTTTCGCGAGCGCGTGATCGGGCGTGCGCGTGTTGAGGATAGTGGCTTCATAAAGCTGCGGTGTTCCATCTGCTCGCGTCGCGAGATAGGCAAGAACGTTTGGCGCCGTCTCCTGGTCCGCTGCCGCGTTCAGAAGCTCTTCCGGACTCTCACCACTCAACGTTTCGGTTGCGGCGGCGGCGATTTGCGTATCGTCGCTGCTCGTGAGCGCAACGAGAACTTCCAGCAGATCACTTTGCGGAAGCGGCAATAGACCACGCGCGGCGGCCAGACGCGCCGGCTGAGGAGCCTTGCCGCTGATGATGGCTTGAACGACGGGGTTTGTAGATGTGATCTCGGCGGTCAATGCGGCAAAAGTTAGGTAGACAGGATTACAGGATTTGCAGAATTGACAAGATGGATCTTGTTCATTATGGAAATCCTGTAATCCTGTCTAAACCTGATCTCCATCTCAATGCTATCTAATTGGAAGTGATTAAGCATTGATGCCGTGGCACTTCTTATACTTCTTACCCGAACCGCACGGGCAAGGCTCATTGCGTCCGACTTTCGGCTGGTCTCTGACAACGGTCTTCGTCTTACCGTCTTCCTCCCCGGCCGGAGCGGCGCCCTGATTTGGCCCGGTGAATCGCAGCGATGCGGGCCGGCGCGCTGCACGTCGTTGCTGCAAACTCTCCGGCGCCTGCTCCGAAACCACCTGCAAGTTGAACAGCGATCGAATCGTCGTAGTATCGATGCGATCGAGCATCTCCTGAAACAGATCAAAACTCTGTTTCTTGTACTCAACCAGCGGATCTTTCTGACCGTAACCGACGAGGCCGATGCCTTGTTTCAAGTGATCCAGCGACAGCAGGTGGTCCTTCCACTGCGCATCGATAATGTTCAGCATGATGATGCGCTCGTAAGTGCGCATCGCTTCCGGACCAATCTGTTGTTCCTTCGTCTCGTACTTGACCTTGAGCCGTTCCCAAATCGTATCGACCACTTCCTGCGACGTCATGTTTGGAACGTCGATGTGCTCGCTGTCGGTGTCCAGGTCGTAAATCGTCTTGACCTGGATCTTGTAGTTCTCAACGTCCCAATCGTCAGGCGAAACATCCGGATTGAGATACTGCTGCGTTATGTCTGACAGTAAATCGTAAGCGACTCCAGCCGATGGCGGATCGCCCATCAAATACTCGCGCTGATCCGGCTCTTCCATCAGTTGACGACGCAAGCCGTAGATCGTCTCGCGCTGCTTGTTCATTACGTCGTCGTATTCAAGCAGGTGTTTGCGAGCTTCGAAGTTGCGACCTTCAACCGACTTCTGCGCCGCGGCAATTCGTTTCGAAACCATCCCCGACTCGATCGCGACGCCCTTCTCCATACCGAGACGCTGCATCAGCGCCTTCACCTTATCGCCGGCAAAGATGCGCATCAGATCGTCTTCGAGCGACAGGAAGAATCGCGAAGATCCGGGGTCACCCTGACGTCCGGCACGACCCCGAAGCTGATTGTCGATGCGCCGCGACTCGTGACGCTCAGTGCCGATGATGTGCAACCCGCCGAGGCTGACTACTTCCTGGTGCTCGTCTTCGACGATCTGCTTTGCGCGCGCGAACGCGACGCGCCACTGATCCTCAGTCGCCTCGTCAGGATCGATCTCGTCTTTCTTCAAAAACTCGCGCGCCATGAAGTCAGGATTGCCGCCCAGCAAAATGTCGGTACCACGACCAGCCATGTTGGTCGCGATCGTCACCATGCCTTTGCGTCCTGCCTGCGCTACGATCTCCGCCTCGCGCTCGTGATACTTCGCGTTCAGCACGTTATGCGCAACCTTTTCCTTGACGAGACGACGTGCAATCAACTCGGAGTTTTCAACGGATACCGTACCAACCAGCGTGGGCTGGCCTTTCTCGTGACACTCCTTGATCTCTTCGATCACGGCATCCCACTTCTCAGGCAACGTGCGATAGATCACGTCGGAGAAGTCGGTACGAACCATCGGCATGTGCGTTGGGATAACGATGACATCGAGCTTGTAAGTCGAGGCGAATTCGGCGGCTTCGGTTTCGGCAGTACCCGTCATGCCCGACAGTTTTTCGTAAAGGCGGAAATAGTTTTGTAGCGTGATCGTCGCGAGCGTCTGGTTTTCTTTCTCAATCTCGACGCCTTCTTTAGCTTCGACCGCCTGGTGCAAACCGTCAGACCAGCGACGACCCTTCATCAAACGTCCGGTGAAGTCGTCGACGATGATCACTTCCCCATCCTGGACCACATACTGATGATCCAGCTTATAAAGCGTGTGCGCTTTCAATGCCTGTTCGACGCAGTGCAACAGCTCCATGTTTGACGGATCGTAAAGATTGCCGACGCCGAGCAGTCGCTCAGCTTTATCAACGCCTTCTTCCGTCAAAACCGCGGTGTGCGCTTTTTCATCGACAACGTAATCGCCGGTCTTCTTCCCGTCGATGTCCTCACCTTTTTTGAGGTGCGGAATGATCGCGTCGGCGTTTTT
>DASTTS010000633.1:0-5026 GCA_035760085.1 Pyrinomonadaceae bacterium
CTGGCCCGCCACGGCACTTACGTGATCGAATGGATCTTCAACGCGATTAATCTTGGTTCCAACGAACATCAGATCGTTTACCTCTGAGAATGTCGAAAATCCGCGTCCTCGCAGACCACGTCGCCAATCAGATCGCCGCCGGTGAAGTTGTTGAGCGTCCGGCCTCAGTCGCGAAAGAGCTCGTCGAGAATTCGATCGACGCCGGCGCGACGCGCATCACGATCGAGATCGAAGCCGGCGGCCGCCGCCTGTTGAAAATTTCCGACGACGGCGAAGGCATGGTGCGCGACGACGCAATCCTCGCTTTCGAACGACACGCCACCTCCAAGATCCGCGAGACAGACGATCTCGCTGCCATCGGCACGCTCGGATTTCGCGGCGAGGCGCTCGCATCGATCGCTTCCGTTGCGAAAGTTGAATTGACGACGTGCATCGAAGGCGCGAACGCAGCTACGCGCGTCACGATTGACGGCGGGCGCATGCGCGACGTCAAAGACGCCGCTCACCCGCGCGGCACGACAATCAGCGTCCGCGATCTCTTTTTCAACATTCCCGCGCGGCGAAAGTTTTTACGATCGGAAGCGACTGAAACTTATCACCTCACGAACCTGGTCACGCACTACGCGTTGGCCCATCCCGAGATCGCCTTCACGTTTGTAAACAACGGCAGGGAAGTGGTGCGCACAGCGCCTGCGAAGGACTTGCGCGAACGTGCTTACCAGATCTTTGGCGAGGAGTTTTTGAAAAACCTGCTCGAGGTGAATGGAGGCGAGCCGCAGTTTGCGCGCGTCAGCGGTTTCGTTTCGGCGCCGCGAGACCGGCGCACGTCGCGCGATGCGCAGTACCTGTTTGTGAACCGGCGCTTTGTGCGTGACCGCATGATCGGCCGCGCGCTCTCGGAAGCTTATCGATCGATCCTGCCGCACGGCGTTTACCCGGCGGCGTTATTGTTCATCGAGACGCCGCTTGAGGAAGTTGATGTGAATGTGCATCCGGCGAAAACGGAAGTGCGTTTTCGCCGGCAGGCCGCGGTTGCGGACGCGGTGCGCGAGTCGGTGCGAGCAGCGCTGGCGAGTGCGAGCTACGTTCCACCGCCGGAGCAGCCAATAATGACTGCGACTGCCGCAGTGAGCTCAATCACACCTCAACCACGAATCGAATTTGTTCCACCGCCACCACCACAACCAGTACGTGCTCCAGTAGAACCGTCCGGCGACGAGATCGCACGCGACCTGGAAGTCATGCTCCAATCCGTTACCCAATCAGTGAAATCCGCGCCCCCGCTGCCGCCGTTGAATTCAGCGGAGAAGATCGCGCGTGAAGTGACACCGGAATCGCTCTCGAAGAATATTCGCCCGCTGGGCCAGCTCGAGGAGAGTTTCATCATCGCGACTGACGATGAAGGCTTGCTGTTGATCGATCAGCACGTCGCGCATGAGCGCATACTTTTCGATAAGTATCGTGTTCTGGAAACGGAGCGACGCACTGACTCACAGCAGTTGCTCGTGCCTGAAACGTTCGATCTCACGCCGGCGCAGGCAGCGGTGTTCGACGATTTGGTGCCCGAGTTGGAGAAGTATGGGTTTGAGTTGATGAGATTGTCGGGACGCACGGTGGCGATTAGAGCAGTGCCCGCAGACTTGCCGGGCAGCGAAGCACGCAACATGCTGTTTGAGTTATTGGAAACTGTTGATGCGGAGAAGAAGAGTACCGCGCGCGAGACCCTGCGCGATGAGATCGCAGCCTCGCTCGCCTGTCACGCGGCGATCAAAGTCAACATGCCGCTCGCACCCGAGAAGATGCGCTGGCTGATCGATCGACTACTGCAAACATCTTCCCCCACGACGTGCCCACATGGGCGGCCAGTGATCCTGCGCTTGAGCACCCGCGACATACTTAAAGGCTTCCACCGCATTTAGACAGGATTTACAAGATTTTTCAGGATTCATGTAAATCCTGTTTACATCTTGCTAATCCTGTCTACAACTGGTCTAACGTTTCAATCACCACCCGGATGTCACTGAGATCATCCAACACGGCATCCGGCTCACACGCCAAAATCTCTTCTCGCGAATAGAATCTTCCCGTCCCCACCGCCACCGCTCGCGCACCAAAGTGACGCGCACAATCGATATCGTTCGGTGTGTCGCCGATGACGATGAACTGTTCCGGTGCGAGATCCATTTGCAGTTGTTTACGAATACGCTCAGCCGCACGCGCCGGAAGGTCGCGACGATTATGCGACTCATCACCAAACGCACCCGGCAGTGTGAAGAAGTGATCGAGCCCGACCAATTCCATTTTCAGTTGCGCCATCGGTCTGATGTTCCCTGTCACAAGTGCCGACTCGTATCGCGGGTGCGCGGCTAGTGCTTCGAGCGTCTCGCGCACGCCCGGCAACAACTCGAAAAATTTCTCGCCGTTTCCGGTGACTCTTCTCGCCTCTTCGGTCAAACGCGAAACGAGCACTTCGGCTCGCGCCAGGATCTCTTCCTGACTAATCCCTGCATCACTCAACGCCTCAATCACGATCTGCAAGTCAGTCATCCCTGACACATGCAGGTCGGCCAGTCGTCCCGAGGTGCCGAAGACCTCTTCGAGCACCGGCAGCGTGTATTCCTTGTAGCCGCCCGGCCTTGTTGACCGGATCAGTGTTCCATCAATATCCCAAAGTAGTATTCGCATTATTCAATGACCGCCATGACGTCGCCCGCGTTAACAGTGTCGCCAGGCTTTACGTTGATCGACACCACGACACCCGCGCGCGGTGACTTCATCTCGTTCTGCATCTTCATCGCTTCCACCACCACCACGCCCGCACCTTTTTCGACTGTCGCACCAGCCTCTACCTGCACACGCACAACTTTGCCCGGCATGGGAGCGAGGATTTCGGCCACGCCGTGATGATGTCGATCGGAATTCAGCCCGCTGCGCAGTCGTTTCGGATCCTCGATCGTTACTTCATAACTGCGCCCGTGAACCGCAACGTCGAAAGTATCTTTCGCACCCCCCCGCTCAGAAACACGACACTCGTGCACGTTCGTGTTCAGGAAAAACAAATAACCGTCCGGGTCAGTCTCACGCACATCCAGCGTATAGACACGATTGCCAACCTGCGCCAACACTCGCCCGCCCTCGAGTTTCAGCAGCAGCTCCTCTTCGCGATCGCCGGCGATGACTTTAAGCTTCACAACTTCCTCCATTTTGAAGAAGTGATCGGCGACTGCACACGTAAACCAGCGTTCCGGCCCGCCATCTTCCAGCGATTGTTCGTTTGAGTCGTAGTCTGCACGGCTTGTTGTTTGCGCAGCGCGTAACTCAGGCCCGCTGCTATAGCGGCCAGATCGCTTTCAGTTTGCCGTAATTCAACCTCACTGGCGGCGCGGCGCTCGTTGAAGCGACCGATGAACCCGGTATCGAGTCGCGCAGAAACAAACTCCTCATCGCGCACGACTTCACGAAAGAAAGGGAGCGTCGTCGTGATCCCGGTCACTTCGTATTCGTCGAGCGCACGCTTCAGTCGCTCGATCGCTTCGTCGCGCGTGCGTCCCCAAACAGCGAGCTTCGCGATCATAGGATCGTAGTGAATCGAAACTTCAGACAGACGCGTGACACCGCTATCGATCCTGACGCCGGGTCCGGCAGGTTCCTTGAGATGCGTGATCGTGCCCGGACTAGGAAAGAAATTGTTTGCCGGATCTTCTGCGTAGATGCGGCACTCGACTGCATGGCCGCGCCAGTCGATGTCTGCCTGCGTGAACGACAATGGCTCGCCAGTCGCGACGAGAAACTGTTCCCGCACGAGATCGCGACCGGTGACGAGCTCGGTCACCGGATGCTCGACCTGTAGTCGCGTGTTCATCTCGAGAAAGTAGAACTCGTGAGTCGCGTCGGCGAGGAGAAACTCGACCGTGCCCGCGCCCGTGTAATTGACCGCGCGCCCGATCTTCACAGCCTCTTCACCCATGCGACGACGCAGCTCGGGATCGTTTATCGGCGAGGGACACTCTTCGATCACTTTCTGATGTCGACGCTGGATGGAACACTCGCGCTCACCGAGGTGGACCACGTTGCCGTGTGTGTCCGCGAAGATCTGTATCTCGATGTGCCGCGGGCGCTCGACTGCTTTTTCCAGGTAGAGTGACGAGTCACCGAAAGCTGCCGCCGCTTCGGTTTGTGCAGTCTCAAAAGCTGAACGTAGATCGGCGCTGCCGGTGACGAGTCGCATACCCTTGCCACCGCCGCCTGCGGCCGCTTTTAACATCACCGGATAGCCAAACTTTTCTGCGGTCGCGCTTGCTTCTTCAAAAGACGTTAACGGCTCGACTGTTCCCGGCACGATCGGCACGCCGGCTTCGACCGCCGCACGACGTGCGCTCGTCTTCGAGCCCATGATCTCCATCGCTTCAGCCGATGGACCGATGAACGTCAAGCCGGCGGAATTCACCGCGCGTGCAAACTCCGCGCTCTCAGCGAGGAAGCCGTAACCGGGATGGACAGCCTCAGCGTTGACGGCCTTCGCCGCTGCGACGATTGCGTCGATCTTGAGATAGCTGTGCGCTGATGCGGCTGGTCCAACCAGAACCGCTTCGTCAGCCATGCGCACGTGCAGGCTTTCGACATCGGCCTCCGAATAGATCGCCGCCGCCCTGACGCCCAGTTCACGGCAGGTTCGAATAATGCGGACGGCAATCTCGCCCCGGTTAGCGATCAGTACTTTGCGAAACATTAAATCTCAGTATTAAACCACAATTGAATTAGCGGGGCGGCGTGGATCGTAGCGCACGACGATCTGTTTTCCGGGGGCGTAATCGTGGGGACGTTCCTGCTGTGCGGGGCTGAGCGGCTGCGAGGATTCATACTGAACCCCGGCGATCTCGTAGGAATAGCTCACCTCGAGGAGGCGACCATCATTGTCAGAAACTGCATCGATGATCTTCCCGTCGACCATGCGGCCAGTCTTCGAGAGACGCGCGATTCGTGAGGCTTCGTCTTCGGTGCGTTTACGGAAACGGTCGAGAAACGA
>DASTTS010000634.1:0-13897 GCA_035760085.1 Pyrinomonadaceae bacterium
GTGGCCGCCCCTGCGTTGGAAAACTTGGGTGCTATTTTGCCGTAAGGACGCGCCGGACCATTCTGATCGGCATGTAGAGCGGTACGTGCCACAGGCGATCGATCTCCCACTTTGCCTGCACGTGCCTGGCAAAGGCGAGCGACTTGATCCGCGAGCTCGTACTGCTGGATAACCAGCGGTAGTCGTAATAAAGCATCCGAAAAATCTTTGTCGTGGTAGGCGGAGTTATCGGATTCAACGTCGCTTCGTACGCCTCGCGTTCTATCGCTGAAACACGAACCGCCGACAGCGACTTAAGCAGAGACTCAGGAACCGGCGCGTTGAACGTGTTCTTCAAGTACTCCAGCGAATCTTTAACCGGCAACGTGATGCGATGCCGCTGTGCCTTCTTCAACAAACTCGCCCATTCAATCTGATCGGCCGCGGCCTCGAGAATCGCCATCGCGTCGGCAACCCACCGGATCGGCGGCACTTCATTCCACCTCGCGCCGTGCCAGCAAGTGTGCAGCAGTTGATCTGTCGGACCTAACGCCAACGTTTGCACTCCACCGACTTTGATCGGCACCGCCTTTTTCCAATACTCATCAACTTCCCTGGCGTTGAAACACTCCCAGAATAAATGCCAATGCAAGTCCAACTGGCGTCCGCCATCATCTTCGAAAGGCGTCGAGTGGAAAATGGGAATCCGCATTTGCGGTGGCGTGTAGCGAAATGGCTTCCAACCCAAACTCGTGAGGAGTTCCATCGCCTGCTCAGCCTGCTGTGCATGGACCAGCACATCAGCGTCGAGCATTGGCCTCAAACCACTTTCGCGATAATAGAGTTGAATCAGCGCCGCGCCCTTGAGCACCATCGTCTGGATGCCTGCGTCTTCGAACGATGCGAGGAGACTTCCGATCCGATGCATCAAAATCTCGTTCTTATAGAGATAGTAGCGATACACGCCTTTGAGCCGGTCCAGCAGCGGATCTTTGACTCCAAGGCTCTGCATGTTTCGGTAAAGCTTTGGAATCATGCGGTGAGAGCCGTAGTCCACCACATCGATATTGACGGTGCGCCTCCACTCGTTCCACGCTGCCAACGCAGGCTCGCCATCCAGCAGCGCCGCGCGCAGCAGCAACTCCTGATCTCGAGTGGGCCAACATCCGGCTTCGTTATTGACAGCGATCATATTTCGAACTTCGGAACAAAGGTCTCAACAAATTTAGTTATGGCGCGAACTTCGTGGTAAGCAGCTTTCCACTCACCGGCCTTCTTCACATTCTGCGGCCGGCCTTCGGCGTCTGTGCTCACGATCCAAACGCCATCCTCTGAGCGAATCTGATAGTTGAGTATCCAGTTTGCTAACTGAGTGAGCGGTCCGTTGTACTCATCCGAATCGAAATGGGCTACAGCATCAGTCAGCGCCGACAACGCTTCTGCCTGGACCCACCAAAACTTGGTTGTGTCGCAAGCAGCTTCGTTGGGTTTGCCGCGGAAGTATAACCCTCCGCGCTCATGATCAAAACCATATCGTAATGAATGGCGCACAAGGCTTTCGAAGTGATCCCAATCGCGCGGCAACCCCAGCGTTTGCTGTGCGTGAAGCAACAACCACGCAAACTCGACCATGTGACCATGAGAGAGATTTGCATGCTCATCGCTGGTAACTGCTTTCCAATCCGACATGCGATACTCGCAGGATTCGTTCACGCTTGCCGGATAAAACTTCGTGCAAAGCAGCTCGATCGTTTCGATCAGCGAATCGCGTACTGAAGCATCTTTGCCTGCCGCATAAAGCTCTGTTAACGCCTCCATCCAATGCAAGTGAGCATCGCCGCTCTTGAAGCCGATGATATCGGGCACACCGGGCAATCTCTCGCCCGTCCCGGTCAAGGGCGTGAAGTCTCGTTCGCAGTGTTCGATCCAGCCATGATGTGCATCATCATGAAATTCTCGCTGAACGGTCTCATAGATTGAACGAGCATATTCGAGCGGTTCTGACAAGCCACTGGCACGGTGATATTCCACGAGCGCGTAGATGGCCATCGCCTGACCGTAGAGAATTTTGTGCGCCTCGATCACGCCGCGGTTAACATCAGTCTTCCAGTAGAAGCCGCCATACTCACGGTCGAGCATTGTTTCGATCAGATAGGAGTAACCATGTGCAGCAGCCTTCAGGTAGTCATGCCGTGCAGTGCCATACCCGAGAATGTGCGCATGAGAGAAAACCCAGATCAATCGTGACTGCGAAATCAAACCGCGCAAGCTCTCGTTCTGACTACGCTCGTTTCCACCCTTGATCATTGATTTAATCTGCGCACGCCACGAGCGATCACCCGGATCGTAAACCTGGTAACCGCCGTGAGAGCTAACAGTCTTGTGCCAGTAGGGCAACATCCGATCTCTAAGCAACACATCCCACTCGACCGCGGCACTCGATCTTTCTTTGCAACCCGTAATCATTTTTTGTGCTTTTTGTGGGCTAAGATCGAGCTCGATCAAGTTTAGCCTTCAGCACTCGAGCATAATCACTGACGGACTGTCGCTCGCGGACACCCTGATTGGAATCGTGAATTCGGCGCCAAAGTAACAGTTCCGGCAGGATGAGCGAGCGGACGTTTAATTCCACCGCACGTGAGTACCAGTCAATAAACTCTCCCACTTTCAAACCGCCCTTGAATAATCCAACGCGAACGAAAGTGTCTCGTTTGACGAGCATCGTGCCCGGCACCATTCCCGGAACCATGCCGGCTACAGAAGGTTTGTAATCCTTAACTCCGGCTTCCCACTCTGGACCATTCTGAAGTTGCAGCGCGTATCCAAAAACCATTTCCAGCGTCTGATCACTTTCGAATGCGTTGAGTTGTCGCTCAATTTTCTCGAGCGGCCAGCGATCGTCCGCGTCGAGAAAAGCTAGAAACTCTCCCCGGGCCAACTCAACTCCCTTGTTTCGCGTTGGTCCAATTCCGGCATGAACCTGCCGGCAATACTGCACGCCACGATCGGCGAAGCTCTTTGCTACTTCCCCACTCCGATCAGTTGACCCATCATCGACGACGATCACTTCAAGCTGCCGGTGTGTTTGGTTGAGTACACTCTCAATCGCTTCAGCGAGATAGCGCTCGTAGTTATAGACGGGAATGATTACGCTAACCAGTTGATCTTTCATTGGCTGCGCTGCCGGTCGAGCGAGCTCTTAACTACCTTTCGCAATTCCGACAGAACCTCCTTTGCGCGAGCGGATTCGTTCGCCTCGTGAATTCTCTTGAGCAGGAGCAATTCAGGCACGACGGCCATCGGTATTTCGGCGGCTTTCGCGCGGAAGAACCAGTCACTATCATTCGCCGCAGAATAGCCGGTAGCGAAATTACCGATCTTCTCAAACGTTGTTCGTCGAACAACTAAAGTACCGAGCACCCAACCGGTGTGAACCGAATCGAAAAGTTCCTTCCTAAACCACGCCGGTAACTTTCCGCCTGGCTCAATAAAGAACTTTTGCTGAGTGAGCGTGTAACCCAGATCGGGATTACTCAGAAGATGACCAATCTGAAGTCTGAGTTTCTCGGGAGTCCAGACATCGTCCTGATCCAGAAACGCGAAAAACTCTCCCCCGGCCACTGCGATCGCATTGTTGCGCGCCGCTGCGACACCCTGATTTGCCTGACGTATGTAACGCACCTCAGGAAAGCTTTGCGCGATAACACCGCTATCGTCCGCTGAGCCATCATCGACAACGATCACCTCAATCGGACGATACGTTTGCGCAAAAACACTCTCCAGCGCCGCACGAAGGTGACGGGCACCGTTGTAAACCGGAATGATTACACTGACCAGCGGCTGTTCCTCAGTCATTCGTTCTAGTCCTCGTTTGACGCTGGTGTCTTAAAGTTTGGCAGTGCCGTGGCAACTCCCGCCTGCTCTCTGCGACGATCCAGGGATCTCTTTAGCGTCTTCAAAATATTGAGCTCCGCTGTGCTTTTGCCCCGCGTCATATTTTGATCGTGTTGGCGATAGAACAACGTAACTGCATCGATCGTCATGATTGTTGCGCCTGCTTCCCTTGCGCGCATGAACCAGTCAACATCCTCGCTGTAACGCATCGTTTCATCGAACAATCCCACGCGATCAAAAACCCTCTTTCTTATGACAGCGCATCCTAAGTTCACCGAGAACGCAGGTTCACCAAACTCCTGCGCACGAGTTTGCCCGTTGACTGTTTCTGACAAAAGCACTTGCTGAATTCGCCCCATCACGACTTCAACGCCCGGATCTTTAATCAGATATGGAAGTTGCAACTCGAGTTTGGAGGTGGGCCATAAGTCGTCAGCATCTGCGAAAGCAATCAGCTCACCTTGCGCGTGCTCGATGCCACGGTTGCGTGCGGCTGCTGGTCCCTGGTTAGTCTGGTGCAGATAGCGAACCGTTTCCGCAAGACTCCGGGCCACGGTTGCAGTGCCGTCTGTCGAGCCGTCGTCGACAATAATGATTTCAAGCGGCGAATACCCCTGGTCCAACACACTCTGAACGGCTTCGCGCAAGAAGCGTTCGCCGTTGAAGACGGGTATGACTACGCTGACTAAAGGAGTCAAAACCTATTCCTCCTCACGCAAGCCAGTTGAATCAATCTCTGCCAGTAATCTTTCGATTGCGTTGGGAATAGCGCTAAGGTCTGTGCCCACCTCGAGACTGAAGCATGGAAGCCCACGCGCGAATGTAGCAAGGAACTTCAAAGCCTCACCTCCAGCGCGAGGAAGTTGAAAAATCGTACTGGGCGCCAACGCCGCGAGGGTCATCGCAACGGAAACTCGTTTCCAACGCGTTTCGACGAGACCAGTGACGCGAGGTAGCAATATGGCGCGCACCGGCAATCGCGTAGCGACTTTCGCAGGATAGTGTTCGTTTACAAACAGCAGCGCCTTCTCGTCTGCTAACCTTTCCGGGTTTGCTATCCTGGGCAGTAACGATGGAAAGCGCTGGATGTGATCGCTGTTTAGTTTTGCAGAGTTGTAAAGGCTATGGACCACCGGGCCGGAATCCAACCCGAGCAACGTGTAATCATCACCGGCGTAAGAAAGATTTGATTGAAGGCAGGTCAGCGCCGTAGTCGACTTCCCACTTCCTCCCTTGCCTCCGATCAAAACTCCACCGGTTGCGTTTCCAACCGCTGCGGCATGGACCAGTTGCAAGCCGCGGTTCAAAAGCCACCAATGAAGAATGCTTCTTAACGGTGAGCCGTGTTCCCAATAAGGAAGCTGTGCGTCAGGCGCCCAGAAAACTGCAAGATTGCGTTCCGTATCAAGAACGCTGACAGCGGCTGAGCCGTGTTGAAAAGCAGTGTAAATCCGTTCTGTGTTATAGCCCTGGATCACTCCGCGCGCGAGGAAATCGTCTTCCTGCCATGGACGCGAAATCATGCGTTGGCCCGTCGACTCCGAATCCCAAACGCAAATGGTGAGATCGGGAGTCGAGTCGTCATCGGTGGCGAGATGTGCGAGCGCCCTTGTCAGCGAAAGCAAAGCCGGACCCGCAAAACTCAGCCGGACACGATAACCGCCGATGAGGTAGCCGCGCTCGATCGCGCCAGTTACCTGCCGGGCCGACTTAAACCGCTCGAAGACGGATTCGAAGTACTCGACCGATCTGGACGCTTGTTCATTGTCAGAAATTTGTGCTGAAACTACCTGGGGCATGGAAGCTATTAATTTCGACAACTTTTCGGTGAGAGAATCTCATTTCTGAATCGGAACATCCGGATTTGGTTTGGGCCAACCCGCCTCGTCCACATCGTGAATCGGATCCAGCAACAACAGTTCCTGCATATCGGAATACTTATTCAGCGAAGGTGGATTGAACGACGGTTTCTCGTGGCCGTTGTTGGAAGGTAATGCCTGGGTTTGATTAAACGATTCCGCACCGTCAACAGGAACGATCAGACTCTCCTGTTGCAACTGGGCCAACAGGTCTTCCACGCCTTGATCGATGTCGGAGACGTCGCCCTGGTAGGTCTGGCTAACGAGATTCTGGAGTTCGCTCGTGGAAGCACCTTGTTCAATGAGCCCCCAGATAAATGAGCCCACGTCCACGAGGCTGTAATAGTTTCCGCTATCAAGATTGATGATGACGGCCTCGCCATCGATAGTTTCGTGAGTGACCATGGGAGTGTTCACTCTGAAGCGCTGATTAGTCATAAGTACAGTTCCCTACCTCAAGACGGATTAAACGTATAATGCGCGAGCAAATTCAGAGACTGACCTTGTACGTGTGAGAAATTCTACAAGATCGGATTCAGGGCGGCAAAAACAATCCAAGTCGGGTGGTGCCCTAAATTCAACTCTGCGTAATCTCTGCGTTCTCTGCGTCTCTGCGGTTTACCTGTATTTGCGGTTCTTTTTTACCGCAGAGGCGCAGAGGACGCAGAGATTACGCAGAGAGAATTTCAAATTGGGGCACTACTCCAAGTCGCGAAAGATTGGCGTGAGTTGATTTGTCGAAGGAGCGTGAACCTGACGCCGGCATTACCCGGCGCCCCTCATTAATAAAATGCCTGTTGAAGAGCGTCGGGTGTGCCGTGATCGGGCGTTATTTCTCGATGAGTGGTTCTCACTTAAATTCGATATCAGGAGGACTGGCCCATACTGCTGAATAATTCACCAAAGCGATGCTCCCGTTTTCCTGCACGAACAGATACTGTGTACTGGAACTACCATTGTTCGCATGCCATGTTGGATTTAGTTGCCCCGGAAAACTGCTATCGTAGACGACGGCGTTACCATCTGACTGAGCGCAAAAGACAGCGCCACCGGCCCCATTCGGGCCCCACACAGCAAGGCCCTCAAACTTACCCGTGGTGGGATCACCGTTTCCAACGACCTGGTAAAGGATCAGTCCTTGGGCGGCGTCAAGGATCAGAACGAATTCTCCGCTGGGGTCCATGATCCATTGGCCCGGCTTCAAGGTCGGCGATGTAGGAGGGACAGGAACGGTCGGGACGGCAACGGCCGGGATACCATGGGGGAATTGAGTGCTCGACGAAGGCGCCATCAACGGCGTCCCGGTGACTCGCGCGCCTGGGTTCGTTATTACTGTAGTAGACATTTTTTTTCTCCATTGGAAGAAGTGCAGTAATTGCGGTAGGGACTCTGCGGGAAGGTTGGGATGGGAAGAGTTCGCCCAGGTCATCTGAAAGACCTGTGTCGAACGAATCGTTCGCAACGATGTTGAGGCAGTAGATAGCATAGCCTTTCGCCTGTCAAGCTTTTTGCCGTTAGAAGTTGCGGTATGATGGACCTTCAGAGTTAGAATTTCATTTCCCTGGGGGGAACGCATCAGAACTTCGCGTATGCACACAGCTTACATACGTTTGCTGCTTTTGTTTCTGACGGTCTTACTGACTGCGGCGCCAATCTGCGGCCAGGAATCTACGCCGGCAGTATATTTTGTTTTCGATCAACCTCCTGGCACAGAAACGTTTGTCTTCAAACTCACTGATCCACAAAGGATCCAGGAAGCAAGAGACATACTCGCCAGCGGTGCTCGCAAGATCGTCGCGGGTACGATCATCAAGCAGCCGGTCTACTACAATTCCGCGTGGAGCTATCATCTCGATCCGAAGTCGATCGGTTTTTCTGAATTTGCGATTGAGCTCTGCGACGCGGGTATGCGTTACCTCGAGGAGAATCTGGACAGTGCATATCCAGGTTGGTGTCCATGGAATTCACGTCTGCTAAGAGAGATTCCTCCTCCTGAAAAACCCGGAACTGAGAATCTCAAGCCCACAGTCTCGATGACGTTTCCACACGCAGACAACACTTACGGAAACGTTTCGCTTGCGAGTGTCACGCTGCAAGCGAATGCTGACGACGCAGATGGATCGATCAGTTCAGTCGAATTCAGCAGCGGTGGGAATGTGATTGGCGCGTCAACTACTTACCCTTACAGCTTCGCGTGGCAGAATTTACCCGCGGGAAGTTATACGGTTTCTGCAACAGCGACAGATGACAAAGGCGCCAGAACCACGTCGAAGAGCGTCACCTTCGTTATTAATAGCGGTACTCCGCTGCTTCTCACCGACTTTGATAACGGCAGGGCGGTTGCGCTCGAGTCAGTAACGTTGACCAAAGAACCATTTGCGGTAGTTGCTGAACATCCTCTCGCTCCTGATCAAAGAACTCGTCTGATACTTATTGGAGTTAATCTTGAACTAAAGCCCGGGGAAAGTGTTTCTGCAATCACGGCCCAGGCTGAGGATTCTCAACAAAAAACCTATTCACTCACGGTTGAGTCGGTCAGCCTCGTTCCGAATTTCCCCTGGTTGAATCAGGTTACCGTGAAACTTCCTGATGAGCTTCAGGGTGTTGGAGACATTTCCGTGAGCGTGTCGTTGCGGGGAAATAAAAGTAACAAGGTAGTGTTTAGAATCAGATAGACTCTCGATGCTTCTTTAACAACTCCTCCGCGTCTACCGAGATGAGTTGTCCTGCCTTCTCAGCGATTAAATCATTGCGCTTCTTCAACGCTGGATCAATTACGCCCAACTGGAAAACATCCAAAAGAATCTCGCGGTTTCTATATTTGACTAACGGTAATACCCATGGGAACTTTTGCAAATTTCGGAACATTGCAAAAGGCTCCTCATCAGCCTGAATAATAGGTACAAAAGGAATCATGTAATCCGGCACGGTAGCTTGCAGCTCAAGAGGAGTTGATTTGGGATTTGTAATGTCTGCGATAATAAACAGACACATGCCGGCAAGCGTCATGATCGTCTCTGTAAAATCTCTTTCGGTGGGTCGCTCGAAATCAAACACGATTGGCACATACTGTTTGCTACGGAGTTCTGCCCTCATGGCTTCCAGAACTGCCTTTCGTTCAGGATCAGTAAATCGGCCGAGTATCAGCACACCTTTCTTTCCGATAGTATTAATAACTTTGCTGATCTTCTCATTTTTTAAAAGCAAGTAAATAAATTGGGCCACCTCAAGCTCGTCGACTGTAATAGTAGATTCAGCTTCAGGCGTAATGATAAGGTCGGATTGAATTGCGCCCTCGAGCTTGATATTCCAGGCTGAGATCCCGTACACCTTGGCTCCCTCAAGGCGGGCGTCCCTAAGGTCTGTCTCCAGTAGATTAGCGCCCATAAGATTTGCACCACGTAGATCCGCTCCGTTTAACTTTGCATGAAAGAAGTCTGCTTGGCGAAGATCGGCTTGAGAAAGGTGTGCATAGCTTAGATTGGCACCGCGAAGTCTTGCTCCGCTGAATTTTGCTCCTTCAAGGCGCGCATAGCCTAAGTCCACGTGATTGAGGAAGGACTGCGCAAAATCTGCCTTAGCGAGGTTTATCGCAGAGTTGAGGTAGGCTTTGAGAAGGCGGGCCATATAAAAGTCGGCCCCATTCACGTCCGCCTCGAAGAGGATGGCCGTGTCAAGGTTGGCACTTCGGAGTATTGCGTTGGTGAGGTTCGTCCCGCGCAGTTTTGCCCTTCTAAGGTTAGCCTCCGTAAAGTAGGCGTTGGAGAAGTTTGCCTTGGAAAGGTCAGACTTAGTGAGGTTCGCTCCTGACAAGTCCGCACCTATGGCCTGCGCCTCAGTAAGGTTTGCTTGTTCGAGATTTGCCGCGTTGAGCCTTGCGTCGCAAAGGTCCGTGTTGCTGAGGTCCGCCCCCATCAGATGTGCCTTTATGAGACGTGCTTGATTAAGGTTTGCTCCATGGAAGTTGACCCCCGCTAGGTATGCTTGGAACAGATCAGCCTGCATCAGCACAGCATCTGTGAGATCAGGCTCTGTAAAGATGTTTTCCATTCTCCATTGATTCCACGCGTTTACACCTTGCTTGAGAATGTCGAGATGGTGTGGGTTTGCCATAACGAAGCGCTCCGATTTGGTTTTGACGAATTTGAACCGGTGTTGCCATCGAGGCTCGAGTTGAAGAGGTCGATGAGTTCCTAAAGTGCGTTCTGCCCTGATCGAAATGGTTGAGATAGGAATTCCCCCAGGGCAACTGAAAGTCCATTTTGTCGAACAACGATTTGAGACAGTAGACAGTGCAGACTTCGGCCTGTCAAGGCTCTTGGTTCCTAATTACCACGATCGTGGGACGGCGGATCTCGCTTCCGCTACCGAAGTTGAACAACTCATCTCAGATCTGAAGACAAGACACATAGATATCGATCTGCTAATCACAATGCCGGGTTCGGTGTGTTTCAGAGATTCCTGGAAACGCCACTGGAGCGACAGATCGAGGAGATCGATGTAAATGTACGCGCGGTGGTCCTGCTCACACACGCCCTCGCTCCGGCAATGGTGGCAAGGAACCACGGCGGCGTAATTAATATCTCGTCGAGTGCCGGATTCCAGCCGGTGCCCGGTGCAAACGTCTACGCCGCGTCCAAGTCGTTCGTGCTCTTGTTCAGTAAAGCACTTGCTCAAGAGTTAGTCGCAACGGGCCTACGTGTCCTGGCCGTCTGTCCTGGTCCAGTGGCAACAGGGTTCTTCGCGGATAAGAAGCCAGACCTCACACGAACGAGATGGACGATCCAAAACTGATCGTTGCAGAAACTTTGCGCGCGTTCGACCGGGGCAAGCGTGTTCTTATACCAGGAAGACTTTCCGTGCGTCTGAACGCATTCAGCTCGCGGCTATTTCCGCGCGCACTCATGGCTCAAATTGGAGAGAGCGTGGCCCGCAAACTCAACCACGCTTAACTAAGAGAGGAGTACTTTATGGCTTATCAGAATCAATCAACGATCGGGAGCTTACGTTCGGAGCAGATCGCAAAGACAACATGGCATCGCACTGCCCGTTTTGATTGCAGCGTGGATAGAAATTATCGTTGGTGTCAGTTTCATCCTCGCAACGAATGTCCAGTCGCAATTCATTTTCGCGGCAACTCCTGACGGGGTAGCTTCCGTTTTTGCGCGATTTGCGGGGATTGCGCTGATCGGACTCGGCATCGCGTGTTTGCCCTCGCAGCTCGCAGGAACGAACCGGAACGCTGTGCTGGGTCTCTTTGTCTTCAACGTCGCGGTAACGATCTTTTTCGCGTGGGTCGCTATGGCAACTACTTTCCGAGGCATGGTGCTGTGGCCAGTGGTGATCTTGCACGCGGTTATCTCACTCGCGCTCGCACCCTCATTGAAACGCGATGATTCTTAAACAGCTACGGGCGGTGCATGACCGCCCGTAGCATTCGCTGTTACACCGCGAGCACGTTCACTTCTGCAATTGCTCAACAAAATACTCCAGATCGAAGAACTCTTTCTCCAACTCGATCTTCCCTTCCTGGTTCAACTTGAAGTAGCCGATGCCTTCCAGGAAAAATACATGTCCCGTCTTCGTCGTAAAACGTATCCGCCATTTGACGGCAGCTTCCTGCCCGCGCGGCTTGACGTCGAGCGAGTAGAGTTTCATCTGACTGAAAAGCGTCGGGAACGTTTCCAAATATGCCGTGATGGCTTGTGTGCCAACATACGGCGGAGTCCCAACCGGATCTTCAACCACGGCGTCAGCAGCGAAATTATTCATAACGCGCGGGACGTCGAACGTTACTAATCCGGCGAATGCGTCTTCGATCACCGCCTCGATCTGCTGCGGCGTCAGACTTGGAGTTGGCGCGGCTTCAGCGCGCGTGACATTCGTAGCGACCAAAACCGTGAGCACCATCGCCAGCGTCGTCAACTTTTTCACGAATAAACTTTGATTTCTCATTTACTTATCCTTTCGATTATGAGGTCATTCGAAAGGAGAAGTTGCTGAACTCTTCACCGTATTACTGCGGCGGAGAATTTTTATTTGATTGACAGGATCACAAGATTACAGTTAATTCGAGTCCGGAGATCTTACTGATGCGTTTTAACTGGATCTGTATGTTGCTGCTCGTAGCCGCATTTGCTTCAGCGTGTGCGAAATCCACAAGCACGGCTGAATCGATAAAGACAAATGAATCGCCTTCCCCGATCGCGACTGTTGCTCAAAACCAGCAAGAACTAGAGCGACGTCTAAAGATCATCTGCGATGGAGCCCAGGGAACAGTCGGGCTGTCCGTTGTTCATATCGAAAGCGGCAAGACGATCTCCATCAATGGCAGCTCACAGTTGCCTCTCTACAGTGTGTTCAAACTCCCGCTGGCGATTGCCGTCTTGAAGGATGTAGAAGAAAACCGTCTGCGGCTGGACCAGAAGATTCATGTGACACCCACGGAAACTGTCCAGGGCACGCCTGGAAATTCTGCGCTCTGGAAAAAGCCGGTTGACGTCAGCATCGAGCAGCTCATCGACTATGCGATTTCACGTAGCGACAACACGTCAGCCGACAAACTGGTCCAACTTGTCGGTGGTCCACTCAAAGTCACAGAGCGTATGCGTTCGCTGGGTTTTCAAAATCTCGACATTCATATAACGAGCGGCGAGTTCGTAAAAACGCGCCAAAATCCAAACACCGGCTCGGCGGAAGATCTCGCAAAACTCCTCGCACAACTGCATCAGGGAAAGATCATCCAGCCCGCTCATCAGAATCTGCTAATCGGATCCATGCAGCGAGGAACAATCGGTGTGCATCGACTGCGAGGGGATCTGCCGCGCGGCACACTCGTCGCCGACAAAACCGGCTCCGGCGAACCTGATCCAGTCACGCGGGTCGCGAAAGTAACCAACGACGTCGGCATCATCACTCTTCCCTCCGGTCGCGGTCATCTGGCAATGGCAGTCCTGGTGAGCGGCTCGAAATTACCCGATACCGCCCAGGAAAAGTTGATAGCCGAACTGGCCCGAGCCGCCTATGATGCGTACTCTTACTAATCATGTAAATTTTGTAAATCCTGTCATCCTGTCAACAACTACGTCAGTCTTTAACAGGATGACAGGATTTACAAGATTTTAAGGCTTCCGTTCAAACAAAACGTGGGCCAGCAAGAGACACGCGGCGGCGAGGACAAGGCAGTAGAGTCTGTGTGCGAGGATCGTCGCGCTGGTGAGATCGTGATAGTTCCAGAGTTGGTACAGCAGCGGGTTGTAGCTCCAGTGCTTATAACCAAGGTTGTATAGATAAATGAGTCCGGCGCCTGTGCCCACCGCTACCACGTACATCACGTACTTATTCCGCAGCAACACATTCAACGCGACCACCAGTGCGGTCATAAAGACTATGCCGGGCACGACGACCACGCTGTTAATAATCAAGTACGCTGAGACATCAACGGGCGTGTGGCCTCTCAATAACTGAACCGCGATCGTTGTTAGACCACCTACCAGCACCAGCAATAACGCCAATAACGTCATAGCGAGCCATTTTGAAAGCAGCAGGACACTGTTTGGCGCGGGCATGGACCACATAACCGGCTCAATTCTCAATTCTCGATCGCGATGCATTGCTTCGCCCGTGTAAAAAACGATCACACAGGCTAAAAACATTAGCAACATGTTTGCCGTGTTCGTTGCCGAGGTGACGGAGTAGGAGATCTCAGGCGCAATTCGTGAAAAAGGAACTGATAAAAAAGAAAGCAAGATCGAGAGGGGAATGAGAACGATGAGCCCTCGTTCAGCTCGAAGCAGTCGCAACTCAACACTCAGTGCTGCGATTATCTTGAAGAAAGTTGCCGCTGGTCCTCTGGTTGAGTTGACTTTAGGGAGTGTTACCAGCTCGCGTGCCGGCGCTGCCTCGCTCAGCAACTCGAAAGGAGCACCGTAGGCAATCGTGCGAGGCGCTTCTGAGAGTGTCAACTTTGTGAAATGCTCCGATGTCGTTTCGTGCGGGTCGATTCGGAACCGGAAGTAAACCAGCGCTAAGAGTAGACTGCTGATGATGATGATTGACACACGGTTAACGATCTGATTGGGACTGTAAGTGACAACCATTTTATTGAGGAAATCTGCGCTCAGATTCCAGGGGTTTGTCGTTATCACCGGTCCGTCTTTGCCGGC
>DASTTS010000635.1:0-4527 GCA_035760085.1 Pyrinomonadaceae bacterium
ATCGAGACCAACGCCGGCACAATGAAGGTGTCCGCGATAAAGAAAAAGTAGCCACAAAAGGCACAAAAAGCACAAAAAGTTAGAGCTCCCGATTAGCTGTTCGCAGCAGCTAACTAGTGCTCTAACTTTTTGTGCTTTTTGTGCCTTTTGTGGCTACTGCTTTTGCAGGCTCGCGATTGCGGCCAGCACTTCTTCACTGTGTCCGGCCACTTTCACTTTCTCAAATACCTTCGCAACCTTCCCTTGCGGATCGATGAGGAAGGTATTACGCGCGGAGAGCTTCGCCCCCTGGTACTCCATCACGGATCCATACTGCTCCGAGACCTTCGCTTCAGTGTCTGCAAGCAGCTTGAAGTTCAATCCCTCCTTGGCGCAGAACTCCTTGTGTGATTCCGCTGTGTCAACGCTGACGCCGAGAATCACGGCGTTCGCCGCTTCATACTTCGCAATATCGCGTTGGAAGTTACGAGCTTCGAGCGTGCAACCGCTGGTGAAATCCTTCGGATAAAAATAGAGCACCACCCATTTGCCCTTGAAGTCGTTGAGACTCACCTGCTTGCCTTCGTTTGTTGTGAGATTGAAACCCGGCGCCGCCGCTCCCACTGCCGGAAAGTCAGTGACTGCACTCACGCGGTTGCAAGCCAGCACTGCTACGATCGCGAACGCCAGAATAAAAGCATACTTCGTCATTCCTAATCCTCCGCGCAACCAATTTTTGAATTTAGACCATACTATACAAGTTAATGCGAGTACTGCGCCACGATGGTGTCGCGTATCTGCGCGGGGGACATTTTCTGTTCCTTCTCGAGCTTCAGTGCCAGCAGCGCTTCACGAACACAAACATCGCAGTGCGACGCGTGATCGTCTTCGAAGCAACTGTAAAGACTCTTGTGCCCGAAACCCTGATCGCAGTGGCAGTAACACGGCAACTGCGCGAGCGTCACCGGTATCTCGCGCGCGGCACGATACGCATCGCGAGTGATGCCAGTGAAAGAGCCGGGATCGAGCGTTGGTCCAAGGCTGGACTTCGCCGGCGGCACTTCAAAATGCGCCGGAACCGTTTTCGCCGCGGTGTTGGGTGCATGTTCGTGCGGAACCGGTACTTGCGGAGCCGGCCGATCTTCGTTCTTGATAGCCGTTACCTGCGGTTTGCTGGCCGAGTTGACCATCAACACTGCCGCCACAACGAGCAACGCGACACCTGCGATTAATAGCCAGTTTTTCTTCATTAATACTTACTCCTTAGTGATCAGTGCGTACCATGCATTGAGCTCATATTCATCGGACCAGGTCTTACTCTGATAAAGACTTTCCACGACACCGGATTCTGTCCGTAAATCGGGTCAAGGATCGACGGCTTCGAATAGAACGTCACGTCACTGCCGATCGCCACCGACGTTTTTTCAGTGTTCCAAATATCGCGCGCGCCGCCGGCCGTGTAAGCTCCGATGCGAAACGACGGATGATGATCAGTGATGCCGAGACTGAGGCGATCAGCATCGCGCAGTATCGAGTTTTTATCGGCCAATTCGAGGCGCGTGTAGAGATAGTTCCGATCGAGAAACTTCACCGTGGATTCTGCCACATATCCGTTCAGGTTGAAAATTTCGCCATCGTGATTCTCGTGATTGCGGCCCCAGATCAAACTCGAGGCCCAGTTGCCTCGCTCGAATGGTTTGTTGTAGCTAATCGACGCGGTAGTGCGACGCACGTCGCCGGGCTCGAGGGCTTCCGGGTTTCGCAAAAACCCGTGACTTACTTGCATGGACCAGTTGCTGTTCGGCGCGAACCACAACCGGATCGAGCGTGAGTTCCAGGGGTGCGCTTCAAAGTCGTAACGATTCTCGTCCGGCTCACGTCCGTTGAAAATCGAGCCTTCGAGTTTGAACCAGCGATACGTGAAGCCAGTCGTCAGCACACCGAACGCGATGTGCGTGGAGTCTTGCAAGTGATGCGAGAGTGGCGCTGACGTGTTCTCTGACGCTGACGCACGATGCATGAATGCATTTGGTCCAAGCGCCGGCTCGCCGGGATAACCAAAATACGCAAACCAGCTCGCACGATCTCCAACCGGGACTGTGTAACTCGCGCTCAGCTCCATGAAGAGATCGTGTGGATGCTGGCGATCGATCAGTGGCTCGCCTTTGTAAGTTTCACCGGTTTGAAAGAGTAACGGCGAGCCGCCGGGCGGAAACGTGAACGGCTCGCCGCTGAACATGCCGCGCAACTCGAGTGTGCCCGGGCCAACCCGCCGGATAGCGGAGGGCATGAACCAGTTTGCTGATTCAAACTTCGTCACGCCTCTTGGTCCACCCTGGCGATTGACGCCCGCGACGAGGTTGTAATGAAACATCAAAAGCCACTCGCCTGATTGCTTGTGCAGCATCGGCATCGGACTCGAATCAGGTTGCCACGACGTGCCCGATCCCATTCGTCCCATCGGTACGAGGTTCGACTCACTTTCGCCGAGACGAATCAACATCTGGTCGTCGTGCATGACAAACACGCCGTGGTCCATGTGACCTGAGTCTGGCGGAGACTCTGGGGATGACGCCGGCGACGCCGCAGGTTTCGGCGGCGGCATTTGATGTCCTTCGTGTTGCGCGAAGGCAGTCGTAGCCTGCGCGATTAATAACGCAACGAAAATTATGTATTTCACAGGTGTATGGACCACGGATAACACGGATTTATTACGGATCAGCGCTGATCGGTTTCTAAAATCCGCGTTATCCGCGGTTAATTTCTTACGCAACCTTCTTCTTGTTCTTGTTTTTATTCTTGACGTTGCAGCAATCAGCCTTGGCGTCTTTGTCGTGCTTCATCTTCGCGTCATGCTTCGACATGTCGCACGAATCACCACAACAATCGTGTTTGCATTCGGCGCCTTCGGCTTTTGCCTCGCCATCTTTTTTCATCTCGCATGAGTCGTTGCAACACGACTCCATGGCACAACAACTCTCAGACTTTTTCTTTTGATCGCCTTGCGAGGGCGTTTGCGCCGAGACTACGGCAAATGCCGTCAGCAGCAAGCCAAGAAGAAGGATAAGGATAGTATTCTTACGGGGTTTCATTGTAGTTCTCCTGTTTCTAGAGATTGATACTTCGCATGCCGGTTAAAAGACACACCAACACGCGGCCAGAAATTGAGCTCCAGGCAGATCTCTAGATCAGAAAGACACAACAACGAAGGTGGGTTGGACCACGATTTGGCAGGGACGACGCCAAAACGTTGGGTTGCGTGTGCTCGGTCTGTTTCTCGAAACTCGGTAACGCAGCAATTGGTCCACGTCCGGGATCCGGCACGTGTGAACTGTTTTTCGAAGTGACCGCAGTCGAGTTCACCACCAGCGGGCACTCATTCATCATCCCGCGCGGAGACGGAACGAAAGCCGGCACGCCAGGAAGCTGTTTCAAATTGCTCGCAACGTGCTTCTGTGGTTTTGGTTTCGCCGCCGTACAGCAGTCGTGCGAACGCTTTGCGTGGCAACTACTGCCGGCCTCGATAACGTTCGCGCTTGCTTGCGGAGCCCCGGCGCCGATCGCGGTGTTAGCGCAACCAAACATGCATCCACCCGCCATCCAGATTGAGACGCTGATGGCGAGAAGCAGTCGCACCACTTTGCTCGAAAACAATACCATCGTCGGTTTCAGTCTACTCCCGCGCAGACCTCATTGTCGAGGTTGAACGCAGCTTTTTGCAGCAGAATCGTCATTAAAACCCCGCACTTCTGTAACGAGTCGCCTGCTAGCCTAGATCAGCGAACAAAGGTCAGCGGGAGACTTAAAATGAGTATCGATAAAAACAAGATTAAAACGCAGGACGAGATGGAAGAGCCGGCGCCGATGGATATGGCAGATCAACGCGCTGAAGCTGAGATGAAAAAACTCGAAGGCCAGGCTAAGAAAGAAGTCGCCGAGGGATTACGACAACAAGACGAGGCAAATAACAAATAATCAGCCCTTTTCCGCCAGCGCCTCTTCGAGTGCCTGCTTGATGAGGTTTGGCGTTTGATCAGGCCTGAAACCGATGAAACGTTTTAGGATGCGCCCGTCGCGCGCGATCACGAAACTCTGTGGGATCGAAGTACGGCCCTGCATCAGCGTTTGCGCTACTTCGCGCGTGGCCCAGCCGATCTGGTAGTCGACACCGTACTCGCGGATAAAGTCGCTCACGCTCTCGGCAGACGCGACTGGATCTTCAGTCGAGAGTCCAATCATTTCGACGCCCCGGCTTTGAAACTCTTTGTGAAGTCTGACGAGCTCTGGAGTTTCCATCCGACATGGACCACACCACGTCGCCCACAAGTTAACCAGCAAAACTTTACCTGAATAGTTTGAAAGCTTGATTGGTCCACCGCTGGTGGCTTTGTTTTCCGCCTCGAGGATAGGTCGCGGAATTGAGACCAAAGCTGCCGGTCGAGTCGTCGCCGCAGGACGATTCGTTGTCGTCGTTGATGATGATGGATCGTTTGAGTTGCAGCTCGACACGCCAAACGCAGCGAGCAGTCCGAGTGAGATCACCGTGCA
>DASTTS010000636.1:0-2515 GCA_035760085.1 Pyrinomonadaceae bacterium
AGGCTGGTATCGTTACTAGCCTGGAACAGTACTTCGAGCCAGTTGCTGCCGCTGACTTGAACGTCGGAATCACCTTCAAGCGTGCGTGCGGAAACATTGTTGGCGGCGACAGCGCGTTCGAGCTGCTGGTCCTTGTCGAGGAAGAAGTCCATGTCGGCCGAGTGGACTTCAGCAGCACGGCCCGGATCGATGACGCGCAGGTACGAGTTGCCACGGATCTCAGCGCGCTCGAGACGCCTTTGCTGGGTGATGAATGCCGTTAAGTAATCGCCACTGAGTACGTCGGTTTCCTGTTCGACAGTCACGCCACCCGCAAACGAGAGTTTCAGCGAGTTTTGTTCGAACGTTCCGTGCGCTGCTTTGATCGATACCGGTTTGGAACGCGCGGACGATTTCATCGACTCGCTGGGCGCGATCGTTAGCTGCACATCTTTCTTTAGCTCGAGTCGTTTGTCTTTCTGTTCAAGTACTGCGCCGGTTGATGTGCCGGAAACGTTTTCCCGCTCGAAGTAGACTGGCGAATCTGTGTGCGCCACACCTTTGTTCCGATCAAAATCCAGCGTCTCAGTGTTTACTTTCAGTTTTTCCTTTGTCTCGATCTTGACGGTGCCGTTGAACGAAATGAGATTAGTTTCAGGGACGTAGGTGGCGCGGGCCGCCGAGATCTGATCGGGAGTTTCACCTTCAGGCGGGTAAACAGCCAGGCTGATGTTTTCGAGCTCGTGATGATCGTCCGCGTAAGTGATTTGACGCGAGGCTTTCACGAGCAGCCACAAGCGACCTTCTTTGGTGGTGACGCGCTGCTCGTAACCTTCAACAACACCCGTCACATCCTTCGAGAGCTCCGGCTTCTCCGACTTCGCTTTGAACTTCTCAACATTGCGCAACTTGAGATACGAAATCGCAACCACCGTCAGACCCGACACCAGTAGCGTAACCGCGACGAGGCGCGTAATCATCGGCACCTTCGCGCGCAGCCCCAGCGCGATCGCCCGTTTGCGGTTTACTTCCTGCATTATGATTTCATCATGTAAATCCTGTTAAATCCTGAAATCCTGTGAAAATGTTAGACAGGATTTCAAGATGTAGCAGGATTTACATGATTCTTAAGTCCACAACGTTCAACTGCATCTTAAAATCGCCATTCCACGGACTCGTCTCAATCGTGTAGGCGAGTTCGATGCTGCCGTTCAACTGCGGCGTTTCCCCTTCAATGCAATTCCACCAAACTGCTTCTAAAGGCCGGTTCTGCGGTCCGGCCAATCTCAATTTCAAATGCCGCCCTTTAATCACGTTCGGCTCTGACAAACAACGCAGATTCCTCGTCACAAAAACCGGTCGCGGATTGCCCGCGCCAAATGGTTCCAACGCCTCCAGATCACGCGCTAAAGCAAACGTCACTGCTTCCGGCGCAAGCTCAAGATCGACCTGCACCTGCGGCTCCAGATCTTCCGCCGTCAAACACGATGACGCATGTTCATTCAACCGACGCCGAAACTCCGCGATCCGCTCGGCCTTAATCGCGATTCCCGCCGCGTGCGAGTGGCCGCCAAACTTTTCAAACAGATCCGAGCACGCAGTCAAACCATTCAACAGATGATACGCCTCGATACTGCGGCCCGAGCCGTGGGCCATGTCTCCATCGACTGACAATACCACGCACGGTCGATGCAAACGCTCCGCAATCTTCGACGCCGCGATTCCGATCACGCCGCGATGCCATCCTTCGCCCGCAATGACCGCCACGTAAGAATCCGCCGGATCTTTCAACTCGGCGACAGCCAGATCGATGATCTGCTGTTGCACTGTCTTGCGTTCCTCATTGCGCGCGTCGAGATGGTTCGCGAGCCGGCGTGCTTCGTCGGAGTCGCGAGTATCAAAGAGCTCAACCACCGCGCGGGCCGCATCCATGCGTCCGGCAGCGTTTATCCGTGGCCCAAGCCGGAACCCGAGATCGTATGCTGTCATGCCCTTGCCGTCTCCGCAACCGGCTACATTGATCAACGCACGCAAACCGGGATTCGCGACGCGTGCCAGATCCTTCAATCCAATGGCCACGATCGTGCGGTTTTCGCCCGTTAATTTGGCGACGTCAGCGACGGTTCCAATGGCCACAACCTTCATGAACGCGGGCACTTGCGCTTCGCGGCCGTGCTCTCTGTACAACGCGTGCACGAGTTTGAAAGCGACACCGACACCGGCGAGATTCTTGTCAGGATACGGGCAGCCAGCCTGGTTCGGATTGAGCACGGCGAAAGCGGGCGGCGCGCCTTCCTTCTCGTCGGGCAGGTGGTGATCGGTGATGATCACGTCGAGACCGTTACCGCGGGCCCAGTAGAGTGGCTCGTGCGCGCGGATGCCGCAGTCGATGCTGACGACGAGTTTGTAGCCATCAGCGACGGCTTTTTCGAGTGCGGCCTGTTGAATACCGTAACCTTCGGTAAAGCGATGAGGAATGTGAAAGCCGGCGTTCGCGCCGAGGAGTTTGAGCGCGCGCAAAAGCACTGCGGTTCCG
>DASTTS010000637.1:0-10005 GCA_035760085.1 Pyrinomonadaceae bacterium
TGGCGTCACCACTGGTCTATCAGTTACTGCCGACAAGCACGCAACACGTTTAGGAAACACACGCTTCACTGCACGCGCGCTCGACGACCGCGCCGGCTCGACAGCACTCGTGCTTGCGGTAAGACGAATCCAGCCTGCAACACTCAAGCGCAAAGTGATCTTCGCGTGGTCCGTGCGCGAGGAGACGGGACTCGAGGGTGCGATCGCACTCGCGAAACAGTATGGATCGTCGGTGAAAAGAGTTTTTAGTGTTGATACGTTTGTTTCTTCCGATTCGCCGGTTGAGACGACGCGGTTTGCGCACGCGCCGCTTGGTCGCGGTGCCGTCATTCGCGGGCTCGACAACTCCGCCGTCGCGCCGCTCGCTGAGCTCGATCGAATTCTCAACATCGCGCGAATGCAGTCCATACCGATCCAGGTTGGGGCGACGAATGGCGGGACTGATGGATCTGATTTCGTGCGCTACGGCGTGCTGCACGTGAGTTTGTCATGGCCCGGGCGCTACAGCCACTCACCGGTAGAAGTGCTCGACTTGAGAGATCTGCAAGCATTAGAGCGACTGATTTATGCCATCGCGTCAGGACCGTGAGTGCTGTTAGACAGGATTACATGATTTGCAAGATTGGCAGGATATCTTGTAAATCCCGTCAATCCTGTAATCCTGTAAAACATGTCTAAGATTACGAGAACGCTAAGCATTCTATGCCTGGTTGTTTTCTTACCGCTAACAATTTACGCCCAACAAGATCTCACGCGGTACGTCAATCCCTTCGTCGGCACAGGTGGGCACGGGCATACGTTCCCGGGCGCGATCGTCCCGTACGGCATGGTCCAACTAAGCCCTGACACACGTCTCACCGGCTGGGACGGCTGCTCCGGTTATCACTATTCCGATTCGAAGATTTACGGCTTCAGCCACACACATCTCAGCGGCACAGGTATCTCCGATTACGGCGATATCCTCCTGACACCTACAGTTGGCCGCAATTACTCCGGACGCTTCCAACATCGAAATGAAACAGCCTCACCCGGTTACTATTCAGTGAAGCTCGATGACGAAAACGTATTGGTCGAGCTGACGGCCACCGCCCGTACGGGCATGCATCGTTACAAGTTTCCCGGCACTCAAGATGCCAACATCATTCTTGACCTCGCACATCGCGACAAAGTCCTCGACTCCGGTTTTCGCACCGTCGGTGTGAACATGGTGGTGGGCTGGAGAAGATCTCAGGCGTGGGCGAAAGATCAAATCGTCTACTTTGCGCTTGAATTTTCACAACCCTACACCGCACATGGCTCGACTGGTACAGATAAACAAACTTATTTCCGCTTCGACACACGATCGGGTGCGCCAGTTCTCGTGAAAGTTGCGATCTCCGCTGTTGATATCGACGGCGCTTTGAAAAACCTGCGCAGTGAGATTAGTCACTGGGATTTCGACAAAGTTAGATCTGACGCGAAAGCAGCGTGGAATGCTGAGCTAAACAAAATCATCGTGCGGGAAGGCACAGTCTCGCAGTTAACCAACTTCTACACGTCTCTCTATCACGTGATGACGGCGCCGAACCTGTTCATGGATGTTGACGGGCGCTACCGTGGTCGCGACTTCAAAACACATGTCGCCGGGGATTTTTCGAATTACACGGTCTTCTCGCTTTGGGATACGTTTCGGGCCGCCCACCCTCTCTATACCATCATCGATCGCGAACGCACGCGTCACTTCATCAAGACGTTCCTGGTCCAATACGAGCAGGGCGGTCGCTTGCCCGTTTGGGAGCTTGCGGCAAACGAGACTGACACGATGATCGGATATCACGCTGTGTCAGTAATCGCCGATGCTGTGGCGAAGGGCATTGATCGCTTTGATTTGAACATCGCGTATGAAGCGATGAAGCAGAGCGCTGAGCTGAGGCAGCATCGCGGATTGGGCGCATACATCGATCAGGGGTTTATCTCGACGGAAGATGAGCGCGAGTCAGTTTCGAAAGTGCTGGAGTATGCGTATGACGATTGGTGTATCGCTCAGGTCGCACGGATGCTAGGAAAAAAAGAAGACTATGAGCGTTATAGCGCACGCGCGCAGTCGTACAAGAATGTCTTCGATCGCGCGACCGGCTTTATGCGCCCGCGCAGCAACGGCAACTGGATCGAGCCTTTCGATCCGCGCGAGGTGACGTTTGCGTTTACCGAAGCAAACTCGTGGCAGTACACATTCTTTGCGCCGCACGATGTCAGCGGTCTGATCGCGATGATGGGTGGACGCGCGCAGTTTGCAAGCAAGCTCGATGAGTTGTTCACCGCCGAGAGTAAAACCACTGGACGCGAACAGGTAGACATCACGGGCCTGATCGGTCAATACGCACATGGAAACGAGCCGAGTCATCACATGGCCTACCTTTACAACTACGTAGGCCAGCCGTGGAAGACGCAAGCGCGCGTGCGACAGATCATGGACCAGTTCTACAGCCCACAGCCTGATGGATTGATTGGCAATGAAGACTGCGGCCAGATGTCGGCGTGGTATGTGTTGAGTGCGGCGGGGTTTTATCCGGTGACGCCCGGTTCAACTGTTTATGCGATCGGATCGCCGTTGTTTCCGGAAATACGGTTCAAGCTGGAGAATGAGCATTCGTTTGTGGTTCGCACATTGAACAGTTCAGAGCGTAATGTTTACGTCCTATCAGCGCGGTTGAATGGGAAGGCTTACAACAAGTCGTTTCTCTTGCATGACGATCTAATGCGTGGTGGCGAGCTTGTGCTGGTGATGGGGCCGCGACCGAATATGAGATGGGGCGTGGGAACGGGAAACGAGCCGGTTTCGCGTATCGCTGGCCCTCAGATTGTGCCGGTGCCGGTGATCAAAGCCGCGGGACAGACATTTCGAGGACCGATGCAGATCGAACTAGCTTCGCTCGATACGAAACCAGTTGAGCTTCACTACACGACGGATGGCTCCGAACCGTCCGCCAGGTCGCAGCGATTCACGAAACCATTCTTCATCGAAGCCGACACTACGGTGAAAGCATTAGCGATTGCTGCTGACGGCAGGCGCAGCCAGATTGCAACCGCGAAGTATCACCGCATTCCTCATGATTGGAAGATCACGCTGGAGACACGCTATAGCTCGCAATACACGGGCGGTGGCGATTTTGCGCTAATCGACGGCATTCGCGGCACTGCGAACTGGAGCGGTGGTGGTTGGCAGGGATATCAAGGCAAAGACTTCGTTGCTGTGTTGGATCTCGGAAACGTGCAGGACGTTTCGCGAGTTGGTGCGGGGTTCTTGCAGGATATGGGTTCGTGGATCTGGATGCCCGCGCGCGTCGAGTTTGAGGTCTCGATGGATGGCAGGAGTTTTAGTCCTGCCATCACGATCGCGAACGATGTTTCCGAGAAACAGGAAGGTGTGATTATCCGCGACTTCGTCAAATCCATCCCGCCGCAGAAGGCGCGCTACATTCGTATTCGCGCTGTGAACCTTCGTGCAGAGGGATGGGTTTTTGTTGACGAGATCCTTATCAACCGCGGATGAACGCGCAAACGCGGCTCACCACTCGATCGTAAACGCGTAATCCGAGGCGCCGCCCCTTGGATCTTTAATCCGAACGATTGTCGTGAAATCGTTTTCACGTGTGGGTTGCTGCTCGATAAAGACCTCACCGCGACCGCGCTTTTCAGTCAATCTCACCGTGACACGTCGATTCGGAAGCGAGTTAGTGAAATTGGACTGCGCATCGTTATACGCACTGCCGCCGATTGTCTCAACGTCAGCAGATCCGCCACGAATCCTGATGCGCACATCATCGTCAACACGGCCACGCCACGACATGCGCCCGCTGCGGTTGCCGGTGTCGGGATACTGGTCGCCACGGCCGCCGCCATAACTCACCTCTCGCGATATATCAGTCAACAGACGTTGAATGTTGTACCAGTTGCTCTGCTGGACATTGTAACGTTCAACCGAGCGCGCGAGGTTCTGAAGCAGGTCAAACGCCTCGCGCAGATCCTGGTTGCGTCGCCGGTCAACCGTCATGCGATAGAAAATCCGCGACGCGCCGGCAAACTGGTGCGCCAGCATCACCGCTTCAACGTCGTTGCGGGCTGCGCGCTGGTTGTTGTTGAAATTGCCGTAGCTTGAATCTGCAAAATCTTGCGCGTCGCGCGACAGCCGGTCGGCAAGGTCGGTTAGACGATTCTGGGGCGCAAACTGGCTCAACGCCGGGCTCGCAAGCAGCAACACTGTAACGACGACCAAAAGGCTTTTAGTGATCATTGATCCCTCCGTATTTTTAGCCGCAAAAAGCTACAACGTACCGGAATCATACCACTCTCAGCGCGCATCTAAAGCATGCGGTTTTGTTATACTGGGGCCGTTAAACAGCCGGCAGAGGCCGGCAAGGAGATAAAAATGAGTTGGAATCAAGCTTCGTATGTTCCGGCGGATGTCCGCGATGTGCGCGTCACCGCGTTTTTGAGCAAAGTTTATGGCTGGATGTTTCTGGGGTTGCTGGTGACGGCCGGAACTGCCGTGGCAGTGGCATCCTCGCCGGGGTTGATTGAGACACTGATTCTGAACCGCGGCCTCTTTTGGATAATGGTTTTTGCGCAACTCGGTCTCGTGCTCTACCTGTCCGTGCGCGTGGACAAAATGGCGCCGGCGACGGCCGCGATGCTGTTCCTGCTTTACTCGGCCCTCGTGGGCGTCACGACGTCAAGCATCTTCCTCGTCTACACGGGGGCGTCGATCGTGTCGGCGTTTGTGATTGCCGGTGGAATGTTTGGCGCGATGGCTGTGTTTGGCACTTTGACGAAGCGTAGTCTTGCAGGCGTCGGTCAGTTCATGTTCATGGGACTGATTGGCCTCATCATCGCTTCGGTCGTGAATATTTTCCTGTTCAGCGACATGCTGAACTTTGTGATTTCAGTGGTGGGTGTGCTGGTGTTCACCGGACTTACGGCATGGGACGCACAGCGTCTGAAACACATGGCGGTGGCACTGCCGGACGGTCGCGTGGGATCGTATGCGGTAGTCGGCGCGCTTTCACTTTATCTGGATTTCATCAATCTCTTCTTCTTCATTTTGCGGTTAATGGGCGGACGCCGGAACTAAACGCGCGCCGCGAAAAAGCACAAAAGGTCTAACGAAAGGCAGGGAAGCAGGCGACGGTTTCGTCGTTCTGCTTTCCGTGTCTATTTGTGGCAACTCAAAGGAGAAGATCCCATGCGAAAGCCCTCCGTCGTATTAGTCTCGCTGTTTGCGATTTTCCTTTCGATCATTTCAGTAGCTGCGCAAGAGACGCGCAAAGATGTGCTGGGCGCACTGCGCTACCGGCATATCGGACCGACCGGCAACCGTCTCACTTCAGTCGCCGGCATTCCGGGCCAGCCAAACATCTACTACGTTGGCGCCGCGTCGGGCGGTATCTGGAAAACGATCGATGGCGGTGCTCACTGGGAACCAATCTTCGATAGTCAACCCGTTTCCTCCATCGGCGCGCTCGCGATTGCTCCGAGCGATCCGAACATCGTCTGGGCAGGAACAGGCGAGCCATGGATACGCAGCCACATTTCGGTTGGACAGGGCGTTTATAAATCAACCGACGCCGGCAAGACGTGGACGTTGATGGGACTGGAAAAGACGGGCCGGATCAGTCGTGTGGTTATCGATCCAAAAAACCCGAATATCGTTCTCGTCGGTGCCCTCGGACATGCTTATGGACCGCAACAGGAACGTGGCGTGTTTCGAACTACGGACGGCGGTAAGACATGGGAACGCGTGCTGTTTACTGACGAGAACAGTGGATGCGCTCATCTCGAGATGGATCCAAAAGATCCGAAAACTCTATTTGCCGGCATGTGGCCACTCGAGATTCGCACCTGGGGTCGTGAGAGTGGCGGACCGGGCAGCGGTCTTTTCAAATCTACTGATGGCGGCGTTACGTGGAAACGACTTTCGGGCAATGGTCTGCCGACGCGCATGACCGGAAAGATCATCCCCGCAATTTCACCCAGCAACCCGAAACGCATTTATGCACTCATCGAGACAGGCGACGGTGTACCTCTGAACGGCAAGGAAACCGATCGCGGCAAACTCTGGCGCTCGGATGATGGCGGCGAGAACTGGCGCCTGATCAGCTACGATCGAAACCTTGGCGGCCGCACGCACTACTACTTTCGCATGGCCGTCGCGCCTGACAACGACAAAGAAACTTACTACCTCACCGCAGGCTTCGCGAAGTCAACCGACTCCGGCGAAACAGCAAAACCGATGCTCCTCGGCGCTAGCCCGGGTGGTGACAATCACGACATCTGGATCGATCCGACAAACGCAAACCGAATGGCGGTCGCTAATGACGGTGGCGTTTCAATCTCAACTACGCGCGGGCAGTCGTGGTATCGCGTTCAACTTCCGATCGCGCAGATGTATCACGTGACCGTCGACAATCGCATTCCTTACTACGTCTACGGCAACGAGCAGGATGATCCGTCGTATCGCGGCCCGAGTCGTACTATCGGTTCAAACTCGATTCCGCGCAGCGCGTGGCAATCAGTCGGCGGCGGTGAAAGCGGTTGGTCCACTCCGGATCCAGTCGATCCAAACATCATCTGGTCCAGCGCCTCTGGCTCAGGCAGCATCGGCGGCATTGTCGAACGCTTCGATCTGCGTAACGGCCAGATGCGCCGCGTTGAAGTGTGGCCTGATCAAACGAATGGCTCGCCCGCAGCGGATTTGAAGTACCGGTTTGTGTGGACGTTTCCGTTGACAATCTCGCCGCACGATCACAAGAAGCTTTACGTCGGCAGCCAGGTTGTTCACCAAACAACTGACGACGGTCAAAGCTGGCAGGTTATCAGCCCGGATCTGACGACCAACGACAAAAGTAAACAGGGCTTCTCCGGCGGTTTGACGGGCGACAATATTGGCGTTGAGTACTTCTCGACGATCTTCGCTATCGCGGAATCACCAAAAGAGAAGGGACTGATCTGGGTCGGCACCAACGACGGACTCGTGCAACTCACACGCGACGGCGGTAAGAACTGGACCAACGTCACAAAAAACATTCCTAACCTGCCGCCGTGGGGCACGGTCAGCAACATCGAACCTTCGCGTTATGAACCGGGCGCTGCTTATCTGACGGTTGATTTCCACCAGGTAAACAATCGTGATCCGTTCATCTACAAGACGAAAGACTATGGCAAGACGTGGCAAGCAATCACTAAAGGTATTCCGCGCAGCATGTTGAGTTATGCGCATTGTATTCGTGAGGATCCGGTGCGCCGTGGACTGCTTTACGTGGGTACGGAAAATGGCCTTTACGTTTCGTTCAATGATGGTCAGCAGTGGGAGCCGTTGCAAAGCAATCTACCGCCCGCGCCAGTGTACTGGATGGTGATCCAGGAGCATTTCAATGATCTCGTGATCGCGACGTACGGACGTGGCTTCTGGATTCTTGACGACTTAACACCGGTTCAGCAGATGAATCAGACGGTGCGCGATTCGAGCGCACATCTTTTTGCGCCGCGTCCGGCTTATCGCTTCAGACCGAGCACAGTGCCCGTGACGATGTCTGATGATCCGTCTGCCGGACAGAACCCGCCGTATGGAGCCGCGATCAGTTACTACCTCAAGTCGGCGCCGTCTGGCGATGTGCGAATCAAAATCGAGGATGCGAAGGGGCAGACGATTAGAACTCTCAATGGCACAAAGAACGTTGGGCTGAATCGCGTGACGTGGAACCTCGAAAGCGAACCGACGACGGAGGTTCGCATGAGGACGAGTCCGGCGTACGCTCCGGAGATCAAAGTTGGACCGGATGGAACGCGAAACGCTCCGGGCGCGGGACGGCTGTCGCTCCTGATGCCGCCTGGCAACTACACGGTGAAGCTTTCAGTAGGTGGTCAGGAGTTTAGGCAGCCACTGGTCGTCAAAAAAGATCCGAACTCTGGTGGGACTGAAGCCGAGATCACTACACAACACACGATGATGCTCGAGCTGCGAGCGGATCTTGAAAGCGGAGCGCAGATGGTCAATCAGATAGAGTTTATTCGCAGCCAGCTCGAGAAACTGATGGGGACGCTGAGTGGCGGTACGGATTCGGCGGCAGCAAGGTCTGCCACCGATGCGCTTGATAAGAAGTTGATAGAGATTGAGGAAGAGTTGATTCAGCGGAGGCTAACGGGTCAGGGCCAGGATACGGTGCGCTGGCCGCCGAAGTTGTTGGCTAAGATCAATTACCTGGCGGGCGGATTGGCTAGTGGAGACTTTGGACCAACAAAGCAGCAGCGTGAGGTGCAGGCGATGTTTAAGCAACAGCTCGCTGGACTGCGGCAGCGGCTTGATCGTGTTCTGAGTCAGGATCTGACAACGTTCAATAAGTTGCTTGCTGATAGCAACCTTAAGACCGTCATCAGGCCTGCTCCTTAGATTATTTTAACCACAGATAACACAGATTAACTCTTGGTGGCGAAGCCGCGTTTCTTCATCAGCGCATCGACCTTTGGATCGCGGCCGCGGAAGGCGCGATACGCCTCGGCCGGATCGACCGTGTTGCCGACGGAGAAGACGTTCTTTCGTAGCCGCTCCGCAACCGCTCGATCGTACGGTCCTTTGCCTTCGACAAACGCTCCGAAAGCGTCCGCTGTCAGCACGTCAGACCAGAGATAGCTGTAGTAACCAGCCGAATACCCGTCACTCGAAAAGACGTGCAGGAACTGTGGTGTGCGATGGCGCATCACGATCTCTTTCGGCATGCCGAGCTGTGCGAGAGTCTCGCGCTCGAATGCGTCAGGATCGATCTTCTTGTCCCCGGCCAGATGCAGCTTCATATCGATCAGCGCGGCCGACAAGTATTCCACCGTCGCGAAGCCCTGATTGAACGTGGCAGAACGTTTGATCTTATCGACGAGCTCCTGCGGAATCGGTTTGCCGGTCTGGTAGTGAAGCGCAAACTTCTGAAGCACTTCAGGGGTCGGGAGCCAGTGTTCGAGAAGTTGCGACGGAAACTCGACGTAGTCGCGTGGTACGGCGGTTCCGGAGAGCGACGGATACGTGACGTTCGAGTTCAGACCGTGCAACGCATGTCCAAACTCGTGGAACATCGTGGTCGCATCGTCCCACGAGATCAGCACCGGCTCGCCGGGTTTGCCTTTTACGAAGTTCGAGTTGTTTGAAACGATCGTGGTGATCTCGCCGTTGACTCGTTCCTGCGTGCGGTAGGCATTCATCCACGCGCCCGAGCGTTTTCCGGCGCGTGCGTATGGATCGAAATACCAGAGTCCGATGTGTTTCTTCGACGTCTTATCGGTGACTTCCCAGACGCGAATGTCAGGGTGCGCGACAGGGACGTTTGTCACCGGCGTGAAGTTGAAATTGAAGAGCTCTCCGGCGACCCAGAAGATACCTTCGCGCAGTTTCTCGAGTTGGAGATAAGGTTTGATTTCGTTCTGGTCCAAATCGTATTTTGCCTTACGGACTTTTTCCATGTAGTAGCGATAGTCCCACGGCTCAATCTTGATCTTCGCGCCTTCTTTGTCAGCGAGCGCCTGCATGTCAGCAACTTCCTCGTGCACGCGCGCGACCGCAGGTTTCCAAACCGCTTCCATCAACTCCATTGCTTTCTCGGGCGTTTTGGCCATCGAGTTTTCGAGACGCCAGTGTGCGTGTGTCGGATAGCCGAGCAGTTTGGCGCGCTCGGCGCGCAACTGGAGAATCTCGGTGATGATCGCGTTGTTGTCGTGCTCACCACCGTTGTCTCCGCGATTGACGAACATGCGCCACGCTTTTTCGCGCAGGTCGCGACGATCCGAGTAAGTCAAAAACGGGTCAATTGACGAGCGCGTGTTCATGATCACAAACGTGCCAACCGGTTGTTTCTTCGATTCAGCGGCAGCAGCGGCTGCATCGCGCAGGGACTGTGGCAGTCCAGCCAATTCTTCGCTCTTCAAAACGATGAACTGATCGGTTTCTTCCGCAAGCACGTTCTGGCTGAACTTCGTGTACAGACC
>DASTTS010000638.1:0-8343 GCA_035760085.1 Pyrinomonadaceae bacterium
CCGTATAAAACCTTAGACAGGATTTACAAAATTTTTCAGGATAAATCTTGAAACATCTTGTAAATCCTGTCTAATTTTGGAACCTACCCGCCGCACGCGCGTGTGAACCGTCCGGTTACTTCCATCCGCATTTCAGACCTACAGGAGTGTTCTATGCGCCTACCCTTCGCCGCAATCGCGTGTCTCTGCCTTGCTCTGTGCGCCTCAAGCACGTTCGCACAACCAAAAAAGGCCAAGCCAGCCGCAGCCGAAGACGCTGACGCCGAAGCCGCGCAACAACGCACCGTCGCGATTTCCCTCGTCAGCAGTCTCGCGGACGAAGCGCGGAGTTTCAAGGATCAAACACGTCGAGCGCGCGTGCAGGCGCGAGCCGCAGACGTACTCTGGGACACCGATCCCGAACGCGCCCGCGAACTCTTCCGGCGCGCCTGGGAAGCCGCTGAAATTGTTGACTCCGAAACCGCGAAGAAACGCGCCGAAGAAATGAAGCGACTTGAATCCTCGGGCGAGCCGGTCGTAGTTCGCGGCGGTCCAGATCTGCGGAGTGAAGTCCTGCGACTCGTCGCCAAGCACGATCGCAAACTCGGCGAAGAATTTCTCAAAGCACTCGACGAAGCGAACGAGAAAGCTCGAAACGATGCTGCGACAGATCAACGTCGCAACGATCCAGGTTCGCGTATCGGCGCCTCGCAACGTCTACAACTCGCACGACGTCTCGTTGAAGACGGTGAAGTACAACGCGCAATCGAATTCGCAACGCCCGCGCTCAACACCATCAACGTTGACGTGATCTTCTTTCTTTCCGCACTCCGCGAGAAGAACGCACAACTCGCCGACGGCGCTTATACGAGTCTCCTGGCTCGCGCCGCGCGCGATGCAAACTCAGACGCCAACACCGTCTCCGGTCTTTCGTCGTACCTGCTCACACCGTTTCTCTACGTGACATTCGAGCGTGACGGCGGAGCAAATCAAAACCGGCAAAGAGGCCCGACGCCTGCGCCCGAAGTCGATGCCAACTTGCGCAACAACTTCCTCAAAGTCGCATATCAAATCCTGATGCAACCGCTTGCCGCGCCCGATCAGGATCGCACCACATCAGGTCAAACTGGAAAGTACCTGATGATCAAACGACTGTTGCCGTTGTTCGAACAGTACGCTCCCGATCTCGCGCCCGGTTTGCGCACGCAAATGACTGCGCTGGCTTCGTACGTGCCCGCAGACATGCAGCAAGGTGAGAATCGTGCTGTCAGTGTCGGCATTCAGCCAGACTCTGAGGAAGGCGATCCTGCTCAACGCATGCAGCAGCGACTCGATCGCGCGAAAACGTCGGAAGAGCGCGACGCGATTTATGCTGACTATGCAGTCGCATTCTCGGACGACGGTGATCCGCGCGGACGAGATCTGGTCGATAAGATCGAGAACACGGACTTACGCAAGAGCGTTAAGGCTTATACAGATTTTCAGTTCCTTCAATCCGCAGTTCGCAAGAAAGACGTTACCGAAATCGCTCGACTCGTCAAGAATGGCGATCTCACGAGTATTCAGAAGGTATGGGCGTTGACCAGTGCAGCGAAGCTCGTAGTTGCACAGGAACGTTCACGCGCAACTGATCTGCTTGACGAGGCGCTGGCGGAAAGTCGTCGCATCAGTGGCAGCGATCCGGATCGCGCGCGAGCGTTGACAGCGGTTGCGGTTGGGCTCGCGGAAGTCGATCGGGTTCGGGCGTGGGAAGTTCTCAGCGAAATCGTAAAAGCAGCGAACGGCGCCGACGCTTACACCGGTGAAGACAGCCGCATCTCTTCGGTCCTGCGAACGAAGATGATGGTAGTGATGACCAATAGCACTGCTGAAGATTTTGACTTGCTGGCGGTTTTCAGGCATCTTGCCCGTGCCGATCTACTGCGAGCTATTCAGCTCGCTAAAACATTCACGGGCGAAGCGCCTCGCGCGGTAGCGACACTCGCAATCGCGCGCACCGTCTTAGAGAAAAGACGAGAAGCAGCTTCAACGAATTGATTGTAGGGGCGGCCCTCCGTGGCCGCCCCGGTCCAATTCCAACTTCCACGACTATGAGAAAAATCAACCTCGCCATCTGTCTACTCATCGTTGTCACTGGCGCAAACGCGCAAACCGCCGATACAAAGCCGGTGCCGCCTGCGAAGACGCCGAAGTCTGCTGCGATGACTGAAGAAGAGCTCGCGCAAAGGGAGCGGCGCGTAAAGGCGCGCTCGCTACTCGTTGCACTCTCGAGCGATGCGCGAACCTTCCGCGACGAAACACTGCGCGCCCGATCCCTCGCCCGCATCGCTGACGCACTCTGGACAGTCGACGCCGAACAAGGTCGACTGCTCTTTCGCAAAGCGTGGGACGCTGCCGAAGTCGCTGATCTCGAAAGCGATAAAAAACTCCAGGAAGAGATTCGTATTCAAAAGAGTCGCACAGGCGGTGGTTACGCGATCAATACTCCGCCCAACGTACGTCGTGAAGTGTTGCGGTTGGCGGCGCGACACGATCGAGCTCTCGGTGAAGAGTTTCTGGAGAAGCTGAGAATTCAAAAACTCGAGGCCGCAACCTCTGCCACCGAAAAACCAAACCCGAACAACCTCACCGAGGCGATGAACCAACGTCTTTCCGTGGCAAGAGAATTAATTCAGAGCGGCGACATGGAGCGCGCCCTGCAATTCGCTGAGCCGGTGCTCGCCCTCGTGACGATGGAAAGCATGAATTTCCTCACCCTGTTACGCGAGAAAAACGCGACTGTCGCGGACGCTCGTTACGGCGCGTTGCTTGCCAGCACAATGAACAATCCGCAAGCTGATGCCAACACAGTCTCGTTGCTTTCGTCATACATCTTTACGCCGCACCTTTACATGGTCTTTAGTGGCACCGGCACGTCAAGCTCGCAGTCGTCTTCAACAATCACGCCTGCGCAAGTCTCGCCCGAGTTGAGAAATGCATTTTTCCAGACAGCAGCGGCGATCCTCTTGAGGCCGTTGCCGGCCCCGGGACAACCGGATCAAAGCACGTCGGGTCTCGACGGGAAGTATCTGGTCATAAAACGCCTGTTGCCGTTTTTCGAACAATCGGCGCCGCCGGCAATGGTCGAGTCTCTGCGTGGTCACATGAGCGCTTTGAATGCGATCGTTTCCGACAGTGCCCGTCGCTACGATGAAGATCAATTGAACCGGGGGTTGAGGGCCGAAAGGCTGGTTGCCGATCGTGAGCAAGCGCTACTTGAGCGACTCGAGCGCGCGAAGACGTCGGCCGAGCGCGACACAATTTACATCCAGTTGGTTAACCTGTTTGTTCGCACAGGAGACATGCGCGCGCGTGAGTTCGCAAGCAAAGTTGAAGATACAGAAGTGCGCAAACAGCTACAGGCTTATGTCGATGCGTCACTCGCAATTTATTTCGTCGAGAAGAAAATGCCCGACCAGGCTTTAGAGATGGCCCATAAAGGCGACTTAACTCAGATTCAAAAATCGTGGGCGCTCAGTCAGACCGCCAAACTCCTCGCCAAGACTGATAAAGATAAAGCGACAGAAGTTGCGGACGAAGCGGCCACCGAAGCACGACGAATTGATGTGTCTGATCCTAATTTGCCGCGGGCGTTAGTGGCGATTGCAAATGCGCTGAAGCTAATCGATCCGGTACGTATGTGGGATGCGACGTTTGACGCCGTTAAGGCGGCGAACTCTGCGGAAGGGTTTACGGGCGAAGATGGCGAGATCGTGTTGAAGTTTCAGAGCAAGGGGCAGTCGTCAGTGCGTCAGGACGATGTGCCTGATTTCGATCTCGAGGGGATCTTTAAGGATTTGGCGCTACAGGATTACGATCGAGCAGTGGAGCTCGCGCGAGGATTCCAGGGTGAAGGCCCGAGAGCCGTGGCGACCATCGCGATCGCGAGGGCAATCCTCGAACCGAAGAAAAAATAATCTTGTAAATTCTGTGAATCTTGAAATCCTGTAAACGACTGAGGTGACGAAAAAGTCGTCTTACAGGATTTCAAGATTTACAGGATTATCAGGAATAAATATTCATCGGGCGTGTCAGTAGGGCCAGGGGGTCGTCGACGTTCAGCGCTTCACGGACGTAAAAGGGCTCGCCGGCCTCGACGCCGATCAGCGATCCGAAATATCTCATCCGATATTCAATCTCACTTAAAAATCCACGCTGGCTGATGCGCGTCGCCGGTTCCTTCGAATCAGCGTTATAGAACTGCGAGCCGTACGCCCCGATCGCGCTCATCTTCTCATCCACAAACGGCGACACATCAACCACAAACGACGGCACAATCCGCCGCGAGAAAAGCGAGTGCATGATCGCAGGCATCGGCACCGGCGCGAGCCCCGACTCCTCATCGTAGCGCTTCATCGTCGCGAGTCGCGCCGCCTGTCTTACGATGATCGACGTGTTCGCGTGATCGGGATGCGGATCGTCTTCGTGCGTTGTGATTAAAACTTTCGGCTTGTATGTGCGAAGCGTGCGCACGAACGCGGTGCGCGCCACTTCAGTCGGCCAAACGTGCCCGTCCGGCTGATCGAGATTCAAACGCACGTCCAGCTTCATGATGCGCGCGGCGTCAAGCGCTTCCTTCGCGCGAATCTCGGGAGTGCCGCGCGTTCCCATCTCACCACGCGTCATATCGCAAACACCCGTGCGATATCCGAGTGATTTCAACTTCAGCAGCGTTCCTGCAACCGACAACTCGGCGTCATCAGGATGCGAGAAAACCGCGAGCACATCGAGCTGGGTCTCCGTCGGACTCATGACCGGAGTTTAGCTTAAAATGCGCACATGAAACTAACGATCCTTGGCTCGGGCACTTCAGTACCACACCCGCAACGCGCAACACCTTCGCACTGGCTCGAAACGTCGAAAGGCACACTCCTGCTCGACTGCGGCCCGGACGCGCCACACCGCATGGCCGGGGAACAACTCGACTGGCCTAATCTCGACGCGATCTGGATCAGTCATTTTCATCTCGATCATCTCGGCGGGCTGACGCCTTTTCTTTTTGGTTTGAAATGGGCGCCGCAAACGCAAAACCGTACCAAGCCGTTGCGTATCTATGGTCCAGCAGGATTGCGCCAGATCGTCGACGCTGTAAACGATTCGAATAACTATCGTTTGTTTGAACAAGCGTTCTCGATCGAAATTGTTGAGGTTGGTCCGGGTGAAGATTTCGAGATCCTGCCCGGCGTCAGCGCGACGACACTCTCAACGCCGCACACACACGAGAGTCTGGCCCTGCGTTTGAAAGACGATGACTCGCAACTGTTTGTCTATACTTCTGACACGGGTTTTTCGGAAGATTTGGGGCTGTTCGCAAAAGATGCCGCGTTGCTGCTGATGGAATGTTCTTACAGAAGAAACAAAACTGTGCAAAAACATCTCGAGCTCGCGGACGCAATGCGCGTGGCCCACGACGGCGCTCCTGAAAAACTGGTGTTGACGCATCTTTACGCGCAGTGGGACGGCATCGATCTGGCTGCCGAGGCGCGCGCGTTGTGGTCCGGGAAGACAATCGAGGCAAAGGATGGGTTAGTGTTAGAGGTTTAGGAAGATTTCTCGCGCAAAGGCGCAAAGGCGCAAAGCCTGCCGGGCTCCAAGCAGCTTTCTTTGCGTCTTCCTTTGCGCCTTTGCGCGAGAAATCTTCTCCGAGGTTCTCGATATGCAGCTACTAATAGTTTTGTTGTTCGTATTCTTCCCCCACTCCGACACGCCCCTGCTCGAATCCGGACAAGGCACGACCCTCCGGCAGCCAACTAATCCACCAACCGAGATCAAAGTCATCTCCTACAACATCCGCTGGCGCAGCGGCGACGATCTCAAAACTCTGATCAAGTTGCTACAGGAAGATCCTGAGATTGGCTGTGCGTCGATTCTCGCTTTACAGGAAGTCGATCGACACAAGAAACGCACCGGCCACAACAACACCGCGAAGGTCATCGCTGACGCATTGGGCATGTATTACGCCTGGGCTGCGCCCCCAGCGGCCAAGCCAAAGGATGAAGAGGAGACCGGTGTCGCGATCTTGAGTGTCTATCCGTTATCTGACGTGCAAAGGATCGTGTTGCCGCATCCTGGTCCCGGCGAGCGCCGTCGCGTCGCTCTCGGCGCTACTGTCGAGATTCCCAACCACCGCTGGCGTGTTTATTCCGCGCACGCCGAAACGCGCATCAAAATCGGTAAAAAACTGGAGCAGTACAAAGCCGTGCTCGACGACCTGTCCCATTTTCCTGCCGACATGCCTGCGATCATCATGGGCGACTTCAACACCTGGGAGCCAAACGTCGACGGCAAAGTCACAAAACTTTTTTCCAATGCGGGGCTAAAAACCCCATTTGGAGGTAACTCGACGTTTAGAAGAAAAGTTTTGTTTGTGCCGATCGAGTTGAAGCTTGACTGGGTTTGGCTACGCGGACTCGAAGCTGCTACTTTTGGAATCGATCGAGAAGTTGAAGTTTCCGATCACTGGCCGCTGTGGACCAATGTTAGAATGGGTCCACAAAAAAGCACAAAAACACAAAACTGAAGCAAGATCCATTTTTGTGTATTATGTGATTCTTAGCGGCTGAAATATTTTCGAATGAATTGTCGTAACTGCGAGAGGGTCGTGACCCCGACGCGAACTCGCTGCCCGGCTTGTCAAACAAAGCTGCCAGCGTGGTATTTAATCGCTTCCGTCGGCGCTCTGGTAGCGCTCGTCGTCGCCTTTAAAGTCGTCGAAGCAATTCTTTAAAAAAGAACGCGGTGGGTTTCGCCCCCTGAAACCCACCGCTCCGTCGTGACTCTGGTGCAGCCGCACGGGGAAACCTGTTAGCGCACTCGCACGACGATACTATTCACACTCAACGCATTGCCCGTTGCTCGTTGTAAGTCTGCAATCGCCTTGTTCAGATCTGTTTGCGCCTTCAATTCCAAACCACGTGATTCAGTCAAAGCTGTTTGTCGTTCGAGCACGAGAAACGTGGTTGACTGTCCTGCATCCAGCTTCCTCTGCTCACTCGCAAACTGCTGTTCGTTAGCTTCACGCGTCGCCACCGCCGCACGCAAACGAGCTTCCGAGCTTCGCACCGACTGCAATGCATTACGAACATCAACTTGAATTGTTTGCTCGAGCTGCTCGCGCTGCGTGCCGATGCGCTCGCCTTCAACAAGCGAACGGCCGAGGTTCGCCTCCGCAGTGCGATTGCGCAACGGCAAACTGATCTGCACACCGATTCGCGCAGTGCCGTAGCGATTCGCCAGCAGGTTTTGTATCGACTGCCCGTAACCGCCGAGCAACTCCTGTGAGAACTGCTGCGGTGGAATCACCGGTAACGGATCCAAACCAGCCAGCGCGGAAAGTTCGTCGATCCGCTGGCGCTGCAGCAAGCTCGATTGAGTCAAGGGATTCACGATGTTGCTGCTGACCGAACCAGCCAAACCCGTGACACCGTAAGTCCCGACGAGATCGATCGCCGGCTTCGTCTGATCTTTAAAGAACCGCTGATCGATCTGGTTGATCTCCTTCTGCACGTCCGACTGTTGCAACTCCGGCCGGTTCTCCATCGCCGTCTTCAACGCGTCAGGAAGCGAAACTTCCGGCACGGCGAGATCCACCGGATCGGTCGGCACGATCGACTCGGACCAAAGAGTGGCTTTCTGATCCTTCGCGATCATGTTCTTCAGATTATTCTCCGCGCGCGAGACTTCCTCGATCGCACCAAACACGCGCTGCTCGTAAGTAGAGATCTGCGCTTCAGCAGCAACGACGTCGATCGGCGCCAGTTGTCCTTCGTTTACCAGACGTTTGTTGTGTGCGAGCTGCGTGCGTGCAACTGAAACTGCGTCGCGTTGTACTTGCAAACTGCGCAATGCAAAGACGAGATCCCAGTAAGCACGCTGCACGTTTGTGATCGTGTCGATCGCGCGCTGCCGAAACTGTGCGTCGGTTAACGAAAGGTTTTTGCGAGCGATCTGAATCTGCCGGCGACTCTGATCGATCCTGAGCCCGCGCCACAATGGCTGCGTGTAACTGAACGTCAGCTGTGTCGGATACTGCGGATTGAGCGCGGTGAACTGGTTGTTCGTGTTCAGCTTTACTGACGAGAAGTCGAGACGATAATTGCCGCCGAGAAATGGCGTTTGTCCGTCAAGACGTGCCGTCGCGGTGTAATCGCTCTGAATCGTCGAGCCGTTCTGGCCTCCGGCCAGGAAGCTCGAAATCGGACTCTCGATGCGCTCGTAAAAAGCCTGCGTTGTGAAGTGCGGATCGTAAAGACCCTGCGCGCCGCGGTAATCAAATTCAGCGATACGCACATTCTGACGCGCGACTTCGATGTCTTTGTTGTTGTC
>DASTTS010000639.1:0-7908 GCA_035760085.1 Pyrinomonadaceae bacterium
TTCTTGATCTGTTGCTTGTGCGTTTGTGAGATCTGGTAGTTCTGACAATAAACACAACGAAGATTACAGTTGCCGAAAAAGACATTCCCGGCGCCTTTTGTTCCGACGAGTGGCGGCTCTTCGCCGAAGTGCGGCGTGTAAGACGAAACGATCGGCAGTCGCCCCGAATAACACGCGGCGATTTCGTTGTTCAGACGATTATTGAGGCAGTCGCGCGGGCCGACGGTGCAGCGCTCCAGCAGGCGCTCGAGCTCCTCGACCCGCGCTTCGAGCTTGCCCTGTTCCAGCAGTGTTAAATACGACGCCGAATGCATGTGTCTCATGATATCTTGAACACGCCGTGTACGGTAGCGGAGGTTTCCCCCATGCGCCTCTGGATCTCCAAAAACAGCGAAGTCCCGATCCGCGAACAACTCGTGACGCAGATCGTTCTCGGCATTGTCAGCAACGATCTCAAAGTCGCGGAGCGTCTGCCGAGCACACGCGATCTCGCGCGACGCTACGACATACACGCTAACACCGTCAGCTCCGCGTATCGCGAGCTCGCGCGGCGCGGCTGGGTCGAGTTTCGCAAGGGCAGCGGCGTTTACGTGCGCGCACGAAATGACGAGCCGATCGAGGACGGGCACGCGCTCGATCAGCTCATCGCGCGCTTCTTCAGAAATCTGCGCGAGGAAGGTTACTCACTCGCGGAAATACAGACAGGCATACAGCGGTCGCTTTCCGTCCAAAGGCCGGATCATTTTGTTTTACTCGAACCCGATCCGGAGTTGCGCCAGATACTCGTGGCCGAAATCGCAGCGGTGACGAAGGTGAAGGTCATGGGTGTTGGACCAAACGAGGTCGATGGCGCGCTGACGGGAGCAGTGCCGGTCGTGCTTTATGGACACATGGAGCCGTTCGCGGAGCGGATCAAGCCCGAGACTGATGTGCTGGTGTTGCACTCTGCTTCGGTGGTGGAAAGGATGCGAGGGCAGACGAGGCCGCCGCGCGACGCGCTCGTGGCGGTCGTTTCGCGTTGGCCGGAGTTTTTGCGTTGGGCCAGGACGATGCTCGTGGCGGCGGGGCTCGATGCTGATGCGTTGAGTTTTCGTGACGCGCGTGAACGCAATTGGGAGAAGGGATTGCGATCGGCGGCGTTCGTGATCACGGATTCGCTGATGGCCCCGCGTATTCCCGCTGAGTGTGAGGTGAAGCTGTTTAGAATTTTGGCGGAGAGCTCGTTGAAAGAAATCCGGGGCTATGCCGAACGGTTTTTTTAACCGCGGATTCCCGCGGATAAACGCTGATCTGCGTTCATTCGCGAAAATCCGCGGTTAAAATTATTGCTTGTCTTTCGCGAGTGTTCGCACGTAATTCACGACGTGCCATCGTTCTTCCTCGGTCATGCGTTTCTCACCCGCCGGCATGATCCCCTGAATCCCTTTCGTGATCTTCCAGAAGACCTCGCCGTCGGTCATCGCCGTCATCCGTTCCTTGTTCGTCAAATCAGCGGGTTTGCGACGGAGTCGCGGCAGATTCGCTTCATTGCCCGCGCCAGTCTCTCCGTGACAAAAAATGCAGTTGCCCTTCTGGCGCTCGAGGTACAACTCTTTACCCTTCGCGATGGACTCGGCCGACGTCGTAGTCGGGTTCTTCGTTTTGTCAGCGTCCTCAGGCAGTTCCCACGTGTTCTTGGAGAAATCCTGTTGCGGAGCAGCGCTAGCAGGGGGAGAAATCGAGCGGCTGTCGTTCTGGTTCTTGTTTGTCGTCGTCGAGCTGTTCGCATTCTGCGCCGACGATGTGACCGCGATATCAATCGAAGTCACAAAAATCACTGCGACTACGAGAAACAATGAAAGCGCGAAGAATGACAGAATTCGCTTACGCATAACTTCATTTTCTCCTTAATTTTTCCTCGTCGTCCGCTTCTTTGGCAGCACCGGCTTTCTCGTCTTTACCGGTTTCGGAGCTGGTGCAGTAACTGATTGCGTAGCTTTCGGCGTCGTGCGAATGAACTCCGCGACGGTTTTTTCGGGAATGTCAGCTTCCCAAACGATCTCGTTCTCTCGCGCCGACATTTTCAGGTTCTGGAGGAGCATCTGCGCTTGTTTGTCAGGTACAGCGCTGATGCCCTCTTTTATCAACCCGGAAAGCAGGTTGTTAATGATCTTCGCCGTGTCGGGATTGTCGGCGTTCATTGCGCCCCGCAGGCTGAAGTTGGTCCCCGTCATTGTAATGGCCGCGTAGAAGTTGCCAAAAGGAGTGTCGCAGCGCGACGGGCGCGAGGTGTTTTCGAGGCCCATCATGCCAATGCTCTTTATAAACGCAGTCAGCGGCGCGCCTGACGCAGAGGCGAGCACATTCGGATCGCGCAACAGCGACTCGAGCGTAGCGGCGCTCATGCGGCCTTTGCCTTCAGCCGCATCAATGGCTGCGCGGAGGTAATTCAGGTTCCCGATCGCGATAGAGTTTGCACTCAGCGGTACGATGCCGACTTCCGAGTAGGGTTTCAGTATCGGAGTCGTCTCGGCCCGGATCGCTATGGGATCAACTTTCATTACCATGATCGACTTCGTTTCGTACTTCTCAACGCGCGCTTTGTCTTGCAGGTAGAGTTGACCGAGCGAGATCAGCGAATCAGCGCTGAAGTCACCCCCGAACACGGCCATCACATCAGGAGCGACGAAACTCAGATCTGTTGCGGGCTTGTTGAAGCGCACCGCTAACACAAGATATTCGATAGTGGACGGATCGATGCCGGCGGATTTCTTTATTTCGGCAAACGTCTCGCGCATCTTCGCCAGATCGGCGGGCGGGATCACGCGCGGCGCGGCTTCATTGAGAATGCGTTGCGGGCTTACGTAGATGATCGCGTCGGCTTCAGGGAGACTGGCGAGCGCGGCGGCGTTGTTCTGAGCGACCGCAACCGTTGTTATTGAAAGAACAGCGAACAGAGCAAGCAGAAGTTTGACTCGCAAATTGAGGGACCTCCAGTGGCGAAAAGTTGTCGCATAATTTCTCACGCAAAGGCGCAAGGCGCAAAGAAAATCTTGTTATTTAATCTGCCGGTAACGAAAACAACTGGCGTCGTGATCGTTGACCATTCCGACGGCCTGCATGAATGAATACATGATCGTCGATCCGACAAACTTGAACCCACGTTTACTCAGATCCTTGCTGAGCGCATCGGAGAGCTCCGTGCGGGCAACGATCGGATCGCCGGGCTTGCGCTTCAGCGGCTTGCCGTTAACAAATCGCCACACGTATTCATCGAAACTTCCAAACTCCTTTTGCACGTCGAGAAACGCGCGAGCGTTCGTCACCGCGGAATTGATCTTGAGTCGATTGCGGATGATACCGTCGTTATCGAGTAGCTTAGCGATCTTTCGCTCGTCGTATTTGGCGACCTTTGCGGGATTGAAACGATCGAAAGCCGCGCGGTAGTTGTCGCGCTTGCGGAGAATTGTTTCCCAACTCAGACCCGCTTGCGCTCCTTCGAGTATCAGAAACTCGAACAGGCGGTCGTCATCGTGAAGCGGCACGCCCCACTCTTCGTCGTGATAAGCGATAGATAACGGCGTCTTGGCCCAGAAACAGCGCGCAGGCATTAGACAGGATTAGCAGGATTTTTCAAGATTGACAAGTTATCCTGTAAATCCTGAACAATCTTGTAAATCCTGTCTCTAACCAATCTTCCCGACCAAGCACTTAACCACCGTCACGAGCTCCTTAATCTCCACAGGCTTCGCGACGTGCGTGTTGTAGCCTGCCGAGAGCGCGCGAATCCGATCCTGCGTGCGCGCATAAGCAGTCAGCGCAATCGCCGGAAGGTGCTCACCCTGTTCACCCTTCTGCCGTCGCACCTGCTTGATCAAATTGTAACCATCGGTATCGGCCATGCCGATATCGCTAATCATCAGATCGAATCGCTCCGTGCGCAGCAGTTCGAGGGCCTCCGCTGCCGACGTCGCACCATTCACTTTCGCTCCGTGCGCAGTGAGATCGATCGTGAGCAGATCAAGCGCGTCCAACTCATCCTCAACCACTAGAATGCGCACGTCTTTCAGATCAACTCGCGACACGTCCGGTTCGACCCGCGCCGGCGCCGGGACACTCTCCAAACTGAGCTCACTACTCGGCAGCGGCAGTTTCACTGTAAAAATCGCACCCGTGCTCGACGTCTCATTCTCCGCGGCAATCATCCCACCATGCAGCTCGACGAGGTGCCGCACGATCGCGAGACCGAGACCGAGTCCGCCGTGCGTGCGTGTAGTCGATCCATCCGCTTGCCGGAAACGTTCGAACACATGTGGCAGGAACTCGGGCGCGATGCCTGGTCCAGTGTCGCGCACGCAAATCTGCACGTAAGTTTCATCCTGGCTGATACATACACCAATCGTTCCGCCAACTGGAGTAAACTTAGAAGCATTCGACAAAAGGTTCCAAATCACTTGTTGCAGACGATCGGCGTCGCCCGCTATCACTCTCAGACCCGGCTGAAACTGCGTTTCGATACGAATGTCCTTTGCTTCCAGCGCCGGTCTGACTGCATCGAGCGCAGCACTCACAACCGCGATCAGATCCACTGGTCCAAGATGTAGCTGAAGTTTTCCAGTGATGACGCGCGACACGTCGAGAATGTCTTCGATGATCTGTTTCTGCGCCCACGCATTTCGTTCGATCACTTCGATCGCGTGCACAGAGCTTTCATTGTCGAGACGTCCGGCTTTCAAAATTCGCGACCAACCGATCACGGCGTTCAGCGGTGTGCGCAGCTCGTGTGAGAGGGTCGCTAGAAACTCATCTTTCAGCCGGTTTGCTTTTTCAGCGTCGGCGCGAGCCGCACGTTCGCGTACGAGCAGTTGGGCCAGCTTCTCTTCGGTATTTTTGCGCGCGGTGATGTCGCGCTTGATGCTGACGTAACACTGCGGCTCGCCGAGACCGCTGCGCATCGTGAACACCGACATCTCGATCGTTCTTTCTTCACCGCTCTTGGTGCGACAAATCGTCTCGCCCGCGTAATCTCCTTCGCGGACGAGCTCGCTAAAAATCTCCTGGAAAGTTTCTTCACCGAGATAGATCGCGGGAGTCTTGCCGTCGAGATCGTCGTCAGCGTAGCCGAGCAGAGTGTAGTGCGCGCCGTTCTGCTGAAGGTAGTAACCGTCAGGATCCATGATTGCGATCGCTTCTTTCGAGTGCGCGAAGATCTCTCGATAGAGATCGGAGTGCAGCTCGACTGGACGGGCGGCTGGAGCTTCTCGTTGCGAATAGGCCTTTTGAGACATGACTATCTGAAACAGGAACAACTTGCAGGGAACTGGGCCGGGTAGGTCGATAGTAACACTAAACCGCGGATTACGCGGACAGGGCACGGATTGTAACCGGGCTCTTTGAGCGCACGGATTCGTAAACGGCGTCAACCAATTTAACTGACATCAAACCATCGAAAGCAGTTACCAACGGTTCCGTTCGGTTAACGATCGCGTCGATGAACGCGCGATCTTCCTGGACGTAACCCCACTTCTCTTCGCGTGGCAATTGCTGCATTGTCTGTTCGGTGAGGTTACCTTCGAGGCTCGTTGTGTAGGTGAGACTTTCCATCTCGCGCGTTACGAGCGTCGCGTGATGGCTAAACACCTCCACGCGCTCGAATGGAAATAACCAGCTCGCATCAGCCGCCGTCGCGAGCGTAGCGTGCATCCCACTCGCGAATTGCAAAAGCACGGAGAAGTCATCGACTTCTTTATACTCGTGTGTCGAACCCGCCGCATGCAGTGATTCAACTTCACCAAACAAAAACCGCATCATGTCGAACATGTGAATCGGAGTCTCGTAAAGAAAGCCTCCGGTGACGGATGGATCACCGGTCCACTTGGGCTTGAGCAATTCGCCGCGATTCATCTTCACGTGCGCTGAATGCGGCGGGTGCGTTTCGGCGAGCATTTGTTTCAGCGTCGCGTAAACGGGTGCGAAGCGACGGTTGTGTCCAACTTGAAACACGCCGCGTGCGTCGCTCGCCTCTTTGAAGACTCGTTCCGCATCGGCGACATTGGTGGCGAGTGGCTTTTCGCAAAAGACGTGTTTGCCTGTTTCGATCGAGGCGATGGCTAGTGAAACGTGTTGCGTGTTTGGTGTAGTGATATAGACGGCGTCACATCTTTCGAGGAGCTCGAGTGTGGTAGCAACGGCGGTGCAGTTATGTGCTCCGGCGAGTCGCTCAGCACACTGCGTGTCAACATCGTAGACGGCCGAGAGTTGAACGCGTTCGTCGCGCGCGAGCACGCTCGCATGAACTCCGGCGATGTAGCCCGCGCCCATGATGCCGATTCTGATCTTAGCCATCCACACCTCCGATGGTAACAACTGTAGGGGCGGCCCTCCGTGGCCGCCCCAGGTTTCCACATTGTCTTTCTGTGCCGGGGCGGCCACGGAGGGCCGCCCCTACAATCACTCCGCCGCGATGACTCGCTCTGCCGCCGCGCGCGCGTCACGCGCCAGCTCGAATGGGTCTCGTTCCCAGTACTCCGGACGAAAGATCTCAACACTCGCGACTTTGTCATAACCGATCTTGCGGAACGCCGCGATCATCTGTTGCAACGGCAGGATTCCGAGACCGGGCAGCAGACGGTGACGATCTTCGAGCTGCGTGCGCGGGAGATCTTCGGCGTCGTTGATATGAAAGATCTGGATCAGGTTTGGATCGAGAGCCTCGATCATGTCGAACGTTGAGTTGCCGGCGTAGAAGTGAAAACTATCGATCACGACGCCCAGATCTTTGCGATTCGCTTCACGCACGATCTCGTGTGCCAGATCGAGCGTGGGAACGCTGCAATCCGTCTGTCCGAGAAATTCAAACGCAAGCGTAACGTTATGTGCGGCGGCGATGTCACATAGCTCGTTCAAGACTTTGACTGACTCCGCAATCACGTTCGCGCGCGATACTCCACCGTTCGGTAAACGTCCCGGAACCACGACGATGCACTGGCAGCCGACAGCGGCTGCGATGCGGCTTAGCTCTTCGCATTCACGCTTGATTGAGTCATACGCTGCTGCGTCGCGAAATGTGATGTGTTCGATCGAGTTGATGCTCAAGGGCGACAAGCCCGATTCGTCGAAGAGATCTTTGAGCTCCCTGGTCGATCGTTCTTTCAAAAACGCGCGCAGCTTTGCAGCCCAGATTTCAAGATAATCGAACCCCGCTGCCCTGGCTGCCTGCAAGTCAGTAGCAAGGTCAGCCCTCATCGTGGTGGCGCCGTTCAGTGCAAGTTTCATGATTGCTCAGGAGAATAACACGCCGCGCCGCACGGTTTGACTTGACGCCGTCGAAAGTTGTAAAAACGGCTCACCTAGACAACTAATCCGCATCCCTACTCCCGGCCTGTTTGACCGGGAATCGGTTTTTCCGAATAGAAGGAGATACAAATGGCCCTACGACTTGGCGATATAGCACCCGATTTCACAGCAGAGACAACAGAAGGCCCGATTCGCTTCCACGAATGGATTGGCGATAGCTGGGCAGTCCTGTTTTCGCACCCGAAGGATTTCACCCCCGTTTGCACGACCGAGCTCGGATACGTCGCGCGCTGTAAGCCTGATTTCGAAAAGCGCGGCGTGAAAGTGATTGGACTCAGCGTCGACCCCGCGGATTCCCACAAACGCTGGGCGGAAGACATCAAAGAGACCCAGGGGTCTGAGCTCAATTTTCCTCTCATTGCCGATCCGGATCACAAGATTTCTGAACTGTATGACATGATCCATCCCGAGATCAGCGACGTTTTCACCGTGCGTTCAGTTTACGTCATCGGCCCGGACAAGAAAGTAAAGTTGATGATTACTTATCCGGCGAGCACTGGTCGCAATTTCGACGAGATCCTGCGCGTGATTGACTCGTTGCAGTTGACGGCGAAGTACAGCGTGGCCACGCCG
>DASTTS010000640.1:0-8316 GCA_035760085.1 Pyrinomonadaceae bacterium
GTCCGCTATAACGCGCCAACAAAGCTTCGAAGCCGGCCAGCAGCGTCATGAATAGCGTTACTCCCGATCGCCGGCTCAGGCTTTTCAGCTCATTGCCTAACTCAACTCCAAAACTGATGGGCAACACCGCTCCTGCATGACTCGGCACCGCCGGTCGCGCACGATCCGTCGGCAACTCAAGCGGTACTAAGTCAGCCAACTGCTCGCGCCAGTAGTTCAACTGCTGGTCCAACACTGCGCCTTGCAACCACTCACGCTGCCAGACCGCGAAGTCACCGTATTGCATCGCCAACTCTGCGAGCGGTGACTCTTCACCGCGACTGTACGCCTCATAAAGTTCGCTCACTTCTCTGATCAGCACGCCCACCGACCAGCCGTCGCTGATGATGTGGTGCATCGTCACGGCCAACACGTGTTCCTCTTCGCTCAGCCGTGCCAATCCGAAACGCAGCAGTGGTCCTTCACTCAGCACAAATGGCTGCGACGCCTCTCGTGCCGCCCACTCCCTCGCGGTTACGTCACGCTCCGCTTCCGGCAGATGACTCAAATCCAGCACCGGCAATTCGACCTTCCAACTCGTGCCGATCACCTGTTGCGACTCTCCGGCCTCAGTTACAAATGTTGTGCGCAACACTTCGTGCCGTCTCACGATCTCTTCGAAGCTGCGCTGCAACGCCTCGACATTCAGCGCGCCCCGCAATCGCACTGTTGCCGGAATGTTGTAGGCTGCGCTCTCCGGCTCGAGTTGATCGATGAACCACAGGCGCTGCTGCGCAAACGACAACGGTAACCTCCCGCGCCGCTCCATTCGTCTCAGTGTTGGCACATTCAATCGCCGGCCCGCCGTTCTTGCGTCATCGACACGATGGGCCAACGAGGCCACAGTCGGTGCTTCAAACAAAGTTCGCAGCGGTAACTGGATTACAAATGCCAACTGCACACGCGACACTACCTGCGTCGCCAGCAATGAATGTCCGCCCAGCTCGAAGAAGTTTTCGTCTCGCCCGACTCGCTCCAGCTTCAGCACTTCTGCAAAGATGCCTGCCAATAACTCCTCAACCGGTGTGCGTGGCCCTACAAACTCCTGCTCGCGCCCACTCAACTCCGGTTCCGGCAGCGCCTTCCGGTCCAACTTCCCATTCGCCGTCAGCGGCAACTCCGCCAACTCGACGATCACTGCGGGCACCATGTACTGCGGCAGCTTCTCACTCAACTGTGCGCGTAACTCGCTACTACTCACAGCACCGTCACTGACGACATACCCGACCAACCGCTGTTCGCGCGCCAGCACCACTGCCTGCTTCACACCACTGCAACTTCTTAACGCCGCTTCAATCTCACCCAACTCGATGCGAAACCCGCGCACCTTCACCTGATGATCTGCGCGACCGCGAAACTCCAGTTGTCCCTCTGCATTCCAACGGACCACGTCTCCAGTGCGATAAACTCGTGCGCCACCGACGCTGCTGTAGGAATGCGGCACAAAACGTTCGGCCGTTAACTCCGGTCGATTCACATAGCCGCGCGCGAGTCCGTCACCACCGATACACAACTCACCATAAACTCCCACCGGCAACACGCGCTGCGCTTCATCAACCACGTACACATCCGTGTTCGCGATCGGCTGCCCGATCAAAATCTGCTCAGCATCCGGAGCAACATTCCATATCAGCGACCAGATAGTCGTTTCAGTTGGTCCATAAAGATTCCAAAACTCTTTGCTCCGCGGTGACAGCTCTCTCGCGAGCTCTGTATTCAATGCCTCGCCACCGCAAAAGATCCTGATCTTCGTCGTTTCTTCCCAACCACCTGCGAGCAATAGTCGCCACGTCGCGGGCGTGCCCTGCATCGCAGTTATTTCTTTCTGTTCCAACTCGCGGCACAGCCGTGCACCATCAGTTGCAGTCTCAAGACTCGCGATCACGACAGTGGCACCCACAGCCAGCGGCAGAAACAGTTCGAGCCCGGCGATATCGAAGATCAACGGCGTCACGGCAAGTAGACGATCTGCTTCGACCAGCCCCGGCTCCCTGCTCATCGAATTCAAAAAGTTCACTACCGCACCGTGCGTAACTCCCACACCCTTCGGCTGGCCCGTTGACCCGGACGTGAAAAGCACGTAGGCCAAACCGTCATCGCGAACCTCGGATGAAAGCTCGTCATAGCTCTCGCAGCACACTGCGTCCAGATCTAACGAGAAGACTTCGGTCTCTTCGGGCGCTAAATGCCGCAGCGACTTTTGCGTGATTAGTAAACGCGCTTCGCGCAACATGAACTGCAACCGCGACGCAGGATACGAAGGATCCAAAGGCAGGTACGCGCCGCCCGCCTTCAAGATCCCAAGCAATGCGATCAAGAGCTCTGACGAACGTTCCAGCAGAACACCCGCGCAAATCTCCGGTCCGATACCGAGCGCGCGCAACCGTCGAGCGAGCTGGTTTGCTCTGCGGTTAAGCTCGCGGTAACTCAACTGTTCATCTTCGTAAACTACGGCGACAGCATCGGGCCGGCGCACGGCTTGCTCTTCGAACAACTGGTGCAACAGTTGCGGTCCCGTCTTTAGTTGTCGCGTGTCGTTCCAATCAGTGAGCAGTTGCTGTCGCTCACTCGCGCTCAAGATTTCGATGTCTCTGATTACGTTAGTGACAGAGATCATCGCCTTGAGCACGTGTTCGAAGTGACCTGCCATTCTCGCAATCGTTACAGGCTCGAAAAGGTCAGTGTTGTATTCCAGCTTCCCGCGAAGGCCGTCAGTCTCTTCGGCCAGCATCAACGTCAGATCAAACTTCGTGCTGTTGGTTGGATTATCGAGCTCGCGCAGCGTCACACCTTCCAGCTCTATCTTCGTTTGCGGCGTGTTCTGCAACATGAGCATCGCCTGGAACAACGGCGCACGGCTCAGGTCACGCTCGGGCTGCAACACTTCCACCAGCTTCTCGAATGGAATGTCTTGATGCGAGTAAGCACCGAGCGTGAGATCCCTGTTGCGGGTCAACAGCTCGCGTACCGTTAGATCGGGCTCGACGATCGCGCGCAGGACGAGCGTATTTACAAAAACTCCGATGAGACTCTCTGTCTCCGGGCGCGTTCGACCAGCTACCGGCGTACCGATGGCGATGTCCATCTGGTTGCTGTAGCGTGCAAGTAGAACCTGAAACGCACTCAACAGGATCACAAACAGCGTCACCTGCTCGCGACGACTCAATTCTTTCAACGCCTCGGTCAACCCGGCGTCAAACTCCAGGTCGATACTTGCGCCACGAAACGTTTGTTGTGCTGGACGAGGGTGATCAGACGGCAAGTTCAAGCTCGGGACTGCTGCCAGCTTCTCTTTCCAATACTCGAGCTGGCGTTGTAACTGTTCTTCATTCAGATGCTGCCGCTGCCACGACGCGTAGTCGGCATACTGGATCGGAAGTTCCGCCAACACCGGCGTCTTGCCTTTCACGCGCGCCTGGTATAACTCGCTGATCTCACGAATCAACACACCGAGCGACCAGCGATCGGTGATGATGTGGTGCATAGTCACCACGAGAATGTGCTCAGTATCAGTCACCTTGATCAGGAGAAGACGCAGGAGTGGTCCAGTGCTCAGATCGAATGGTCTTTGGGCTTCTGCTTGAACGATACGATTCACATCCGCGACGTTCCCGTTTGTGAGATCGACATGCGACAGTGCCACGGGAAGATCCGGCGCGATAATCTGCATCGGCTCTTCTCCGACAACCGCAAATGTTGTACGCAGCATCTCGTGACGACGAACAATCTCGTTGAAGCTTTGGGCCAACGCGTCTGTATCGAGTGTGCCACGGAGACTGACGGCGAGGGAGATGTTGTAAAGAGCCGAGTCAGGCTCAAACTGGTCCAGGAACCACAGGCGCCGCTGCGCGAACGACAACGGGTAGAAGTCCGCTTTTTCCCTGCGCGAGATTGCTTCATAGCCGGGCGTAACGATGCCTTTCTGCTTTAGCAGACGGTCGAAGAGTTTCAGTTTTTCAGGTGAAAAAGTTTCTTGCATGATGCGCTTAAAACCTTTGACAGGATTGCAGGGTTTACAGGACTGTGTGGGCCAGGTCGTTAATCTGTTCGTCAGGCAGGTACTTCAGTTTCAGGTAAAGGTCTGCGATCTCTTCAACTACTGTGGGGTCGCCCCACTCACGCGCAAGCGCCTCCACCAACCCCATTACTGTCGGCGACTCGAACAACGTTCGTAAGGGCAACTCAACTCGAAACACTTCACGCAGCCGGAAGATTACGCGTGTGGCTGAGAGCGAATGACCGCCGCGCTCGAAGAAGTTGTCAAACACACCGATCGTTTCCACCTGCAAAACTTCTGCACAAACATCGGCGATGACTTCTTCTGCGGCCGTGCGCGGCGCGACGAAGGCTGTGGCGGGTTCAAGTGGTGCATGTGTCACTGCTGCGAGGGCGCCACGATCTATCTTCCCGTTAAGTGTGAGCGGCAGTGCTTCGAGTTTCACAAACGTCGTCGGGATCATGTACTCGGGGAGCCGTTCCTTCAGGAAAGCAATCAGCTCGTTGACAGTCGGTTCTCTTCCGGGATCGCAAACGAAATAGGCCACTAGTTGTTGCTCACGAACGAGGGCGACCACTTCTATCATCGACGGGTACTGGCTCAACGCTGTCTCAACCTCGCCCAGCTCGATACGGAAGCCGCGCACCTTGACCTGATGGTCCAATCGCCGCAAAAACTCCAACTTGCCATCTTCGAGATAACGAACCACATCGCCGGTCCGGTAGAGCGTTGCTGCGGCCCGTCCACTCAGGAAATCGGGAACGAATTTTTCCGAAGTGAGTTCAGGTCGATTCAGATAACCGCGCGCCAGCCCCTCGCCACCAATGTAGAGCTCGCCTGCGACGCCGATCGGAACCGGATTCAGAAACTCATCGAGCACATAAAATTGGGTGTTATCAAGCGGATGACCAATGCTGACGTCAGGTTGGGTATGGTCCAACTCGGTCACGGCCGACCAAATCGTCGTCTCGGTTGGGCCATAGAGATTCCAGACAGATTTCGATCTCGTCACGAGCTCACCGGCGAGGTCGAGCGGAAACGCTTCACCGCCGCAGAGCACTTTGAGCATGTCGTTGCCCTGCCAACCTGAAGCAACCAGCATCCGCCAGGTAGCCGGAGTCGCTTGCATGACTGTTGCGTTTCGTTCTGCCAGCAGGTCGCTCAAAGCCGCGCCGTCGCTCGCCGTCTTACGATCAGCAATGACGACTTGAGCACCTACAGTGAGCGGCAAAAATATTTCTAAGCCCGCGATGTCGAAAGAGAGCGTGGTTACTGCCACCATCACGTCGCGCTCGCTTACGCCCGGCTCACGACGTGTTGAGTTGAGGAAATTGCTGAGTGAACGATGTGTGATCTGCACGCCTTTAGGCCGGCCGGTCGAGCCTGAGGTGTAAAGCACATAAGCAAGTTGTTCTGCTTCGATGGTTTGCGATGGGTTTCGCTTGCTTTCTTTGAAAATCTCATCGCGATCAACGTCGAAGCGTATGACGCGCGCGGCACTCTCAGGGAGCGATGCGGCTACAGACTGCTGAGTCAAAATCACGTCCACTTGTGAGTCGTTGAGCATGAACGACAGGCGCTCTTCGGGGAATGTCGGATCGAGCGGCACATAAGCACCGCCGGCTTTGAGGATACCCAGCAAAGCGACGACCATCTCGACCGATCGCTCCATGCACACACCGACCAAAGTCTCGCGTCCGGCACCAAGCCGTTGCAGATAGTGAGCCATCTTATTAGCAGCGCTGTTGAGCCCGTTGTAAGTCAGATACTGATCTTCGCAAACGATCGCACACGCATCAGGAATCACACGGGCTTGAGCTTCTAACAACTCATGCACGGCAAACTTGTCGACTTTAGTTGCCGTGTCGTTCCACTCGACGATCATCTGCTGCCGCTCAGCGTCAGTCAGCAATGGCAGATCCGAGAGTGGACGTTCGGGATCGTTGAGCGCGCTTTCGAGTAACGCCTGAAAATGTTGGAGCACTCGCTCGGCCGAAGCCGGTTCAAACAGATCCATGTTGTATTCAATGGCGGTGTGCCAGTTGTTCGGCGTTTCCTCGACAAAGAACGTCAGGTCAAACTTCGCTGTTGACGTGTCGAGCGAAATAGGTTGTGTCACGAGGCCATTCAGATCGTGGTTATCTTCTTGTCCCGCCGATCTGCACACAAACATCACCTGAAAAAGCGCGGAACGACTGAGATCGCGCTGTGGTCCAACTTCTTCAACCAGCTTTTCGAAAGGTATGTCCTGGTGGGCGAAGCCGCTCAGCGCCACTTCTCGTACGTTTCCTAATAATTGTTGGAAGCTCGGATTGCCGGAAAGATCGGTTCGCAGCACTAATGTATTGAGAAAGAATCCGATCAAGTCTTCGGTCTCGAGCTGTCGCCGGTTTGTGATCGGTGTGCCGATGCTGATGTCGTCCTGGGAGGTGTAGCGGCGCAAGAGCGCTTTGAACGCAGCGAGCGTTGTCAGAAACGGAGTCGTTCCCCACTGCCGGCTCTTTTCTCGAATCGACTCACCGACGGCAGGGGCTAAGGCCATGGCTTTCGCTGCGCCGCGATAGGTTTGCATGATCGGTCGCGAATGATCGGTGGACAATTCGAGTGGCGCGGCTGCGGACAACTGCTGCTTCCAGTAATCAAGTTGCTCGTTGAGGACACTGCCCTGCAACCATTGTCGCTGCCAGTAAGCGTAATCCGCATACTGGATGGGCAAGTCCGAAAGTGGTGATGCCTGGCCTTGCGAGAATGCGCGATAAAGCTCGCGGAATTCGCGGATCATGATTTCCATCGAGCGTGCATCGCAAACGATGTGGTGCATCGTGATGACGAGGATGTGCTCGCGCTCTGACCAGGCGAGCAATAGCACGCGCACGAGTGGGCCGGTTGCCAGATCGAAAGGACGGGATATTTCTTCGTCCACGAGTCGCAGCGCCTCGGTGAATCGATCGGGCTCAGGTATGTCGCTCAAGTCGCGCTCCGGGAGTGGGACTTCTGCCGCTGGTCCAACTACCTGGACCGGCTCTCCGTTCACGACGGCGAAAGAAGTGCGCAACACGTCGTGACGGCGCGCGATCTCGGTCAGACTGCGTTGCAACGCGATGCGGTCGAGATCTCCGATCAGTCGTAGAGCGGCGGGTACCTGGTAGGCGAAGTTGCCGGGTTCTAATTGATCGATGAACCAGAGTCTTTGCTGCGCGAATGAGAGTGGGAGACTGCCGTTACCGTTGGTGTGTCGGGTGAGTGGCGGCAGTGATGGTCTGCCGTCTCTTCGTAACTTCTCGATCTGCTCTGCCAGATCGGCAACGCTGGGCGCGTCAAACAAAACTCGCAGTGGAATCTCGACAGAGAATGCTGCTTCCGCGCGCGCGATCAATTGGGCAGCCAGCAGCGAGTGACCACCTAGCTCGAAGAAGTTTTCGTCGCGTCCGACGCGCTCCAGCTTCAGCACTTCTGCGAAGATGCCGGCCAGCAGTTCCTCGACCGGTGTGCGTGGTCCTTCGTAGTGATGCTCGCGCCCGCTCAGCTCCGGCTCCGGTAATGCTTTCCGGTCCAACTTCCCATTCGCCGTCAGTGGCAGCTCCGCCAGTTCCACGATCACCGCCGGTACCATGTACTGCGGCAGCTTCTCACTCAACTGCGCCCGCAACTCACTGCTACTGACTTCTTCGCTGACTACATAGCCCACCAGCCGCTGCTCGCGCATCAGCACCACTGCCTGCTTCACACCGCTGCAACTTCTTAACGCCGCCTCGATCTCACCCAACTCGATACGATAACCACGCACCTTCACCTGATGATCGGCACGACCGAGGTACTCCAGATCGCCATCTTCCCGATAGCGAGCCAGATCTCCGGTTCTATACAAACGTCCGGGTCCAAACGGGTTCGGCCCAAATATCTCTGCCGTGATCTCCGGTCTATTCAAATAACCGCGACCAACTCCTGCACCGCCGACGTAAAGCTCTCCAGCCACGCCTACCGGCACCGGGTGCTGTTGCCGGTCGAGGACATACGCCTGCAGATCACCTAACACTGCGCCAATGCGGCTGCCCAGATTTAGATCGTTGCTGCTGATCCGGCGTTCCGTGACGTGTACGGTTGTTTCGGTGATGCCGTACATGTTGATCAGTTGTGGCCGTTCGTCGCCAAAGCGCTCGATCCACGGCTGCAAACTCGACAACGCCAGCGCCTCACCGCCAAAGATCACCAGTCGCAACGCCCTTGCTTCGTCGGTGGCTTTGGCCACGGGAATCAGATTGCGGAATGCGGATGGTGTC
>DASTTS010000641.1:0-12493 GCA_035760085.1 Pyrinomonadaceae bacterium
TCGTCGCGGTGTGGAACGGATCATCGTCGCTGCATTCGAGTACGCGCGCGCAAACGGTCGCAAGCGAGTGACGATGGCTGACAAGTCAAACGTGCAGCGTTTCGGCGGCGATCTGTGGCAGCGTGTTTTCAAGGAAGTCGCTGCCGGTTATACCGAGATTACGGCGAATCACCAGTACGTCGATGCGATGGCGATGTACATGGTGCTCGATCCGTCGCAGTACGACGTGATTGTCAGCAATAATCTGTTTGGCGACATTCTGACGGATCTTGGCGCCGCGATTCAGGGCGGGCTAGGGCTCGCGGCTTCCGGGAATATTCATCCCGGGACAGTCTCGCTCTTCGAGCCGGTGCACGGCAGCGCGCCGCCACTCGCGGGCAAGGGAATCGCGAATCCGATTGGGTCTATTCTGACCCTCGCGATGATGTTAGAATACCTGGGCTTCCAAACGTTGAGTAAAGAAATCGAGGACGCTGTTCGCGGCGCGATCTCTGCAAATGAAACCACCAGAGATCTCGGCGGACAACTCTCTACGGAACAGGCAGGCGCGGCGATCATCGCGCGCCTGGACGGGAAGAAGTAGCAATAGAAGTGGAGGAGTTATGACGAGCGCAGGGAAACTCACGACGAAGGCGATCGCGGTCATTGTTATTGTAGCGATGCTCGATGCGGTGGGAGTGCCGCCAATCATCATGGTGCTGTTCACCGGGATGTGCTTCGTTGTCTGGCTCTTTGCTCGTCGCGCGCAGGCGCGTGAAGTCGAACGCATTTTTGATTTTTACATTGCCGCGGACGCGGTGCTGCGCGAAGAAGAGCGTCGCTGGTACGGTTTTGAGATCGCGGAAGTGATCGAAAACGGCGAGAGCCTGCTCGAGATCATGCCCGATCCGCCGCCGCTGAATTACTACGCACTCGGTGCACTCTACCAGCGCATGGGTAATCACGCCGCCAGTGTCGAATATCTTTCACGAGTGACTGAAGACGAGCGGTACGACGAAACACATCGCACGGCACCGTCGCCGCAACTACGCCGTTATGTTTCGATGCTCCGGCGGATCGAGTACCAGCCATCGCTGGCGCCGCAAACACTTGCGGCGGTTCGAAGTTTGGAACGTGCGCGGCATCGCAATGCGAGCAAGTTGCTGGCGGAGAGTCGCACCCTTGTGGAGGCGCAGCCACCTGCGGTGAAGGACGAGAAGCCTGTGCCGCCAATGACAGAAATGAAGGAAGCGCCGAAGGAACAGATGTTTGCGCCGTCTATGCCGTTGAGTGAGATCTCGGCGCCGCCGCCAATCTCGACGGTGCTGCACGATATTTATCAGGACGAAACCAGAGCCAGTAACTAACGCGACTTGTTCGAATCCCTTTCAGCGGAAATCATTGCGATCGGATCGGAGCTACTTGCGCCCGATCGCACTGACACAAACAGTCTCTGGCTCACCGAACAGCTCAACCGCCTCGGGATCGAAGTCAAACTCAAAACCATCGTCGGTGATGACGATGCCCGCCTTGAAGAAGCGATCAAAGACGCCGTGCGCCGCTCGAAAGTGGTGATCACCACCGGCGGTCTTGGTCCAACTGAAGACGACATCACACGCAAGATCACTGCACGCGCGCTCGGTAAACGATTGTTGTTAGACGAAGTCGTCCTGGCTGAAATTCGCCAGCGATTTCAGAGTTTTGGGGTCACAATGCCGGAGCGAAATTCGCGCCAGGCGATGGTGATCGAGGACGCGGTCGTGTTGCCGAATCCAAATGGGACCGCGCCCGGAATGTTCATCGATCATCAGGGCACGGCGATAGTTTTACTGCCCGGACCGCCGCGTGAGATGCGTCCGATGTTTGAGAATCATGTGGCCGAGAGACTTGCCGGACGTGCGGGAAGTTTGCGCGTTGTGCGGCGGATGTTGCGAGTGGCAGGCATGGGTGAGTCTGCAGTTGATGAGAAGATCGCGCCGGTTTACACGCAGTACGACAATCCAGTGACGACGATTCTGTTCAATCAAAGTGAGATCGAGGTGCATCTCACTGCGCGCGGGCGCACGGAGAAGGAAGCTTCGGACTTACTTGATCGTTTGTCAGCGCAGATTGAAGAGCGACTCGGGAATGCGGTGTTCTCGTTTGCGGGTGAGAAGATGGAGGAAGTCGTCGGGTTGAAGCTTTCGTTAGGTGGTTACACGCTCGCGGTCGCGGAGAGTTGTACCGGTGGTTTGCTGGCGCAGCGGATCACGGACGTGCCTGGATCGTCGAAGTACTTCATCGGTGGTGTGATTGCGTATGCGAATGAAGTGAAGACGAAAGAGCTTGGTGTTGAGCCGATGTTGTTGATGGAGCATGGTGCGGTGAGTGCGCCGGTGGCGGAGGCGATGGCCGAGGGTGTTCGTGCGCGTGTTGGAACTGATTTCGGGTTGTCGATTACGGGGATTGCCGGGCCGGGTGGCGGAACTGAAGAGAAGCCGGTGGGAACCGTGTTCATTGCGCTGGCAGATGAAGTGAAGACAGAGCATCGACGGCTCAACCTGCCTGGCGATCGCAATCTCGTTCGCTGGCGCGCCTCGCAGGCCGCGCTTGATATGTTACGCCGCAGATTGCTTTGACTTTGGTTACAAACAACTGTAGGGGTGGCCCTCCGTGGCCACCCCAGCGTGGAAGGGGAAACCGGGGTCGCCACGGAGGGCCACCCCTACAGTTGAACCGGAGATGATTAAGATCATCGTCGTTGTTATTGCTTACTTGCTGGGGTCGATTCCGTTTGGGTATTTGATCGTGCGAAGCAGGAGCGGCGCGGATATCAGGCAGACGGGTTCGGGTGGGACTGGCGCGACGAATGTTTCGCGGCGCGCAGGGAAGGCGGCGGGCGTGTTGACGTTGCTGCTTGATGCCGCGAAGGGTAGCGTTGCGGTGCTGATCGCGAAAGCTGTTGCCGGTGATGAGTGGGTGATAGCGGCGGCTGCGATTGCGGCGCTTGTCGGTCATATCTTTCCCGTATGGTTGGGTTTTCGAGGTGGCAAGGGTGTGGCGACCGGTGTTGGTATATTTCTGATGCTCGCTCCAGTGGCGCTTCTATGTGCAGGCGTGATCTTCGTGGCGATTGTGGCGTTGACACGTTACGTCTCGTTGGGTTCCATCATTGCTGCGATATTGATTCCCGTGTTTGTTTGGTTGCTGAATGACTCGCGACCGTTGTTGATAGCGGCGATTGCGGGCGCGGCGCTGATCGTGTTTGCGCATCGCGGCAACATACAACGTTTGTCGTCGGGAACGGAGTCACGGATCTGAAGCAGATCGCTGTCATCGGAGCCGGAAGTTGGGGAACAGCACTGGCTGCTATGGCCGCGCGTGCCGGACACAACGTTCGACTCTGGTCGCGAAACACTGCGGTCGTGAATTCTATTAACGAGCAGCACGTGAATTCCCGTTATCTGAGCTCGACTACGATTCCAGCGGGTGTGACTGCGACTGATAACTTCGAAACCGCGCTGCACGATGCGTCGATGGTTCTGCTTGCCGTTCCGTCGCACGCAGCACGAGAGACGCTGACGGCGATGTCGTCTCACTTACAGGAAGCAGCGATCATCGTGAGTGTCGCCAAAGGCATCGAGATCGAAAGCGGCAAACGAATCTCGGAGATCGCAAAGGAACTTGTTCCGGACTCGCATCCGTTTGTTTGTTTGTCTGGTCCATCGTTCGCCAAAGAAGTCGTTGCCGGACACCCGACCGCGATCGTCGCCGCAAGCAAAGACAGCGTTGCGGCTCGCGCCGTGCAAAACGATCTGAGTTTTGAGAACCTGCGGATCTACACGAATACCGACGTCGTGGGAACTGAAATCGGGGGCTCGGTTAAAAATGTGATGGCGATCGCGGCCGGCATGACTGCGGGACTCGGCTTCGGCGCCAACAGTGTCGCCGCACTTATCACTCGCGGCCTCGCCGAGATCACACGACTCGCACGACGCGAAGGCGCGCAGATGGAAACGTTGATGGGTCTCGCAGGTCTTGGCGATCTGGTGTTGACGTGCACCGGTAGTCTTTCGCGCAATCGCTTTGTCGGCGAAGAGCTCGGCAAAGGCAGAACGCTCGCAGAGATCACGGCCAGGCTGAGCGAAGTCGCCGAAGGCATCAAAACTGCGCGCGCCGTAAAGAAACTCGCAGACCGCGCCGGACTCGAGATGCCAATCACGAACGAAGTAAACGCAGTGCTTTACGACGGCAAGCCCGCGCGCGATGCCGTCGCTGAATTAATGAGCCGCCCATTGCGTGAAGAAAATCCGCGTTAATCCGCGTGGATCCGCGGCAAATAAACAAAGGAGCCCATCCACATGTTGAAGATCGCCTCTGTTTGCCTTGCCTTTGCGCTGACTCTTTCCGCGTTCCCGATCTACGCGCAGAACGGCGCACCGCCAAAACCGCCCGATCCGCTGAAGTCGTTGCAGTATCGCAGCATTGGTCCTTACCGCGGTGGACGCTCGGCGGCCGTCACCGGCGTTCCTTCGCAACCGTTTGTTTTTTACTACGGCGCGACGGGCGGCGGTGTTTGGAAGACGACTGACGGCGGCATCAACTGGGAACCGGTGAGCGATGGCTCGGTGTTCGGCACGGGCTCTGTCGGCGCGATCGCGGTCGCAGATTCTGATCCGAACACGATCTATGTGGGCATGGGTGAGTCGCCGATTCGCGGCAACGTCTCGCACGGTGACGGTGTTTACAAGTCGAACGACGCGGGCAAGACGTGGAAGCGCGTTGGTCTCGAAGACACGCGACAAATTCCGCGCATCAGAGTGCATCCGAAGAATCCCGATCTCGTTTACGTCGCGGCGCTCGGCCACGTCTGGGGACCAAACGAGCAGCGCGGCGTATTTCGTTCGAAAGACGGCGGCAAGACGTGGGAAAAGATTTTCAGCCGCGGCAACAAAGCCGGCGCAATCGATCTGATTCTCGATCCTTCGAATCCAAACATCATTTATGCAGGCTTCTGGGAGGTTTATCGTAAGCCCTGGACGCTCGAGAGTGGTGGACCAGGCAGCGGGATCTTCAAATCAACTGACGGCGGCGACACGTGGAATGAGCTGACGCGAAATCCCGGTTTGCCGAAAGGGATGGTCGGCAAAGTCGGCATTACAGTCTCGCCCGCGAATCCCGATCGCGTCTGGGCCATCGTTGAAGCTGAAGACGGTGGCGTATTCCGTTCGGATAACGGCGGTAACACCTGGACCAAAGTCAACGAAGAGCGTCGCCTGCGTCAGCGCGCCTGGTATTACACGCGCATCTACGCAGACCCGAAGAACGCTGACACAGTTTACGTTTTGAATACCGGCTTCTATCGCTCGAACGATGGTGGTCGCACTTACACGGGCATCGGTGTGCCGCACGGCGACAATCACGATCTGTGGATCGCGCCTGACGATCCGAATCGCATGATCGAGAGTAATGACGGTGGTTCGAATGTTTCCTACAACGGCGGCCGGAGCTGGACCGAGCAGGACCAGCCGACCGCGCAGTTTTATCGCGTCGCACTCGACAACGATTTTCCTTACAACGTCTATGGCGCGCAGCAGGACAACTCGACTGTGCGTATCGCGAGTCGCACGACTGAAGGCGGTATCGGCACGAGTGATTGGTTCGACGTTGGCGGCGGCGAGTCGGGCTGGATTGCGCCGTCGCCAAAAGATTCGAACATCGTCTTCGCCGGATCTTACGGCGGTTTGACGACGCGTTACGATAAACGCACCGGCCAGCTCCGCGACATCAATCCGTACCCGAACAATCCGATGGGGTCAGGCGCGGACGTGTTGAAGTACCGCTTTCAGTGGAACTTCCCGATACTCTTTTCACCACACGATCCGAACAAGCTCTACCTCGCCGCGAATGTTTTGTTCATGTCAATGGACGAGGGCAGCAGTTGGCAGATCATCAGCCCTGATCTGACGCGCAACGACAAGACAAAACAAGGCGCGTCTGGTGGACCAATAACCAAAGACAACACGAGCGTCGAATACTACGCGACGATTTTCGCCCTGATGGAATCGCCCGTGCAGGCCGGAACAATTTGGACCGGCAGCGATGACGGTCTGGTCCAACTGTCGCGCGATGGTGGCAAGAACTGGTCGAACGTCACACCGCCAACGAACATCATGCCGGAGTGGATCCAGATCAACTCGATCGAGGCCTCGCCGCACGATGCGGGAACGGCGTACGTGGCCGCGACGATGTACAAGTGGGACGACAACAAGCCATATCTCTATCGCACGACTGACTACGGCAAATCGTGGAAGAAGATCACGAATGGAATTCCCGACACGACGTTCACGCGCGTGATTCGCGAAGATCCAAACAAGCGTGGACTGCTTTACGCCGGCACGGAAACGGGAATGTACGTGTCGTTTGATAACGGCGATCGGTGGCAGTCGATGCAGTTAAACTTGCCCGTCGTGCCGATCACCGATCTCGCGATTCAGAAACGTGAGAAGGAGTTGGTCGTCGCAACGCAGGGTCGCTCGTTCTGGATTCTCGACGATCTGCCGTTGCTGCACCAGATGATGGATGCCGGTGGATTCAGTGCGGCCGGCGAGACGCGGCTCTACAAGCCGAAGGAGAGTTATCGCATGCCGGGTGGTGGTGGTTTTCCGCTTGGACCAACGGCGACAGTCGGCAGAAATCCGGCGAACGGCGTCGTGGTGTATTACTCGTTGAAGGCGAAGCCAACGTCTGATGTTGATCTGGAGTTTTTAGATCCGGCAGGGAAGTCGATTCGAAAGTTTACGGCGAAGGCGAAGGCTGAAGGTGCGCCCGCGGCGGCGCCGCCGCAGCCGCCGGGTGAAGGTGGTTTCTTTGGCGGCGGTGCCGCGCCGCCTGTGCCGGTCGAAGTCGGACTCAATCGTTTTGTGTGGGACACGAGATATCCTGATGCGGTGCGTTTTCCGGGCATGATTCTCTGGGCTGGTGAGACACGTGGTCCAAAGCTGACGCCGGGCACGTACCAGGTGAAGCTCACGGTTGATGGCAAGAGCTACACGCAACAGTTCGAGATCAAAGCGGATCCGCGTGTGACGACGCCGCCTGCGGATTATGCGAAGCAGCTCGAACTCGGTTTGAAGATTCGCGACAAGTTGACTGAAACGCACAATGCGATCATCCAAATCCGCGACGTGCGCAAGCAGGTTGAAGACTTGTTGAAACGCGTAACGGGTCAGCCCAACTTCAAAGTGATCAACGACGCGGGCACGGCGCTGAACAAGAACCTGACGTCGATTGAAGAAGCGCTCTACCAGACGAAGAACCAGAGCAGTCAGGATCCGCTGAACTTCCCGATCCGATTGAACAACAAACTCGCGGCGCTCGGTGGTGTGGTTGCGAGTGCTGAAGCCGCGCCAACTGCGCAGTCGTATGCCGTGTATGATGAAGTGGTTGCGGGGATCGATGCGCAGTTGCAGAAGCTCGCGCAGTTAATGCGAAGCGATGTGCCGGCGTTCAATCAATTGGTGAAGGATCAGAACATTCCGGCGGTGATAGTGAAGCCGTGACAAATATCAAACGACTCGTAGAAATAACAGGCGCCAAACTCAGCGGTGATGAAACGCGGATCGTCACGGATGTAAGTCACGATTCGCGGCGTGTTGGTGAGGGCGTCCTATTCGCCGCTGTCAGTGGGGCGCTGTTCGACGCGCACAAGTTTGTGCCGCAAGTGATGGAAAAGGGTGCTGCCGGAGTTTTGTCTGAGCGTGCGGCGCCCGATGGTTTCAGCGGCGCGTGGTTGCAAGTTGAGAACATTCGTCGCGCGATGGCGCTTGCCGCCGCGGAGGTCCAGAACCATCCGTCACGCGAGCTGCAACTTGTCGGCATTACCGGAACGAATGGCAAGACCACCACTGCTTACCTGATTGCTTCGATTCCCGAAGAGGCAGGCGAGCTGGTGGCGATGACTGGAACTGTCGAATATCGTCTCGGCAAGGAACGGTTCAAAGCCGATCGGACCACGCCCGAAGCGCCGGACATGCAGCGACTGTTGCGACGTGCCGTCGAGATTGGTTGCCGCACGGCCGTGATGGAATGTTCTTCACAGGCGATGGATTTTCATCGTTGTGATGAGCTGGAATACGCCGTCGCTGTTTTCAGCAATCTCACGCGCGATCACCTCGACTATCACAAGACGATGGAGAACTACTGGTACGCGAAGCAGCGACTGTTCGATGGTCGTCTCGGAACGCGGCCGCGTAACTCCGTTATCAACGTTGACGATCCTTATGGCGTTGAGCTTGCTACATCGCTCGAGCAGGATGGCCTGCGTGTGATTCGTTATGCGGTGAATGGCGAGGCGGACGTCACTGCGCGCAACCCGGAGTTTTCGTTAAGTGGCATGCGGTTTCGTCTCGTGACACCCGCGGGCGAGCGCGATTTTCATTCGCCGCTGGTTGGTCCACCGCACATCTATAACACGCTTGCGGCGGTGACGAGTGGACTCGCGCTTGGCTACAGCTTTGACGTTGTGACAGCGGCGCTCGAGAAGTGCACTGGCGCACCGGGACGTTTCGAGCGGGTGGCCCATGATGGTGGTTTCTCGGTCGTCGTGGATTACGCACACAGTGATGATGCGCTGTTGAATGTGTTGCGCACGGCGCGCGAGGTGGTGAAGGGGAAGATCATCACGGTGTTTGGGTGTGGCGGCGATCGCGATCGAACGAAGCGTGCGCCGATGGGCGAGGCGGCGGGAAGTTTGAGCGACGTCGTGATCCTCACGTCTGACAATCCGCGGACGGAAGATCCGGAGCAGATCTTGTGCGACGCGGAGGAGGGAATTCAGCGAACGGGCAAGCCTTACCGGAAAATTCTTGATAGAACTGAGGCTATCCACGCGGCGATTGCGGAAGCGCAAACGGGCGACCTCGTGTTGATTGCGGGGAAGGGCCACGAGGATTACCAGATCATCGGGCGTGAGACGTTTCACTTCGATGATAAGGAAGTCGCGCGCGCCGCGCTGTTGCAAAGACATTAGACAGGATTACAGGATTTTCAGAATTGACAGGATTGCATCTTGTTCATCCTGAAAATCCTGAAATCCTGTCAAACATTTCTCTCCCAACTCAAAAATGCATATTTACTTATTGCTCGTCACCCTTCTCTGGTCTTACGGTCAGCCGGCAACGCTTGCCACCATCAAAGACAAATCGATTTCGGAGAGCAGTGGGCTCGTCGCTTCTCGCACAACCCCCGGCGCGTACTGGACGCACAACGACTCCGGTGATGGTCCATTCATCTACGCCTTCGACACGCGCGGTGATTCATTCGGCACCTTCCGCATCACCGGCGCCGAGGCACGCGACTGGGAAGACATCGCCGCCGGTCCCGGCCCACAAGCAAACAGATCCTATTTGTACATCGGCGACATCGGTGACAACGACTCGGTCCGTTCGGAAGTGATCGTCTATCGCGTCCCCGAACCGACGCTCTCAGCCGCCACGCGCAAGTTCACCAAGAACCGTGCCGGCTCCACTGAGCGCGCTGACGCGATCAGGCTCAAGTATCCGGACGGCAAGCACGACGCTGAAGCACTCCTGGTCCATCCTCGCACAGGCAACATCTATATCGTCGTCAAAGTTCTGATCGCGAACCCCGGCGTTTACGAGGCTGTCGCACCGTTTACCCCAGGCCAGTCAATCACGATGAAAAGACTGGGCGAGGCGCGCGTGCCGAGTCTTTTCGGTGGAGTGATCACAGGCGGCAGCATCTCTCCTGACGGACGACGCGTTGCGCTCTGCGATTATTTTCAAGGTTACGAGATTGTGTTGCCGGCAGGCGCGTCGAACTTCGACGATATCTGGAAACAGAAGATGACGGGCTTCGATCTCGGCAAACGCAAACAGGGCGAATCGATCACCTACCGCCTCGACGGCAAAGCCCTCCTCGCCACGAGTGAAGGCAAGCAGTCACCCCTGCTCCAAGTCTTGCGAAACTAACTTGTGCTTTTTCGTGATCGGCTTATCAGCCAGTAAACCGGCAGGCCCAACATGATCAGACCGAGTCCGATCGCGGATTGACGCGGCGTGTTTCGGATCGTTTGGTAGATCAACCATCCAGAGACGCAAATAAACAGGATCGGTACGAACGGATAACCCCACGTACGATAAGGTCGTTCCGCATCGGGCAGACGTCTACGGAACAGGAAGATCGATCCGGCGACGAGTATGTAGAACAGGGTCAACGCGAAGATCGCGTAGTCAGTGATAGTGTCATACGACCCTGAAAGCGCTACCACGCACGCCCAAAACATCTGGACCATCAGGGCTCGCACCGGCACATGCGTGCGCGGCGAGACGTGCGCGAGACTCTTGATGATCATTCCATCTTTAGCGAGCGCGTAAGGTATGCGCGCAGTTGCCAGCAGCGATGCGTGCAGCGCACCGAACGATGACGTCATCATCGCCGCGGCCATTAGTGTCACTGCCCCCGCGCCGAGTAGTCTTTTAACTACCTCTGCCGCTACCGACGACGACGCCGGCACACTCGCGACTTCTGTCGGTGTGAGCACGTGGAAATAATTGACGTTGACGAACAGGTAAAGCCCCATTACCACCAGCCCGCCACCGATCAAAGCAAGCGGCAGGTTGCGACCAGGATTCTTCACTTCGCCTGCAAGAAAGGTGATGTTGTTCCAGCCGTCATAAGCCCAGAGCGCGCCGAGCATCGCGGCTGCAAAACCCGCCATGCCGCCAGTCGTGATCGCCACGCCTTCACAGGCGCCGCCGGCGTTAACCATGCTGAGATGGCTCCAATCACCGCTGCTATAAAAGAAAGCGCCAAAGCCGATACCAAGCAGCAGCACCAGCTTCATGCCCGTGAGCACACTCGCAACACCACCACTCACGCGCACCGCGGCGCAGTTGATCAGCGTCGTGATGACAATCGCGCTGAGCGCAACAATTTGCAGGCGACCAAATGAAACCACGTGCCCGCCGGGGAAAGTGTATTTAAAGTAGACCGTGTCGAGCGCGCCGTGGACAAGATCGTTGAGAAAGATGGCGAAGCCGACCGCGAGAGCCGCGGCCGAAGCAGTACGTGCAATCAGAAACTGCGCCCAGCCATAGATGAAACTCAACGGCTTGCCATACGCATCGCGGATAATTCCATACTCACCCGCGGCACGCGGCATCATCGCGAGCAGCTCGGCATATGTGAGTGCGCCGGCGAGTGAAAGAAATCCGGCGATCACCCAAACGATGAGCGCCTTGCCGGGCGTACCGACATTACACGTCATCACCCGCGCTTTGAGAAACACACCGGTGCCGATGATGTTGGCGACGTTGACTGAGATCGCAGCGATCAATCCCAGCCCGCGGATGAGTTGCGTATGTTCAGTTTGCATCCGTGGTTAAAAAATATCGTTCACTATCAGATCGTCGTATGTATCTCTTCTTCGAATCAATGACGCGGTTCGATCACCTCGAACCAAAACCGCCGCCGGCAACGGTCGCCCATTATAGTGAAACATCTGGGCCAGCGAGTATGCGCCACAGTTGAGCAATGCGAGCACTTCGCCTGGTCCAACATCGTCCGGAAGCTTACGGTAATCCGGCAAACGCCCTTCACGCTCGATGTCGAAATAAACGTCGCCCGAATCGCAGAGTGGACCGGCCACTTTGTAATCGCGCGCATAAGGCGCGCCCGCGCGTGAGGCTGAGATCAAGTGGTAGTACCACTTGTAATTATTCATCGAGAGCATGATGTTGTAACCGGCGTCAGTCAACAGCCAGACGTCGCCGGTTTCAGGACGACTCTTGATGTTGCGCACGGTCGTTAACACCAGACCGGCGTCGGCGATGATGCTGCGGCCGGGCTCCAGAAGGATCGTCACTTGATCGAGCAGGTGTTCGGCGTCAGCCGCACGCGCCGATTCGCGCGCGACGCGCAGCGCTTCCTTGAGCACCGCGGATGGCTCGAGCTCGGCGCCGAGCATGTCGCGCTCGTGCTCGGGAAGTTGATCAGCTTGCGAACGATCACGGAGGTAGTTGACCGGAATGCCGCCGCCAAGATTGATATGTTCGAGCGTGTGACCCGTCTCACGATGAATCGTGACGAGGTGTTCCCACATGCTTCTGAATGCTTCCGCGAAAGGCTCGACATCCGGCGTCTGCGATCCGACATGAATATGAATGCCGCAGACGTGGACCAGCTCCGGCTTCTCGAGACCGCGTCGAAACGCAGCCAGTACTTCCGACGACGAGATGCCAAACTTCGACGTCAGCAGCGCGGTTTGTAGTCCGAGATGCGAGCGCGTACCGATCTCAGGAACGAGCCGCAGCGTGATGCGCGCCGGTGGGATGTTTTCACCACCCGCGCGGAGCCGTTCGACCGATTGCTCGACGAGATCGATCTCGTAAATCGAATCGACATTGATCGCGTAGATGCCCGCGCGTACGGCGTCGTCAATCTCATCGTCACTCTTGCTCGTGCCGTTGAAGATGATCTGGTCGGGCTGGAAACCGACGCGCAATGCCTTGAA
>DASTTS010000642.1:0-4301 GCA_035760085.1 Pyrinomonadaceae bacterium
CACCGTCGCCCGTGTGGGCCATCGGCTGGATCACGATGCTCGAACACTGCTCCAGCTCTAAGCCAAACTCGACGAGCGCGCCAAGCTCATCGCTGTTGTCGCCCTTCGACACTGTCGGAACAATCACTGTCGGGATGTCGAGCTCCTTGATCACTTCGATGCACTGCATCTTCATGTCGATCAACTCGACACCGCGCGTCTTCGGATAAACGCCGGCCTTCAGCGTGTCAAACTGGAGCGACGCGTACATGCCTCCCGCTTTGAACTTCTCGGCAAAGGCGCGGTTCTGTGCAAGCTTGCGTCCGTGCGTGGAGATCAGCAGTCGCTTGATCTTGCCCTCATGTGGACCACGCAGGACGTAGTCACAAAACTCGAAGAACTGCGGATGCAGCGTCGGCTCACCGCCGGAGAGCAACATGATCGGCAGCTCACCTTCCGCTGCGACCAGCAAGTCAACCGCGTTCTTGAACTCGTCGAAGGTCATCGAGTAGCGCTGTTGATTGCGAACGATGCAAACCGGACACGTCAGATCGCAGACGTCATTGATCTCGAGAATCGGTGAACAGGTGTGTTGCAGGTGATCTTCACAGAGGCCGCAATCTTCCGGGCAGCCGTGTTCGACTTTGGTTGAGAAGCGATAAGGCACGGTGCCGGGCTTCGTGTAAGAGAGCGACTTCATGTAGTACTCGGTGTCGCTCGAGACCTCAACTTCGAAGAAGCCGTGCCGCGGGCATTTCTTCTGCATCCACACTTTGTCATCGCGCAGGACGATGTGTGCGTCGATCACTTTTTTGCAGGTCGGACAGATCGAGCGAGTGTAAGAAAAGAACGCGGCATCGCGGTCCCTCTTTGGAGGAGGACCGGCGAAGAGCGGGTCGAGTTGGATCACGAGTCACACTCCTTGTTGAAGGCTTGAATATCGGGCGACGAGGACGCGCGAATTCTAGTTCATTTTCAAAGGTTTGAGTAGGTTTTAACCGCGGAGTACGCGTATTTCTTAAGCTAACGTGCCGCCGTCGAGGAAGATCACTGTGCCGTTCACGTATGTGTTGCGTCGCGAGCCGAGCCAGGCGACCACTTCGCCACACTCGCCTGGCTGTCCAAACCGCGAGAGGGCGCAGGCGTCGAGATAACGCTTCTGGTGATGCTCGGGGATCGTTGTTTTCAGCCCACCTTCGAAAATTCCCGCGGCGATCGCGTTCACCAGAACACCGTATGGCCCGACCTCGTGCGCGAGGCTGCGCGTGAGTCCTTCAAGCGCGCCTTTGCTCGCGGCGTAATGAACCGGTCCGGCGATCGAGCGTGAGCCTGTGATCGATGAGATGTTTACAATGCGTCCATACTTCTGGCGAATCATGCCACGCACTGCCGCGCGGCACATGCGAAACGCAGCGAACAGATTCAGTTCCATGATTTCAGCGAAGTCTTTGTCGTCGATCAGTATGAATGGAACTGCTTCGCTGAAGGCTGCGTTGTTCACGAGCGTGTCAATCGCTCCCCATGATTCCTCGACCGCAGCCACTACCTTGCCTGGTTCATCAGCATTGCGAAGATCAGCTTGCACTGGCAGACACTCGCGTCCGAACTCGCGCACGATCTTTTCAGTCGCATCGGCGCCGGCTTTGTTTCCGTGCCACGTGAAAGCGACATTCGCGCCTTCCCGTGCGGCGACCGTGCAGATGCCCTGACCAATGCCGCCTGAACCGCCGGTCACGAGAACTCGCAAACCTGACATCAAGCCGCTCTCAAACGTTCCATTCGATTGCACGATTTTCTCCACTCCCTCGCAGATTCACTTGAAAGACATTTGCGCCCGACTCACGGAGAGCATCTGTTAGTCCATGAGGATCAACATCGACATTACCGACAAGACAAAGCGCCGGACCACTATAGCCCCAGCAACGAGCGATCAGTTGTGAAGCGAAGCCCGGCGTGATCTCGAGTACAGCGCTGGGCAGGAGTCGACCGCCGATAATGGCCTCAGGTTGCGGCGCAAGCGGTTTCTCGAGTCGAAGAATCAAGATGTCAGGCGGCTCATCCGGCTGTTGCTCATACGCTTCTTCGGCTAGTCGTTTGATCGTGGAATTCATTAACGGGCCGGGTATAGTACTCTTCTTCCAATCCCCTTTGCGCCTTTCCGTCTTTGCGTGAGAAATCTTCCCTGCGCTCGTCGCTGCACACGCACCGTTCAGAGCCCGGCACGTTACGATTGTTTCGCCAACGCGCAACCAACTGATCGGCCTGCCATCGCTTGTGATCTCTGCCGTTTTTGGCAGTGATGGCATGACAGCGCCGAGCGCGATTGATAACAAACTCGAAGCACCCAGCGTGTGTCCGAAGTAAGTCAACGGAGTCGCAATCGGCACCTGTTTGTCAATAAAACCGGCAAGCGCCCGGAGCTCCGCCGCATCATTCGCGTATGGTCCAGTTCCCTGCCCGAGAATTAACGCCGGATCTGACGTCGACAACTTTTCAATCACAGTCGACAATCCATCGTGCTCGACGAGGTCACTCGCCAGCTCCGGTCCATGCAACGTCGTCTGCTCCGCATCATCTTGAGCACGTACGAGTCGCAGCACTACCGCCGCTTCACCAAGGATGAAACCAGTACTCGTAGACTGCCACGGCGCAGACGGCCGTTCCGCCAGCACTCGCAAACTTTCAAAGTTTTCGTGATTGGAGCGCGCCAGTATGTCGGCCGCGACCACCAGTACTTCTTCGACAGCGCCCGACGTCAACAACTCGCGCGCCGCGTACAAAGCATGTACTCCCGACGCACACGACGAACTAAACACCGGCAGCTCGTCATTGGCCCACGCTGTACCTGCAAGCAATTCACTCGTATCAAAAGCCTCGTCCCAACGTTCACCCGCGCTCCCATTGCAAGACGCAACGAGCAGCGGTATCTCACCAGCAGCGCCCACATCAGCAAGAGCTTTTTTTACTAACGTGCGCCAACGATCGACCCCCGAAAGCGAAGACTCGATTCCAACTGCGGGATAACACACGCGGGAGATATTCGACTTGCCGGGCGTCCACGGCAACTCACTCGCCGCACGCAACGACGACGACTCGCTAATGTCAGTAGTATTTCCTTGAGCGGTCGCGAGTCCTATCCCTTTGATCGCAATCGTCATGTGGGAAACACATCTGGGCAGGATGGCGCCCTCGGCGCGGGCCGGGTTGACTAGTCGCCGCCGGTGAACGCGGCGAGTGGATGTTTGCGCAGGCTTTGGACATCTTCCCGCAACTGCATACTCTCGATGCGTAGCAGCTTCGATGCCTCACGTAGCTCCGAAAATTCCTTTCGCAACCGCCGCGCGTGCAAAATAAGTTCAACACTTTGCTCGTGGAGCAAGTCCAATGTAGCGGAATCCGCAGGTATCTTGAACATGCGCGCCAATGTTACGAAAACAACGTATTTTTGGTCAATGTGGCGGCTCCACGGATAACTAGTTTATTTTGCTGAGAGCGTGGAATGTGGGTTTCAGGGTCGGGTAAAGGTGTTGGTATTGCTCGTAGAGAGATTCGTAAATCGCGACCGTTTCATTGTTTGGAACAACACGATCACTGGTCCTGATCGTCTGCGCACATGCCATGTCGACGTTGGACCACACACCTGCGCCAACGCCCGCCAGCAAGGCTGCTCCAAAGGCCGCGCCTTCAGTCGTACTAACAGATACAAGCTCAGCGTCGAGCGTGTCTGCGAGAATCTGTCGCCACAACAAACTTTTCGCACCGCCGCCCGACACGCGCACTTCGTCGATCGAGCCGAGTCCGGCATCGCGCATCAAACAAAACATGTCTTTGATTCCAAACGCGACGCCCTCGAGTATCGACCGCGTCAAATGCGCCTGGCCGTGACGCATCGTTAATCCAATCCACGCGCCGCGCGCGAGCGGATCGGGATGCGGCGTGCGCTCTCCGCTGAGGTACGGCAAAAAAATCAGCCCTTCACTTCCGGCGGGAACCGTGGCAGCGTCATCGACCAGTTCCGCAAAACTTCGATCACACGCAAGCTTGTCGCGATACCACTGCAAGCTTCCCGCAGCGCTGAGCATCACGCCCATCAAGTGCCACCGGCCTGCAACAGCATGACAAAACGCGTGCAGCCGTCCTTCCGGCTCGATCAACGCCGATTCAGTCGCGGCAAAAACAACACCAGAAGTTCCGAGCGTCACCGCGATCGTACCGGGATGCACGACGCCGGTGCCTACTGCCTGTGCTGACTGATCGCCTCCGCCTGCGACAACGGGCGTTCCGGCTCTTAACCCCGTCAACGTTGCTGCTTCGCGTGTTAC
>DASTTS010000643.1:0-5566 GCA_035760085.1 Pyrinomonadaceae bacterium
GACGTACTTGATGAAGCGGGCGCGGCGTTGAAGTTGAATTCCACCTCGGCTGAGAAGAAAGTTGTTGATACGCGGGACATCGAAACTATCGTTGCGCGCATGGCGAAAATCCCGGAGAAGACGGTAGTAAGTTCAGAAAAAGTCCGGCTGGCAGAGCTGCAAGGCAAACTCCAGGACGTGATTTTCGGTCAGGACCATGCGATCGAGCAGGTCGTTCGGGCGATCAAGTTGTCTCGTTCCGGCCTGGGTCAACCGGAAAAACCGGTCGGATGTTTTCTCTTTTCCGGACCAACCGGTGTTGGCAAGACGGAGTTGGCTAAACAGATTGCGGTGATCCTGGGCGTCGAGTTTATTCGCTTCGATATGAGCGAATATGCTGAGAGTCACACCGTGTCGAGATTGATTGGAGCGCCGCCGGGTTATGTGGGTTTTGATCAGGGTGGTTTACTGACTGACGCGATTAACAGAACTCCGTATGCGGTGTTAGTGCTCGATGAAATCGAGAAAGCGCATCCGAATCTCTTCAACATCCTGCTGCAAGTGATGGACCACGCGACCCTGACCGATAACAACGGCAAGAAAGCTGATTTCAGAAATGTCATTCTGATCATGACGACGAATGCCGGTGGCAGAGAGATGAGCGAGAGTGGAATTGGCTTTCAAAAAGATCAGGGTAAAGGGCAGGGAAGAGGCGCAATTGAGCGAACGTTTAGTCCGGAGTTTCGCAATCGTCTCGACGCGTGGATCGCGTTCAAGGCGTTAGACGCGCACGTCATCGAACAGATTGTCGACAAGTTTATTGACGAACTGAATCAACTGCTACTTGAAAAGAACGTGGTCGTTAAGCTTTCGCCGGAAGCGCGCTCGTGGTTGGCCCAACGTGGTTTTGATCGACTGCTGGGCGCAAGGCCGATGGCTCGTTTGATCCAGTCGAAGATTAAGGAGCCGCTGGCTGAGAAGATCCTGTTTGGCAGTGAGACCATTACGGGTGAAGTTTTCGTAGAACTGGAGAAGGAAGAACTCGCCTTAAAATTCCCTGATGATGTCTCATGATCGTGATTTGATTTATTTCATCGATCCCGAAAAGGCAATTGATGGCGTTGTTGCTCTAGGTGGACCTCTCACCACCACAAACCTTCTGCGCGCTTATCGTCGTGGGATTTTCCCGTGGCCGATCAATGATTACATCCTGCCGTGGTGTTGTCCGGAAGAGAGAGGCATCCTCGACTTCAACGATCTGCACATTCCGCGCCGGCTTGCGCGAACCCGGCAGAAGTCGACATTTAACTTCACGATCGATCGCGCGTTTCCCGACGTAATCACTAACTGCGCCACAGTCCTACGCAAGCACGAATCAGGTACCTGGATCACTGACGAAATGATCCGCGCATATTGCGAGCTTCACCGGCGAGGCCATGCTCACAGCGTAGAGGTGTGGGAAGGCGCTGAACTTGTTGGTGGGATTTACGGAGTTGACGCCGGTGGGAGTTTTGCTGGTGAAAGCATGTTCTCGCTGCGATCGAATGCGTCAAAGTTGGCCCTGCTGTTCTTAATCGAACATTTGAAGGAGCGCGGCCTCGACTGGCTTGATATCCAAATGGTGACCCCCCACCTGGAAGCACTAGGCGCGAAAGCCATCTCACGCGAGCACTTCCTTGAGAAGCTGGCTGCCACACAAAAACGCAACCTGACCCTGTTCGGGCCCCCGAAAATCACGGCTACATAGGGCTTTGCACAAAAGTCGGAAATCCCACCCACGGCAGTGGGTGGATTGGTTCAGATGCTTTCTAACCAAAATCTAAATAGTTGCCATGGAATCCCACCAACGGTAGTTGGTGGATTGTTCAAGTCGTTTCTAAGAAAGTATTTGAAGTATCCACCCACTGCCGTGGGTGGGATTATGTTTCGGTTCGGGCTCTCTCTGTAGAAAGAATTTGAAACAATCCACCCACTGCCGTGGGTGGGATTCCGGAGTTTTTTGCAAAGCCGCTACATAGCTTATTCCGGCGCAGCCGAGTTTAGCCGCGACACCGACCTCGCCATACTTGCAAGCTCAGAGAATCTGGCGAGGCTCAAGAAATTCCTAAAAGATTTGAAAGCGGATGGTGGTTCAGTTTGAAAATACGCCGAAGGCGTTGGCGAACCCTTTCAGGGTCACGCACTAAATCCTGACATAACCCTTTACTTCCCAATTGTCGCCACAAACTTCACTGACCGCGCGTACTTCCCGTTCGAGAGATCGCCTTCGTTGTCGTCAATGCCGCGCACGATCCCGTTCTCAACTTTGAATTCCTTGAGCTTGTTGCTGCTGCTCTCCTGATACTGGCCGGGGTGATAACGAACCCACATGCTGTTTTCATCAAGCACGTATTCGAGGCCGCGTATCTTTTCTCCCTCCAGCATCGTCGCCGATTTTATCTCTTCGGCCAAAGCCTCGGGCGGGATCGGTTTCTCGGTCACCAGGACCACCAGCGAGTCGGTGCCGAAGCGTTCGGCGCGACCAGCGTAGGAATATTTCAGCTCCACGACTTCGCCCTTCGCAGTGTAAGTCCCGCTCGCCTGGCCCGGCTGCAATTCACCGGGATTTGTCGGCGGCGCAGGTTGCGTTGTTCCCGCCTTTGCGGGCGACTCTTTAGCGACCTGAGCGGATTGATTGCTGCTTTCACTAGACGAAGATTGTTGGTGTAAGCCACACGCGCTAATCGCGAAACCAATAGCGACACAAAAAGCACAGACAAACAGGCGATTCATCTTTGCTCTCCAGCGGGGATTTTGCGGAACCACCGAATCGTATCACAATTGAGAATTCGCCATCTGCACCAATGATTGACTAGCATAGATAAGCCGTGCCTGAGCCATTCAACAACAGCTTGAAATCGATCTCGCTGCCGACGCAACTTGGTCCAGTCGCAGATATCGCACCCGTCAACGATGCCCTGCAATCTGTCTGGTTGGTTTTGGCGGTTGATGGCGGGATTTTTCAACTCAACGCAGAGACGCGTGAGTTTACGCAGGTGGCCCACTCTAGCGTGCCCGCTGAACCTGATCACGAACCGTTCGACGGACATGCGTTGCGCCAACGGTTGCACGCGTCAAACAGCGGTGAATTCGTCGCCGTTGTCAACGACTACGGGAAGTATGGTCAAGTCATCGATTTGCGCACCGGCACGGTGACTATATCAATCGACGGCGGCGACTACCTCCCGCGAACGGTTCCGCTATCGTTTGCCTTCGCAGATGTTGGCAGATCTGTAATTGCCATTCACCGCACAGACTGGAACCGGCTCGACTTCTCCGATCCGGCGACTGGAAAGCTGCTCAGTGAACGTGGTCCAACCAGTTTTGGTGAAGACGAAGAGCGACCCGAGCACTATCTCGACTATTTTCATGGAGCCCTCTACGTAAATCCGGCTTCGACGCGAATCGTAGATGATGGTTGGATATGGCACCCGGTGGGAACACCCGCGCTGTGGAGTCTCGAATCGTGGTTTACGGGCAACGTTTGGGAATCAGAAGATGGACCAACGAGAAAGGAGCTTTGCGCGCGAACTTACTACTGGGATAAGGGCCTTGCCTGGTTGGATAATGACAGGATCGCAATCAGTGGAATTGGTGAAATGGATGACGCCCACATCACTGACGGAGTTCGTGTTTTCGACGTTACCAAACCAGACGAGACTCCACCACGATGGCGGCGCTCTGATTCTCCATGGCCAGCCGAGGTCATAACGTTTCCGGGTCCGGCCGGAAAATTCTTCAGCGATGGAACCTCACTCTTTTCGACATCAGAAACGGGACTCGAGCGTTGGAGTCTTGAAGCCGGTGAAAAGACCGGACATCTCGAGGGGTTTCAGCCAACGCATCATCACCGTGGCGCGCGCGAGTTGGCCCAGTTGAGCGATGGTGTGCTGGTGCGCTGGAGTATCTAAGTGACAATCGTAAAACTGTCCTAGCGCCGCTCGAACCGCAGTGTCAAACGCGAGACACTGCGGTCCATCATGAGAACGAAACTCACGCACCCGCGCAAATTCCTTCCGCTACTCGCCGCGCTTTGTTTGGTATCGCTTTGTGCGACTGCCGTCTCAGCGCAGTCGTCCACGCCCGATCCGGTGGCTTCACTCCGATCCGCGAGGCTGATCTACGTCAAATCATCTTCAGTGCTGGTTGGCAGCTCGGTAATTGAAGAGAAACTTCAGCAGCGGGCGGAGTTTTCGCAGATGGGTCTCGTGATCACCCGGGACCCTGATGCGGCTGACCTGATCCTCGAGGTACATCACGATCGCTTTACGAAGTATGTCTATACCGCAGTCGATCGCAAGTTCAACATCGTCGTGACCAGCGGCAAGCTGAGCTCACTGGGCGGCACAGTCGCGGGAAAAGTAGCGAAGCGATTTTTGAAAGAAGTGATGAAGGCCCGCGCGACTGCACCGGCTCCGACAAAACCGTGAGATCAGAAGAATCGTCTGCCCCACGTCAATTGTTTCCACATGCGAATCGTTACTACGAGCGGCAAGGTCAACGAGATCCCGTGCACCATCACCATCAGGTTGTACGGAAAAACAACTTGCTCGATCGAGAAGAATGCTTCGGCGAGTCCGTAAACAAACAACGGCAACGAAAAATAAAGCGCGGCCCACTTGCGCATGAAGATTAGCCCCCAGCCGACCACCACCGTCGCCACTGACAAAACTATTCCTCGCGTCATCAGCGCCGTGGACGGCTCTAAGGTGTGAACCGTTACCGGGTAAACCAGAGGAGACAGAAGCAACGTAACCACGCCGAAAGCTGCAAAAGGTTTCATGGCAGCTTACACGCGCACTCAGATTGCAGGTTTCAATTAGTGATTATCGCCAATCGGGTGGCTGGAAGCTTTTAGGAACGTACTCCTGCTGTTCGCGCTCGCCTTCGCTGAGTTTCAAAGTGTGGTCCAAATTGCGGCGCAACATCTGTCGAAAAGTTGTTTCTTGTCTGCTGTCTGCAAACGCTCGCTTGGGAAGTATCGACACGGAATTAATGTTGTTGCCGTACTTCATCAGGTAGAACTTGTCGTTCTCGATCACGCCTGTGTAGAAGTTCCACGCAATCATCGACGACATGTTCACTGTCCGAAACTCAACACCGGCGTTGGAAAACGTTATGTGGTATTCGTCGCGAAACTTCGGATCGCCGCGAAAATAACGTCGCGGAATGTCGATAACGATGCCGTGAAACCAGGCGACGGCGACAAGACCGATCACGAAAATACTGAGCGGGAGTGGCAGCGCGTAACCCAGTAGCAGCGGGAGAAACGCCACCAAACCCACCCCGATGATCACAACCGCTACTATATATCCTGTCAGTAATCCCGTGGCGTGGAAGAAATTGAAGCGCGTTGCAGCCAGGTATTCCTGTTCAGTATGCCTGAAACTTATCTGTACTGATTCATTTGCTGAATTGATCATTGCGGTGGATTCTGCGCGAGAGGTCCGGACGACTGCCGGTAACATTGAAGCACGATTCGAACGAGTTGTGTAAAAAATCGGTGGTGCCCTAAATTAAAGCTATCTCTGCGGTTCTCTGCGTATCT
>DASTTS010000644.1:0-14063 GCA_035760085.1 Pyrinomonadaceae bacterium
GTCGCAGTGATGTACACGGGAAGGATCGTTGAAGAGTCGCCGGTCGAGGAGTTGTTTGCACGACCGAAACATCCGTACACAGAAGGTTTGCTGCGCTCCGTGCCAAAATTGACGAGCACGCAGGTGATCAAACAGGAACGACTCGAGACAATCGAGGGCGTCGTGCCGCGCCCGACTGATTTGCCGCCGGGCTGTCACTTCGCGCCGCGCTGTCCACACCGGATGCCTCGTTGCACGGCGGAAGAGATCCCGTTGTATCAACTCGAAGGAAATGTCGAAGTACGTTGCGTGCTTTATGATCTCGCGGCAGCAGTTGCGGCGGACCACGAAGGAGCTCATGAGCGCTCAAGTTGAAGTAAATCAAACTAATCTGCCCGTGCCGCCCGCGGAAGATCACGAGACGCTCGTCAGCGTTCGTGGTTTAGTCAAACACTTTCCGGTCGAAGGCTCGAAGGATGTGGTGCGTGCGGTCGATGGTGTTTCGTTTGAGATCTTCGCGGGTGAGACGCTGGGTCTCGTCGGTGAATCAGGCTGCGGTAAGTCGACAGTCGGGCGTTGCCTGCTTCGTTTGATCGAGCCGACTTCCGGTCACATCTATTTCGAAGGGCGCGACATTCTCGCGTTGAATAAAAAAGAGCTGCGCGAGATCCGGCGCGAGATGCAGATCATTTTTCAGGATCCGTATGCGTCGCTGAATCCGCGTATGAAGATTGGCGATATCGTCGGCGAGCCACTCGTGATTCACAACCAGGGAACGAAGAGTGAGCGACGCGATCGCGTGGCTGCACTCCTGCGACGCGTCGGGCTCGATCCTGATTACATGAATCGTTACGCGCACGAGTTCTCGGGCGGGCAGCGACAGCGAATCGGCGTCGCCCGATCGCTCGCTTTGAATCCGAAGTTGATTGTTGCTGATGAGCCGGTGTCGGCGCTCGATGTTTCCGTGCAGGCCCAAGTCGTGAACCTGCTACAGGACTTGCAGGAAGAGTTCAATCTTACTTACTTGTTCATCTCGCACGGGCTCGCCGTTGTCGAGCACATCTCGACGCGCGTGGCGGTGATGTATCTTGGTCGTATTGTTGAGATCGCGGGCGCGGCCGAGTTGTACGCGCAACCGCTGCACCCGTACACGCAGGCGTTGTTGTCTGCGATTCCGATTCCGGATCCGTCACAGAAACGAAAGCGAATCGTCTTGCAAGGTGATGTGCCGACGCCGATCAATCCGCCATCGGGTTGTCGCTTCCGGACGCGGTGTCCGCTCGCGATTGAAGATTGTGCGCGTATCGATCCGGAGTTGAGGGAAGTCTCGCCGGCTCATCACGTGGCGTGTATTCGCGTGCCCGGTTGGGATGAAGCGCGCAAGTCTGAAGCGTAAATTAGACAGGATTACGGGATTTACACACTACTCAGGATGAAACCCTGAATGTTATTGTGGCGTATCTAGACAGTTTTCTCACCCGTCCATTCCCTTAGGAGGAAACGATGAGCGATCCAATAGCAGTGCCGGGCACGCCTGCGAATGGCCCGGAAATGTCCACCGCGGAAACCCTGACCGGCATTTTTTTTGAACCGTCGAGGACGTTTGAGTCCTTGCGTGCAAGACCGCGCTTTCTCGTGGCCGGCCTTATTCTGGTGGCTTTGGCTGTTGTTGCAACAGTTGTCCTGTACCTGAGAGTTGATATGGGCCAGGTTATACGCGAGCAGATCGAGCGCTCACCAAACGCGGCCCAGGCGTCCGAAGCGCAGAAGGAGATGCAAGTCCGATTTGGAAAAATTATCGGTGGTGTTGTCAGACCTTTGGTGGTCCCGATACTCATTGCCGTTGGCGCGGCGCTGTATATGTTGGGCGTGATGGCGGTGGGCGGAGCGATCAGTTACAAGAAGGCGGTGTCAGTTTGGACCTACTCCTGGCTACCACCATTTGTTTTAGGAGTGTTGATAGCGATTCTGGTCCTGTTCCTGAAGTCACCTGATTCTATCGATCCGGAGCAGATCGCGGTGACAAATCCGGGGGCTCTTTTAGGTGAGGGGTCCTCGAAAGTGCTGGTCGCAATTTTAAACCAGTTTGATTTACTGAGATTTTACGGGCTATTCCTGGCGGCACTAGGGTTACGGAAAGTCGCGAAGATTTCATCCGGCCAGGCGTGGGCAGTCGTGCTTGGTCTATATCTCATCCTCGCTTTGCTACGAATCGGGTCCGCAGTTCTCTTCGGCCGTTAGTTTATTCGTAGCGTAGTGATTCGATAGGATCGAGGCGGGCCGCTTTCCAGGCGGGCCACAGGCCGAAGATCAGGCCGATGCCGATGCTTGCGACCAGTCCGCCGATCGGTGCCCAGAGTGGTACGTAAGAGGGAAGCAGCAGTCGTAACAAAAGCGTCAGTCCCCAGCCAATCGAGAGACCGACAATTCCTCCAAGGCCCGTAAGTGTGGCGGCTTCGATCAGAAACTGCCACATGATGTCGCTGCGCTTCGCACCAATCGCTTTGCGGACGCCAATCTCGCGCGTCCGCTCCGTGACTGACACCAGCATGATGTTCATCACGCCGATGCCGCCCACCATCAGGCCGACAGACGAGATTGCCACCATCGCGATCGCAAGACCGGCCGTGATCGAACGAAAATTATCGAGAATACTTTCCGAAGTCTCCATTCCGAAATTGTCGTTTGCCGTGAAGGGAACCTGACGACGCACGCGCAGCAGGTCGCGCACCTGGTCCTTTGCTTCGTCCATCATGCTGGGACGCGCGACGGCGAGAATGTAGATGTCGTCAGCGTTTGGCTTTAATTTTTGGGCCACCGTGAACGGCACGTAGATCACGTTGTTTTGATCGTCACTGCCGCCGCCGATCAGAAACTGTTCGCGTTTCTCCAGCACACCCACCACGCGAAATTCCTGCGTTCCGATCTTGATCGTTTGACCAACCGGTGAGCCGATCTTGAAGAAGTCGTCAGCGACTTTCGAACCGACTACACAAACTTCCTGGTTCGTATCGTTTTCCGTCTGCGTGAAAAAGCGGCCTTCCGAAATTACCTGCGTGCCTGCTTTTTCAAATTCCGGCAGCGTGCCCTGAAGTGCGACTTGCGCCGAGGTCTTGCCGCCGCCGGAAACCATCAGCTTGCCGCCGAAAAAGTTGTTAGTGATATCGAGAAAGGGAACTGACAGTTCAATCGTAGGCAGCGACTGGAGCGCGATCGCGTCGTCGTAAGTCAACTCTTTGCGCATGCGCTCTTCGCGCGACAGGCGACCGATGTGAATGCCGGGGTTGTACTTGCTGATGTAGATCGAGCGCGTGCCGAACGATTCGACTTCGCGTTTTACGGAAACATCGATGCCGCTGATGATCGACGCAATCAACATCACGGTGATGATGCCGATCACGACGCCGACAACCGTCAGAAACGAGCGCAGTTTGTTCGCGCGCAGCGTCGACAGGGCCATCTTGAGATTTTCGTAAATGTCGCTTCTTAGGATTCGCATGATTCTCAGCCCTGATCTAGTCTGACCGTAAAGCCTCGATTGGATCCAGTCTCGCCGCTCTCCACGCCGGGAAAAGGCCCGAAGCTATACCTGCCACAGCGGAAGTAGCGAGGGCTCCTCCAATCGCCCATATCGATAGATAAGTGGGGAAGATCAGTGACGTCACCACCAGCCCAATGATCCACGCCAGGAAGACTCCAACGGCGCCGCCAATCGTCGACAGTGTTACGGCTTCCACGAGAAACTGTTTCAGGATATCGATCTTCCGCGCGCCCAGAGATTTTCTTATACCAATCTCCTTAGTGCGCTCAGTCACCGATACCAGCATGATGTTCATGATAACGATCGCGCCGACGATCAACGCAATCAAGGGAACAGCGATCGCAACGATGAAGATGGTCCCGAAGAGTCGATCGCGCAGCCCGGTGATCGCATCAGGCGTCACGATCCCGAAATTGTCTTTCTCGCTTGGCTCGAGTTTGCGGCGCACGCGCATCAGGAAGCGCGATTCTTCGACGGCGTCGTTGAAGCGCTCGTCTGTTATTGAAGTCGCGACGAAATAGAGCGAGCGTTGCCGAATTAGACTGCCGTAGTTCACGGCGTACGTTTTCAACGGCAGGATGACGAAGGAGTCCTGCGGGATACCAAACACCGTTCCTTTCGCGACTTCGATACCGATCACTCGATAGGGAAGTCCGCGAACGCTGATCTCTGAGCCGATTGCATTGCCGGCCGGAAACAGTTTGTTGGCGACGTCGGCGCCGATGTAAGCAACACGTGCAGCGCTTTCGTTTTCGGGCTCAGCGATGAAACGCCCATCAGCGACGTCGCGGTTTTCAATGTCGACGCAGTTGGCGGTCGCGCCGGAAACAAAGACGTCTTCCAGCACTTCGTTGCCGCGCTTAACTTCCGACGGAGTACCACGGGCGCGTGCGCCGATCTTTCCGATGAGCTGGGCGCGTGCTTTTAAATATTCGTAATCGTCGAGGGTCAGCTCTTTGTTGCGTCGTTGGGCCGCGGCGATCGTGTCCGTGTCTTTGAAGTCCTGGAGCGGATTGAAACGTTGGACCGTAAACGACTTCGCTCCGATGCCGGCGATCTTTTCGTCGACATAACGATTAAAGCCAGCGATAAGAGAAACGACCACGACAAACGCCGTCACGCCGACGATCATGCCGAGCAGCGTGAGCGCCGAGCGCAGCTTGTGCGCCCAGATCGCTGACACAGCCAGTTTGAGGGTTTCAATAAATTTCACTGCGCTATCATGATTTATCCTGAAAATTCTGTAAATCCTGTAAAACGACTTACTCCCACCTCAAGGCATCAATAGGATTTAGTCTTGCCGCCTTCCACGCGGGCCACAAACCAAAAATAATCCCGACCGCCGCTGAAATCCCGACGCCGACACCGATGGCCCACAAGGGAACGTAAGCGGGCAACGGCGAATACTTGTTCATCACCAGGCTTGCGATCTCGCCCACCGCGAGTCCTGCGAGACCGCCGATCGCCGTCAACACGACTGCTTCAATCAGAAACTGCGAGAGTATGTTGAATCTCGTGGCTCCGACAGCTTTGCGCACACCAATCTCCCGGGTTCGTTCAGTCACCGAGACGAGCATGATGTTCATCACGCCGATGCCGCCGATCATGAGTGCGACGAAAGAGATCGCCGTCAACACGAGTGCTGTTGCCCCGGTTAACTGGTTGTAAACGTCAAGCAGCGAATCCTGCGAGGAGATGCCGAAGTTGTTCGGCGCGCCGACCGGAACACGACGCCGGCGTCGCAGTATGTCAGTGATCTCGTCGATTGCGGATTTCACGTAAGCGCGCGAGCGCGGCCGCACGATCACGAAGAAAACGACTTCCGGAAACGGCGGATCGGGATTGTACTTGTCGAACGTTGTGATCGGAATGAAGATCGAGTTATCGCGCGACTGTCCGAAGAAGTTTCCCAATGGCTCCATCACACCGATTATGCGATACGGGTTGCCGTTTATGCGCACGTCTTTGTCGAGCGGGTCTTCGTAAGGAAACAGTGCTTGCTTTACATCGACGCCGATGATGACAACATTTGAACGATCCTGCATGTCGATGTCGTTGATGAAACGACCGCTCGCGACATACTGCGTGTGCACAAACTCGTAATACGGTGTGACGCCGAGAAGAATCGGCGTGTCAGTCTGCTTGTCCTGGTATCTGACTGTTGACGCGATCATGCGATGGATTGGTGAGACACCGACGATCGACGGCGCTTCGGTGCGCAATGCTTCGGCGTCGTCCATCGTCAGATCTTTGCGGTGGATCTCTTCTGGTCCAGGCGGACGTCCAAAGCTCGGCTCAAACTTCGACACGAAGATCGTGTTCGATCCGAGCGACTCGATCTGATCGGCGAAGGCTTTGTTGAGTCCCTGGATGATCGACACCATGAAGATCACGGTCAGGACGCCGACACTGACGCCGAGGATCGTCAACGACGAGCGCAGCTTATTGGTGCGCAGCGTGTCGATCGCCATGAGTGCCGATTCTTTGATGTCGTCTAATCTCATAGTTAGATATCTTGTTAATTCTGTAAATCTGGTAATCCTGTCTAAAACTGTCGTTAGTTAGAGACAGGATTACAGGATTTACAGGATTAACAAGATTTATTCAGCCCTCAGTGCCTCAATCGGATCCAATCGCGCGGCGCGCCACGCCGGCCAGAGTCCGCTCAAAATTCCCACGACGGACGACATGCCCACACCCGCAACGGCGGACCAGATGCTTATCAATAGCGGGAATCCGATCAGCGCCGAGATCCCATAAGCCAACCCGAATCCGGTGCCGACACCGATCGCGCCGCCAACCGCGGTCACTGTCACCGCTTCAATCAAAAACTGCGACAGTATGTCTTTACGTCGCGCGCCAATCGCTTTGCGAATGCCGATCTCCTTGGTCCGTTCAGTAACCGACACGAGCATGATGTTCATCACCACGATCCCGCCGACAAAAAGCGAGATCAGAGCCACGCCAACCGTGACAAACTTGATGTTCGATGTCGCCGAACCATAAAGATTCAGAAACACGTCCTGCGTCTCGAGTGAGAAGCCCTCGTCTTCAACGTCGCCGGTCGTATGACGACGACTTCTCATGATCGTTCTGACTTGATCCTCTGCCGCTTCAAGCTGCTCCGTCGTTCGCACCTGAATGAAAGTGACGAGCGAACGCCTGCCGCCGTATGCTTTTTGATAAGTCGAATATGGAATGTAGACCACGTTGTCGCGCGAGAAGCCGAAGATCGAACCGAGCGGCTCGAGCACGCCCAGTACCAGGTACGGTCGTCCGTCGATCCTGATTTCCTGGCCCACCGCTCTGTCAGCGGGTGCGTCGGCAAACAAATTCTTCAGCATGTCCGGACCGATAACGCAGATGTCACGTCCGGCGGCGCCTTCACTCTCGGTCCAGATGCGGCCCACGTTAATACTCACACCGTCGATATCAAACATCGTGATCGGATCGACACCGCGTATGCGCACGTTCTCCGCTTTTTGATCGGCGTACTTAACAGTCTCGATCGCATTCGCCGCGATGCCGACGCGCCAGCATGCAGTACACAGGCGTTGAATCGCTTCGGCATCTTCGTGCGTCACGTCTTTACGACGATTGAACTTTATGAATTCCTCGCGCGATTTAATAATTTGCGGGTTCTTCGAAATCGTAAAGACGGTAGATCCCTGGGACGAGAAGGTCTGCGCAACAGTCTGATCAAGGCCCTGGATAATCGTAACCACAGCGATTACCGCAGCGACACCCACCACGATCCCCACCAGCGTCAGCGCCGTGCGCAGCTTGTTAGCGCGCAGACTGGCGGTGGCGACACGAAACGCCTCCCAGATGGCGGCAAGCCGAATCACTGTCACCAAAACCTCTCAGCCACAAAAGGCACAAAAAGCACAAAAGAAGAACCCTTCTTCATTTGTTTTCTTTTGTGCATTTTGTGCCTTTTGCGGCGCTATCTAATTCTTTCGTCTTTTTCGATTAGACCGTCGCGAATCGACACGACGCGGTGGGCGCGGGCTGCGATGTCGTGCTCGTGTGTCACGACGATGATCGTGTTGCCTTCTGAGTGGAGACGTTCGAAGAGATCCATGATCTCCATGCTGGTGTGCGAGTCGAGCGCTCCGGTCGGTTCGTCAGCCAGCAGAATCGACGGATGATTCACGAGCGCGCGCGCAATTGCGACGCGCTGTCGCTGACCGCCCGACAGCTCGTTGGGCTTGTGAGTCATACGCTCGGTCAGGTCCACAGAGCTGAGCGCTTTTTTCGCCATCTCATGTCGCTGCGACGCGCCGACACCACCGTAAATCAGCGGCAGCTCGACATTGTGCAGCGCAGTCGCGCGCGCGAGTAGATTGAACGTTTGAAAAACGAAACCGACTTCCTGGTTACGGATGCGAGCAAGCTCGTCGTCGTCCATTTCGGAGACGTTCTTGCCGTTGAGCCAGTACTCACCCTGGCTCGGCGTATCGAGACAGCCGATCAGGTTCATCAACGTCGACTTGCCCGAACCCGACGGACCAATGATCGCGATGTATTCGCCACGAGGTATATCGAACGACACTCCGTGCAGCGCATGCACTGACTCTGTTCCCATCTGGTAAGTCTTCCAGATGTTCCGCATCGAGATCAGCATCTTCGGGTCGTGCCCGTTGACCTCGGCGCGAGGCGTGGTCACACTCTCCGGGGGAGTAAGCGTAAGAGTAGCGTCACTCATCTACTTGGCCTCGTTTTCATTTGCGTTGCCGGGCTTCTTCGTTTGACGCTTGACTGTCATGCCGTCCTTAAGCGTCTTCAACACGCGACTAGGCCCACGCACGATCTCCATATGTTGCTGCACACCGCTCGTGATCTCAATATCAGCCTCACCAGTGATGCCTGTGGTCACTTCAATGAACCGGACCTTGTTGCCCTCGATTATATATACACCCTTTTGCGCTTTCGGCTTCTCACCACCTGGCGACGCGGCCGGAACACTACCCGCAACGCTTGGAGCCGGAGATGCCGCCGACGGTGCTTTCTCGACAATTGCTTCGAGCGGCACGGCCAGGACGCTGTTCTTCGTGTCAGTGGTGATCGTCGCAGTCGAGCTCATGCCGGGTCGCAGCGAGTTCTGGACGTCTTCCGGCAAATCTTTCAGCTCGAGCGTGACCTTGAACTCTTTCGCTTCCTGCACGTTTACGCGGTTCGACAAGCCGCCCGTCTGGTCTGACTTCGAAATCGCGAGCGGATTTTTCTGTGTGACAACCGCCTTGATTTCCTTGTCGCCAAGAGCGTCGACCTTGACCTTTGCTTCCTGGCCCACTTTGACGTTGTTGATCTCAGTTTCGTCGACGTTCACTTCAACGTTGATCTGCGACATGTCTGCAATCGTCATCAACGGCGTTGTAGATAGACCAGCGACGGCAAACTCACCGACGCGCGTCGGAATGTCGGCAACCACGCCGTTCAATGGCGACAACTGGGTCGCCTTCGAGCGCTGGCTCTGTTGACCACGCAACATCGCCGCTTGCTGGCTGGCTCGCATTTCTGACGACTTGATGCTCGTTTGTGCTTCTTTCACCGCGATGCGCTGCTGGTTGGCGCGTTCAGTGGCCTCTTTCACAGCGATCTTCTGTGCTTCGAGGTTGGCCCTGGCCGTTTCCAGCGAGATCTTGGCCGTGTCGAAGCGGTCGCGAGCCGTGTCGTATTCAAGCCGTGAAGCCACGCCTGACTCGATCAATTCCGTGTAGCGCTTGAGCTCGCGTTGGGCCGTGTTGAGCTCGACCTGGGCCTTATCAACACTGGTTTGCAGGGCCACAACCTGCTGGCGCGCTGCTGCCACTGAAGCTTCAGCGACCACGAGCGACTGCTGTGCTGAATTGACCGCGTTGCGGGCGTTTTGCACGTCGTTTAATGACGCCTGAGTGGCGGCCCACTGCGCTTCCTGGCTCGACTGTAGCTGCGTCGGGTCGACGCGGACGAGGGGCTTACCCTTCGTAACCATGTCGCCGGCAGTCACGTAAATCTCTTCAATACGGCCGGGAACCTCGCTCGTAAGCTTGATATAGCGTATTGGTCGCACCTCGCCCGATGCGGTTACGGTCTGCTTCAGCTCGGGTCTGACTTCGAGCTTGACGGTTACGACTTCGGGCTCTTCCTTACGGGTTGCAACTACACTGATGACGACGACGGCGATAAGCACTACGCCCACCACGGCGCCGATAATGATCTTCTTTTTGCGACTCAATGCCATTCTTTCGTTCCTTTTTGCAGGGGGCCTTCAAATTCTCGAAGATGTTTCTACGTGGAAACTTATCAAACAGTTTCATCTAAGAGCAAACGCGTAACGTCCCATTTTATTAACAGTTTGACCGCAGGAGAGCCATAAACAGCACAAGTGGATTAGACAACGCCTGGTTCGATTTGTGCCGTTTTGTGACAAACTATGATGCGTTGGCTGTCGACGGGGTTTCGCGCTAAAATGATTTGCTTTTTAGCGACTATGATTACGTGCGATAGGTGCAAAACTGAAAATCTCGATGGCTCGCAGTATTGCGACGAATGCGGCGCGCCGTTGAGACCTAATGGCCGTCCCAATCCCGTGCTGCAAAGACCGGTGAACGGCGGTGGTAACAACGGCAATCATGCTCCGTCGCCGGAATCACATCCGGAACTAGCCGGTGGTCGCGTTTCTGCCGGTCTCAGTTATTCAGCGTTACGCGCAACTGCCAAACCGCACGCCCGCCTGGTTATCGAAAAGGGCCGCTCGACCGGAAAGCAGTTCATGTTGAGTGATGCAGAAGCCCAGATCGGACGCTGGGACGCCGACGGTGGCATCTTCCCCGATGTCGATCTGGACACAGACGATCCGGAAGCTAAGGTTTCCCGCCGTCACGCCCGCATTACTCTAAGCAACGGCCAGTACTTTCTCGAGGATCTGGGATCCACAAACGGAACGTTCATCAATCGTGGCAAGAGGTTACCGCCGGGACAGCGCCAGGCATTATGCGACGGCGACGAAATCATCGTCGGCAAGACATTTTTGCGCTTCCATATTGTGAAATAGTACCCTAATTCTTCTCTGCACAGAGAAATCGATAACAATGCCTGAGTGTCAATCATGTGGGGCGCGCGTATCGCCTGGTGAGCACTTCTGCGGTAATTGCGGGATGCCATTGAGCCCTGCCGCAGAGGAGCTGAAGACCGATGCGCCGAATATCGGCGACGAGGCCGACGTGCAACCACGTGAAGGGCGCCAGTGGGCCAATACACTTGACGACGAAACTCCCGCGATTGTCGAAAAGGTTGAAGCCGCACCAGCCGTAGCACACGAGCCTTCCGGCAGTCTGGAAACGACGTTTGTCGCTCCCGAAACTGATGAACCCTCCGCTCCGATCTCTTCAAACTCTCTGGGTGGCTCATTCACTGACAACGTAGCGGAAGCAGGCCAGACTTCAACGCCGAAAGCAGGCACGACCGGTGGTAAACGCCCGAGTGTAAAGCAACTCGCCGCGAATACCGTTTTGAATGGTCGTTATGAGATCGTGCGTCGCATCGGTGGCGGCGGCATGGGCGCGGTTTATCTCGCAAAGGATCGCAATCTCGGCGATGCGCCGCGCGCGGTGAAGGAGATGGTCGAGTCGCATCTGGATCCCGCGCAACACGAGAAAGCGATCGGAGACTTCAAACGCGAGTCGCTATTGTTGACGTCGCTCGAGCATCCTTGCATTCCGACTATCTACGACTATTTCTATGACGAGGCACTCGGTCGCTTTTATCTCGTCATGAAATATATTTCGGGAGGCGACCTCGCCTCGCGCATGCGCGCGGCAGTCGGTGGCAGGATCGACGAGAAGACCGTAACTGACTGGGGCATGCAAGTGGCCGACGTGCTCGACTACCTGCATTCACGACCAAAACCGATCATCTATCGCGATCTCAAACCTGCGAACCTGATGATCGACGGCAACACGGGTCGAGTGATGCTGATCGACTTCGGCATCGCGCGCTGGGTGTCGCAGCAGGAGAAGGGCGTGACTGCGGTTGGCACGATGGGTTATGCACCGCCGGAGCTGTTCAGTGGTCGAGTGCAGCCTGCGTCTGATGTCTACAGTCTCGGCGCAACGATGTTTCATCTGTTGACCGGCTCGGATCCGCAGGACAATCCGCTGTTGATTTTCGACTTCACGAAGAACCCGCGACCGCGCCAGATCGCGCCCTCGATCTCGACTGAGATGGAATTGATCCTGATGCGCACGGTTGAGTACAAGCCCGAAGATCGTTTTCGGACGGCGGGCGATTTGCGCAACGAGCTCGCGATACATCTCGAGAAGTTGATGTCGGGAAGAGTGAGTTATGGAGTGCCTGTGCCGGTCTCTGGTATCGAGACGGTCCAGGTGCAAACTGTCTACTGCGGCTTTTGCGGTGGTCGCATTGCTGCCGACGATGTGTTTTGTGCGCACTGCGGTGCACGACAGCCGCTGGCGGGTGTCGGTACGAGCTCATCGTTGTTACATGCCGTACGACCAACGGCGAAGCTCGTCGTCGCTGGAACTACAGAACTCGACGCATCGTTCATTCTTCAGAAAGACAGTAACTTGCTCGGACGCACCGATCCGCATTCAAATATCTTTCCCGAGATCGATCTTTCGCGCTTCGATCCGGAAACAAAAGTTTCGCGACGCCATGCACGCATCTGGCTTGAAGGAGAAACATTTCTCGTCGAGGATCTCGGTTCGGTGAATGGCACTGTGATCAACGACTCGGTGCGTCTCGCGCCGCGCCAGCCACGCGTGCTCGACAGTGGCGATAAACTGCGCGTCGGTGAAACGACGCTGCACTTTTTAGTTGGTTAATTAATATAGGTCCGATAGGGCCTATTCGTCCTATATTTTATTTCTTTTTTCTAATGACAGTTGCCCAAGGTTTGCCGCGCTCCCAGGCAAGAAGCCGCACCGCCAGGCATGGCGGACAACGACTCAGAGCCCCATTTCCTCTCCGGTGTGGTGCTCTGCTGATCGACTACATCGCACTTGTTTCCCTGGTTGTGTTAGGCACTTTAGTCGCGCGTATGCTCGGTGGAGGCGCGCGTGCAGCGGGCAGCTCCGCTGAGACTGCGGGAATCATGCTTGCGGTGTTGATGGCGGTGCTCAACCTCGGCGTGCTTCCGGGTTTCACAGGCATGACGCTCGGCAAGTGGGCCACCGGATTGCGCATCGAAAGAAATGATGGCAGCCCGCTTGGGATCGGTCGCGCACTGTTACGTCATTTCGTTGGTTATCCTCTCTCGTTCGCACTTCTGGGACTTGGTTTTTTAATGGCCGCAGTGTCCGTGCATGGCAGAGGCTTGCACGATATGATAGCCGGCACCATTGTGGTTCGTGAGGGTTCAATCTAGTTTGATGCTTCCGTAGTACCACCCGTGTCTTCAGGCAAAATGTCAGAGTTAATAGTTAAGTACCCCGACCGCACACCCGACCATTTTCCACTCGGCCGGCTGCGTATAACTATCGGCCGTTCCGCTCGTAACGATCTTTGCATTCCCGACCCGTTTGCATCGCGCGTGCACGCGGAAGTGCGGCGCGAAGGCGATGAGTACATCCTGCAGGATCTCGGTTCCGCAAACGGTACGCTTTACAACGGCGCGACCGTTGAAGGCGCGATCCATCTGACCGCGGGCGGGCGCATTCAGATCGGCGAGACAGAGATCATCTTTGACGACGGCACGTTCAACTCCGGTTTCGGCGCGACGATGATCACTGACAATTCCGGAACGTCGCTTCCGGAGGCGACGATCGCGCTTGCGTCAGGCGACCGGACGACATCGGGCTTACTCGAAGCGATCGAAGGCGCACGCACGCAACCGGAAGAGATCGCGTCGACAGTCACGACCGTCACGCCGAAAGCAGCAAAGCAGGGCGACTTGCTGGCGTTGATTTCTAAAGTGGGAGTCACGCTGCTCGCGTCAGCGACGCTGAATGAAACGCTCGAACAGATCGTTTCGCTTGTGTTTGAGTCAGTACCTGCCGACCGTTGCCTGATCATGATGCGCGATGAAGGCAGTGAAGACTTGCGCGTCGCAGTCGCCCGGCTCCGGGATCGAGTTGGTGAGGTCGGAGAGATTCGCGTGTCGCGGAACGTGCTTGATGAGGTTGTGATTCGTGGGAAGTCGGTGCTGACCTCGGATGCGCAACACGATCCGCGTTTTGCGAGCGGGACGATGGTGTTGCAGGGCGTGCGATCGGTTCTGGCCGTGCCGCTCGGTGTGTCTGACAAAGTGTTCGGCATCATCTACGCCGATTCACCGATCGCTGAGGGACGCTTTACTGAAGATCACTTGAAGGTTTTGACGACGTTAGCGTCGGTCGCAGCGATTCGTGTTGAGAATGCGCGACTCGTTGAAGCACGACTCGAGCGTGAGCGATTCGAGCGTGAGCTCGCGCTTGCCAGTGAGATCCAGCAGCGGTTTCAACCGACTGCGCCACCGCACGTGAATGGCTACGAGCTTCAGGGCATCAGTTTTCCGTGTTACGAAATCGGTGGCGATTACTACGACTTTATCGAGCGTGAA
>DASTTS010000645.1:0-11117 GCA_035760085.1 Pyrinomonadaceae bacterium
CTGCTTGCGATTGGTGGTGATTGCGAGGAGACATTGAGAGCGCCCGTGATTCTGCGCGATCAAAAACGGAATCGCTGGTTGACGTTGACGAGACCGCGCGAGTACCGCACGTCAACTGGCGTCAAGATCTCAAAGCAGAAAGCCACTGAGGCGATGTACGCGCCCGGCGACGGCCGCGTTACACGCACGTCGTTGCTTGGCGAGAACCTCTTCAAATCGCTCTCACGTTACGCTGTTTTCGGCTGCGACCTGCACGGCCAACTCCCACGCAACGCAACCCTCCAGGACAATGCATTAACCGCTATTGTTGGTGAAGTAATAAACTAATCCGTGTAATCCGTGGTTACGGGTTTATGATGGCATTTAACTTTTCAGCATAATCAGGGTCGATGTTGGTGAGGATTGTGTACTGCTCGAGCGCGGCGTCGCGATTGCCCATCGCTAACAGCGTCCGTCCGAGATTGTAATAAGCCTTCCCAAAATCCGGCTTCAAACGAATGGACTGCCGAAACGATTCCATCGCCTCATTCAACTTGTTCAACTCGAAATACGCCTCGCCCATATTGTTCGGCGCATTCGCGTCACCCGGCTTCAAGGCCGCAAGCTGTCGAAACACCTCGATCGCTTCGTTGTACTTCTTCGACTTCAAATAGCGCGAGCCGAGTCGCTCGTACGCAACCGTGTAATCCGGCCGCAAACGAATCGCTTGCTTGTAAGCCTGAATCTCGTCATCAGGCTTGCCCCAGTCGCGGTAAACGAGCCCGAGCGCGTAATGAGCATCAGCAGCATTGTACGGATCGAGTTTGATCGACTGCCGGTAAGCTTCAGCCGCGTCCTTATACTGCTTCAGATAAAAACTCGCGAGACCGATGTTGAAATACGACTCGGCCGACGGTCGCAAATTAACCGCCTTCTTCGATGCCTCGATCGCTTCCGCATGCCTACCGAGTTTCTCGTTGCAGAAACCAGACTGCGCCCACGCTTCGGCGTAATTGCTGTCTGACTCGACGGCCTTCTCGAAATACGGCAGCGCCTTCTCGCAGTCGTCTTTGGACAGAAAACTCAAGCCGTCGCGGAAAAACTGAACTGCCTTCGCACGTTTGTTCCGGCCCGAGCTCGCCACGAGATCTGCAAGCGACGTCATCGTGGCGACTTGCAGTTGTGAAATGCGTTCAGAAGGAATCGCGAAGTTAACACTCTGCCCGCCCGTGATCTGCAACGTGGCGATCCCGATCACCTGGCCCTGCATATTTACAACCGGACTGCCGCTCGATCCGGACGAGATCGGCGCAGTGATCTGAATGATGCGTCCGAACGTCGGAATGTCGCGCACAGCCGACACGATGCCATTCGTGACGCTGCCTTCGAGTCCGAGCGGGTTGCCGATCACGACGACGCTCTCGCCTTCCTGTGGCGACGTTTTATCGAGTGGCAACGGGCGGATCGGTTGCGCAGGCGCGTCAATTTTCAAGAGCGCGATGTCGCCTTCGGCGTCGATCGCAAGCACACCTTTAACGGGAAATACTGCGCCAGACGATGAGTGAACTTCCGCGCGATACGCGCCTTCCAGAACGTGTCGATTCGTGACGATGCGATCGGCTTCGACGAAGAAACCGCTGCCGCGAGACACTTTTTCACCGCGCGAGTCGAACGTCTCAATCGCAACCGCAGACGGCTTGATGCGACGCACGAGTTCGGGAAGAAGATCCTGCGATGCCTCGATGGGGTGGGGAATTAGCAGGAGTAATAGAATCCAGACAAACTTCATGTCGGAGAAAATCTTATCCACAGATTACGCAGGTTTCAGCGCAGCCACAACTTCCCCGATTTTAACATCCTCGCTCTTTTTTGCGCGCCGATCGAACAGTTCAACCATGCCATCGGTGATTTTTTTACCGATCGTAATGCGATAAGGAATCCCGATCAGATCCGCATCTTTGAACTTCACGCCCGCGCGCTCGTCGCGATCGTCGAGCAGGACGTCGAGACCCGCTCGTTGTAAGTCTTCGTACAGCTTCTCACCGGCTTCACGCAATTCGTCCACCTTCATGTTTGTGATCGTCACCACCACATCAAACGGCGCGAGCTCCTTCGGCCAGATGATGCCGTCGTCGTCGTGCTGTTGCTCGACCGTGGCGGAGATGATTCGCTCGACGCCGATGCCGTAGCTGCCCATTACGATCGGCACCTGCTTGCCGTCCTGCGTCAGCACGGTTGCACCCATCGAATCGGAATACTTCGTCCCCAGCTTGAAGATGTGACCAATTTCCATGCCCTTGAAAACTTCGAGCGTGCCGGTTTCGCACCGCGGACATCTTTCACCCGCTTCGACTGTGCGCAAATCGAACCACTCGTCAACGGGAATATCTCTTGAGATGTCGACGCCGCGCAGATGGTGGTCGTCTTTGTTTGCACCGGTAGTCATGTTGCGGCGGTTCTTCAACGCAGAATCAGCCACGATCCGCAGATCGCGCGATTTATTTTTGGCGCCGACTCCGCCGAGACTGCCGGCACTCGCGCCCAGTAAATCCCTGATTTCTTCAGGATGCGCCGGCCGCACGGCTGTCGCACGCAGACTATCTCCCAGCTTGATCTCGTGTAGCTGGTGATCGCCGCGCAAAAGGACCAGCACCGGACGCGGCTCACCATCGATCGTCGCGTAGAAAACGAGCGACTTGATTTGCCTGTTTGCATCAGCGCCGCCAGGAAATGTGGTCAGGTCTTCGATCGTCCGAACTCCTGGCGTCGGAAACTCTTCCGGTGCGGCTGGACCAGCTTCGTCTGCGATCTCGTCGATGCGTGAGATCGCCTTCTCGAGATTTGCGGCGTAACCGCAGTCAGGACAACTGACAATAAAATCCTCACCTGCTGGTGTTCGGGCCATGAACTCGTTTGACTCCGAGCCACCCATCGCGCCCGACGACGCTTCCACGATCAAAAACTGGATGCCGCAACGTGTGAAGATCTTTTTGTAAGCCTCGCGTTGGTCGATAAATGACTTGTCGAGCCCGGCGCGGTCCACGTCAAACGTGTACGCGTCTTTCATGATAAATGTGCGCAGGCGCATCAGCCCCGACTTCGGTCGCGCTTCGTCGCGAAACTTGCTCTGCATCTGGTACCAGACCTGCGGCAGTTGTTTGTACGACCGAATCTCGTTACGCGCGATCGCGGTAAAGACTTCTTCGTGCGTCATGCCCAGGCACATGTCAGTGCCTTTGCGGTCTTTGAGACGAAACATCTCGTCGCCGATCGCGTACCAGCGGCCCTATTCCTGCCAGATCTCAGCCGGATGCAGTGCCGGCAGGTAAAATTCCTGACCACCGATGGCGTTCATCTCTTCACGCAGGATCTGCATGACCTTGAGCGCGACTCGCTGGCCCAACGGCAAGTAAGAATAAATTCCCGCCGACAATTGCCGGATTAGACCGGCACGCAACAGAAGTTTGTGCGAAACGACCTCGGCGTCGGCCGGGTCTTCGCGCAGAGTGGGTATAAAGTATCGTGACCAGCGCATAGTCTTGGCATTCTCGCTTAGTGAACGCGCGTAAGGCAAACGGTCTCTGCGGCACTCTGCGTACTTCTGCGTTCTCTGCGTTAACGGGGTTGTTTCAACGCAGAGGACGCAGAGATACGCAGAGGACCGCAGAGATCGTTTGCTGCATCTCGGTGGCTGAGTTACCATCGCGCTTCTTCTTAAACATCACTTCACGAAGGTTCTTGAGATATGCGTATTGCACTCGCAAGCGATCATGCTGGTTACGCCGAGAAGGAACGTTTGAAGCCGCTGCTGACCGACCTCGGTATCGAGTTTGACGATCTCGGCACGTTGTCAGAAGAATCAGTGGATTACCCGGATTTCGCGCGCAAGGTTGCCGAGCAGGTGGCGGACGGCACGGTTGAGCAGGGCCTGTTAGTCTGCGGCTCCGGCACCGGAATGGCCATCACTGCGAACAAGGTTCCCGGCGTGCGCGCCGCAGTCGCATGGTCTGAGGAGATCGCGCGACTCGCTCGACAACACAACAATGCAAACGTGCTCGCGATCGGTGCGCGCACGACGCCCGAGGGCGACATACCAAAGATCGTGCGGGCATGGTTTTCAACAGCATTTGAAGGCGGCCGTCACGCGGCACGCGTGGCAAAGATTTCTGACGTCGAAAGAGACAGGTAAACAGATCACATGGATAGAAACTCATCACTTGCTGAAGTCGATCCGGTGATTGCCGGCGCGATCGACAATGAAGTAGCGCGTCAGGCCAACGGGCTCGAGCTCATCGCCTCGGAAAATTTTGTTAGTGAGGCCGTGCTCGAGGCGGCTGGATCAGTGTTCACAAACAAGTACGCTGAAGGTTATCCGGGGAAGCGTTACTACGGCGGGTGTGAGTGGACCGACGTCGTCGAGCAAACCGCGATCGACCGCGCGAAGGAGTTGTTTGGCGCGGATCACGCGAATGTGCAGCCGCACAGCGGCGCGCAGGCGAACATGTCTGTTTATCTTGCTGCGATCCAGTATGGCGATCAGATTTTGGGAATGAACCTGTCGCACGGCGGTCATTTGACGCACGGCCATCCGCTGAATTTTTCGGGTCTCAGTTACAGAGTTGCGGATTACGGTGTTTCGCGTGAGACGGAACAGATCGATTACGACGAGTTGCAACGGATTGCCGAAGAGCACCGTCCGAAACTGCTCGTCTGCGGTGCGTCTGCGTATCCGCGGACGATCGATTTCGAGCGTATCGGGCAGATCGCTCGCAGTGTCGGAGCGCGGATGTTTGCCGATATCGCACATATCGCTGGTCCAGTTGCAGCGGGGCTACATCCGTCGCCGGTACCTCATGCGGATTACGTAACCACTACGACACATAAAACCTTGCGTGGTCCACGTGGTGGTTTGATTCTTTGTCGCGAAGAGCACGCGAAAGATGTCGATCGCAGGTTGTTTCCGGGTGTGCAGGGCGGGCCGCTCGTGCACATCATCGCCGCGAAGGCAGTGGCGTTTGGCGAAGCGCTGCGTGAAGATTTCAAAGAATATCAACGACAGGTTTTGAAGAATGCAAAAGCGCTCGCGAGCGAGTTACAGGAGCAGGGGCTGCGTCTCGTTTCCGGTGGCACTGACAACCACCTGATGCTCGTTGATGTGTGGATGGACGGCAAAGGTATCACGGGCAAAGATGCTGAGAAGGCGCTCGAAGCAGCGACAATCACCGTCAACAAAAACACGATCCCATTCGACCAGAACAAACCCTTCGTCGCCTCCGGCCTGCGCATCGGCACACCCGCAGTAACGACGCGCGGCATGAAAGAAGCGGAGATGCATGAAATCGGACGTCTGATCGCCGAGGTAATTCACGCGCCCGAGTCGGAGGAAGTGAAGAACAAGGTCAAGCGTGGCGTGTTGGAATTAACGGCGAAGTTTCCGTTGTATCCCAAACGGTTGAAGGGCTCCGTCTCGTTGTGAGCAGGCGCCGGCTCGTCGTCCTCCTGCTAGTTGTCCTGGTGCCGGTTCTCGGCACCATAGCCGCTCTTACTTACCGCGTATTCTTCATGCGGTTGATTCGCGTTCCGCAAGGCGCGATGATGAATACAATCCTGCCTGGCGATCATCTCATTGTGCATAGATTGTTAGGCGACATCAGCCGCGGCGATATCGTGGTCTTCACGTATCCCAACGATGAGGCGTCTTACGTAGCGCGCGTTGTCGGTCTTCCAGGCGAAACGATTCAGCTAAAAGGGAAGCTGGTTTACATAAACGACCGCGTATTGGATGAGCAACGCGTGTTGGTTGCTTCAGATAACGACTACGGTCCTTTGGAGGAGCTTTCAACGGAGGGCACCGGCCCCTATCGCGTCTACTACATTAAGCACTCATCCGAAGAAGGTGAGGCGCCTGCGGATGCGTTGGGAGACATTGGCACCGTTACCCCGTTTCAGGTTCCAGCCGATAGTTACTTCTTAATCGGTGACAATCGTGAAAACAGCTACGACAGCCGTTACCGCGGTGCGGTTCCCCGAAATCTTATCTGGGGTAAGTGTTCGATGATTTACTACTCGGTCACCGAGCCGTCAAGGGAGGAAGTTCGGTGGGATCGGGTGTTCAAGAAAGTGCAGTAGCCTCGCACCACACCTGTCTTAATTTGAAAATCTTCTCTGCGGTTCTCGGCGTATCTCTGCGCCCTCTGCGTTTGAGTTGCCGTTAACGCAGAGAACACTGAGATACGCCGAGGACGCAGAGAAAATCGTTCAATTTAAGACTACCGCTCGGTACTGTGCCTACCCGGCAAAAGTACTGTGCTTCTTTGTGGCCTTGCCAGCCGTGTTATCCTCTCTGTCCCATCGATAAGATCGTGTTGCAAACAAATGCTTGAAGTTTTTGGTCCGGATGGACTGATCGCGACCGCGCATCCCGAGTATGAGTATCGACCTGGCCAGGTGGAGATGGCGCGGGCGGTGATGCGCGCGTTTGAAGAAAAAAGACATCTCATCGTCGAGGCGGGCACGGGCACCGGAAAAACTCTCGCGTATCTCGTTCCCGCGGTCGCGGCTGCCCTCGGCGGAAATGGGCGCGTGATCGTGTCGACCGGAACGAAGAACCTCCAGGAACAGCTAATGGAGAAAGACATTCCATTTCTCCAGAGCGTCCTGCCGAAACCGTTCGCCGCGACCTACATGAAAGGTCGCAACAACTATCTTTGTCTCAACCGCCTCGCGCGCGCGCAGTCGGCGCCAGTGCTCGAAGGACTCGACGAAGTCGACTACTTCGAAGAAGTTTCGCAGTGGTCGCGCGAAACGGAGATCGGCGATCGCGCTGAATTATCAAACCTGCCCGAGTTTCTCTCGTTCTGGCGACACATCGATGCGCGCTCCGACTCGTGTCTTGGTCAGAAGTGTCCTGAGTACGATGCGTGCTTCATCACGCGCATGCGCAATCGAGCGCAGGAAGCGGACATCGTCGTCGTTAATCATCATCTCTTCTTCGCCGATTTGAGTTTGCGCAACGGCAACTACGGCTCAGTCCTGCCCGATTACACCGCAGTCATTCTTGACGAAGCACATCTCGTTGAAGAAGTCGCGTCGGAATACTTCGGTGCGCAGGTGTCGAACTACCAGATTGACGACCTCGTGCGCGATCTCGGCATGATCCCGATCGAAGATGCCGGGGTCGATCAGGAGCTGACGCACAGCGTCGCACGTATGTCGCGGTTTGCCGACAACTTCTTCATGGGCTTTCGCGACGGGCGCGGTGAGGACGGTCGCTACCCGATTATTCCAGGCACGTTCGCGCGGCGACAGTCGAGCGGTGAAATGGAAGCGACTCCGCTCGGTGAGTTGTACATGGCGCTCGAAGGCGCAATCGCGCGCACCGAAACCACGCTCGACGCCATCAAAGACAAGCCTCCGGAGATCGAGAGCCTCGTTCGTCGCCTGCGCGAAATTCGTTTCGAGCTCGAATTCATCGTCACCGGAACAGACAAGAAATTTGTTTACTGGATCGAGCGCCGCAACCGCGGTGTGTTTTTGCGCGCTTCGCCGATCGATGTCGCGGGACTTTTGCAGGACAAGTTGTTTGAGGAAGTGCCGACAGTCGTGCTGACTTCAGCAACGCTCTCGAGCGGCGGCAACTTCGCTTTCATTCGCGATCGACTCGGACTCGACACTGCTGACGACCTGATCGCTTCGTCGAGCTTCGATTACGAAAGCCAGGCGATACTTTATTTACCGGCGAAGATGCCCGATCCGCGAGATCGCCAGTGGAGCCTGGCCGCGGCTGACGAAGTCATACGCATACTCAACGCGACCGAAGGACGTGCGTTCGTGTTGTCGACGAGCCTCGCAGGCATGCAGTCGTTGTTTGAAAACGTGTGGTCTGAGATTGATTACCCGTGCCTGGTCCAGGGCAGTGCTTCGAAGAGTCAACTGTTGAAAAAGTTTCGCGAGACGCCGAATTCAGTGTTGTTTGCGACGTCGAGTTTCTGGCAAGGCGTTGACGTGCGCGGCGAGCAGTTGTCGTGCGTGATCATCGACAAGTTGCCATTTGCAGTGCCGACTGATCCGATTGTCGCAGCGCGGCAGAGATCGATCGAAGACAGCGGCGGTTCGAGTTTTTACCAGTACAGCGTGCCGCAGGCGATCATCGCGCTCAAACAGGGGCTCGGGCGGTTGATACGCAGCACGACAGATCGCGGAGTGTTGGCGATACTCGATCCGCGCTTGCGAACGAAAGGTTATGGCCGCACTTTTCTCCAGAGCCTGCCGCCATGCCGCGTGACTTCGCGAATCGATGACCTTGCGAGTATCTTATCCTCAGATTAATTATGCCCGGACAATTCGAAGTAATGATTGAGCGAAACTTCTCCAGCGCGCACCAGTTGCGCGGGTACAGGGGGAAGTGTGAGAACCTGCACGGCCACAACTACAAGATCGAGATCTACGCGCGCGGGCGCGAGCTCGACAATGTCGGTTTACTCGTGGACTTTGTGGAGTTGAAGGCAGCGGCCGATGAGGTCGTGACGTACCTCGACCACCGGAACATCAACGAGTTGCCGCCATTTGATGAGTTGCAGCCGTCGGCCGAGAACCTGGCGAAGTACGTGCTCGAGCGTGTGGCGCAACGTGTTGGGGACGAGCGCGTGCAGATCTACAAGGTACGGTGCTTCGAGACACCGACGAGCGTTGCCACCTACCAGCTCGATTAAACGCTGATCATTTTAATGATTCAGGCATGTCCGCGACTGTATAAGCCATCACCGCCATGGTCGCGACGCAGAGCGCGAGCTCGCGCGGGTTGACCTTGTCGAGTGTGTCCGCGGGCGTGTGATGAATGTCGAAGTAGTGTTCTCCGGCCACATCCAAACTTGCCCCTACGACGCCCTCACGCATGAGTGGTCCAATGTCAGCCCCGCCGCCGCTGGCCGCAATCTGATCCGCACCGATACCTGACAACAACCTGGCGATCTCCAGCATGTTAGATCGCACCTGCAATGGCGCGGTCGCCGCGAGGCCGAAGCCTTCCGGTCGATAGACTCCGGAATCCGACTCGATCGCCAAAACATGTTTCGCGATCTCGGCGCGATGAGCGTCGCGATAAGCGTTGCCGCCACGCAGTCCGTTTTCTTCATTCGTGTAGAGCACGACGCGGATGGTCCGTCGTGGCTTCAGTCCGAGCTCTTTCAGCAAGCGCACGGCTTCCCACGCGGCGATGCAGCCGCCGCCATCGTCATGTGCGCCCTGGCCCACGTCCCACGAATCAAAGTGCCCGCTGATCAGAATAATTTCGTCGGGCTTCTCAGTTCCCCTGAGCTCGGCGACTACATTCGCTGACTCGGCGTCCGGCAGGAACTTCGCTTCCATCTTGAGTCGCACCCGCGGATGATCGCCGCGATCGTTCATGCGCTGCAAAAACTCCGCGACTTCGATCGTCACAGCCGCCACCGGAATCTTGGGTTGATTTGGATCGTAATTCATCGCGCCCGTGTGAGGCGTTTGCAAACTCACAGGCGTGATCGAACGCACGAGCGCTGCGACTGCGCCATAACGCGCCGCACGTGAAGCGCCTTGCAGGCGATAAGCGACAGTCGCTCCGTAGTTCACGTACGGTGCGTTGTAGACGACGATTTTCCCGCGCACCCGATCGCCGAGACGATCCAGCTCAGCGAAGTCGCGCACGACGACTGCGTCGGCAGTGATGCCTTCAACTGGTGTCCCGACACTGTTTCCTAATCCGAGCACCTGTAGTTTTGTCGGAACGGGCGTGAGCATCTCGAGACTTTCTTCACCGCGCACCCAGTGTGGCACCATCACTTTTTCGCCACGCACGTTGTCGAGGCCGTCGCGTTTCATTTCGGTGATGGCCCATTCGATGGCGCGCTCGAGGTTCTGCGAGCCGCTGAGACGATTGCCGATATGGTCCGTCAGATGTGCGAGACGTGAATATGCGCGATCGCTGGTGAGTGCGGCGCCGATGATGCGTGCGGCGGCGGCGCGATACCGATCGATCTTGACAGTCGGCGGTGGTAAGGGGGTTGGTGTCGGAGTTGGGGAGCCGGGTGGCTGTTGAGCTACGATTGTGGGGACAAAGATCAGTACGAAAACAAACAGTCGAAGAAAACCCACGTGTACGATTCCTCCTAATGGACCATTCTTAGCGTAAGCTTTAGACAAGATTTCAGGATTTACAAGATAGCAGGATTAGTCGCCGGCAGCACTTGGTTGCGGCGTCAAAGCGGGTACTGCCTTGTTAGACGGCGCGCTCTTGACCATGAATGGCTTCTCACAGAACCAGAAGAACACCCACGCAAACACGATCGTCGCCGGCACGATCACCACGAACACGTTCGCCAGTTGCCACCAACTCGGCTCCGCCCAGCGCCACGACTGCATGATCACGAGCTCATGCGTCAGGTAAATCGAATACGAAAAGATCCCGAGCGTCGAGAAGACAGAAACGAGCGAAGGCAGCGTTGCCTGTCGCAGCCAGCTCTGTTCAGCGAGCACCATCCGGTTGACGACAATGAAGAAGCCGAGTCCCCAGAACGGGTGGATCAGAAACCAGCTAAAATCGTGCAGCAACGTGTCTTTCGAAATGAATGGCAGGTAGTTTGACAAGGCCGAAGCCGCCACGATCAGCACGGTTGCGAGTCGCAAGTCGCGTGACCAGCCGCGCAGTGTTGTCAGTCCAAACATTACCTCGACACCGAGTGCGCCGAGTGCCCAGGTGAACCAGTGTGACGCGGCTGCTTCCGGCACGGGAACACCGACACCAGTTTTCAACCACACGACGTGACTAAATACCATCCACGCCAATCGCGCGAAGAGACAGACGGCAATCGTCACGCCCCAGCCCCAGCGCACGCGTATGAAGAGCAGCAGGAAATACGCGAGATAGAGTTGCTCCTCGATCGCTAGTGTCCAGAACACGCCGTTGATGGTGTAGCACGTGTTTGGATCGAGATTGTGAAGCATCAGCAGGTGCATGCCGAGGTCGTAGACGAAGAAGTGCGTCACGTTGATACCGACGGTCCAAGCGGTAAGTATCAGAAACAGGAGCAACGTGATCACGTACGGCGGGTAAAGCCGGCGAATTCTTCGTTTCCAGAAAGCGCCGAAGCGAATCTCAGGCTCGA
>DASTTS010000646.1:0-2739 GCA_035760085.1 Pyrinomonadaceae bacterium
ACCCACTTCGTGAGCCCGGGCAGGTGAATGTTGAGCCAGTAGTCGTACCAGTCAAACTTTTCGGGATTCCACGTCAACAACGACTGCTCGTCTTCGCTGATGCGATCGAAAAGCGCGCGCACGTTATCTGAGCGGAAGACGTAAGCGTTCTCGACCGTGAACGGACGAAACATGTCGAACGCTTCGGTGGTTTCGCGCGTCAGCTCTTCAACACGCTCGACGCTACTCTTCACTCGATCGATAACTTCGCCAACACGACCGCCGCCCCATCGTGGCCGCACACTGTCGAGCAATGACGACGCCTTTTTCGCCGCCGCATTGAACATCGGCACCGACGTATTCTCGAATTTCGACACGGTGACGGGCCGCGGCTCCATCCGTCCCTGGATCTTGTTGAGGATCTTGACGCCCTCGTCCTTCTCTTCGAAGTACTTGCGCTTGTCGAGGCCGCAGAGACCGATGATGCGTTCCATGTTGTTGGCATTCGCATCGCCGGTTGCTGCCTGGAAAACCATTTGCGGCTCTTCGACGCAGGCCAGCGCCGAGACCGCCAGCATCACCGAAGCGACCTGATCCACAGGCGTGATATCGAGAATCAGTTTCGGATCGGCGGGAATCTGCGTTTGCCCTTTGCGGATCAGGAAGATAATCGGCGCCGTCGTAGTGAAGCCTTCATTCCAGCCCGGAAACGGGTAAGACATCGCTGACTCGACAATGCTCGGTCGCACGATGCTGCGCACCATTGCTGTTTCGGCGGCGACGAGTTGTTCTCCGAGTGATTTGGTGTACGTGTAAATGTTGGGCCAACCCCAGTAAGCCGCGCGCTCGACACCGAGATCCGTAAGACGCGTGCGCGTCCAGACTTTCCTTTCGCGAGCGACAGCAAGTCCGAGTGCGTCGGGATCGTCAACGTCGCGACCTTCTTCGTTGAGTCGTTTGCGCGCGAGCTCGCGAAAACGAGCGGCCATCATTGCGTCACGCGCTTCGTCTCTGACGCGATCGGCGAGTTTGGCGCAATCGGCAATCTCCTGGTCAACTGAAAACTGCACGCCTTTCATCTCGGGCTCGCGATGGCGTGGGAAGTATCCGAGCACCGGATCGCTTTCCCATACAGCACCGGAGCGATTGCCGGCGACGAAGCAAGTCGAGACGTGGACGAGCGCCGGGCGTTTCATACGGCGCGCGAAAGCGATCACGTTCTGCGTGCCGACAACGTTCGTGCGCAGGCCGCTCTCGAGTGTCGGGTTGAAAGTGACGTTGCCGGCGGAGTTGATGATGACGTCGATGTCGCCGGCGATTGCTTGTGCTTCTTCTTCGCTGTATCCGAAGTTTGTCTCGGCGATGTCGCCGCCTCTAACGATGACCTTGTCGTTTACGAAACCTTCGAGCGCGCTGCCGTAACGTTCACGCAGCGGATCGAACGGCGGCGCGGTGATGATGTTGTTCCAGAATCGATTCTCGGACTCTTCCTGCGAGCGCGCGCGCACGGTGAGATAGATCTTGCCAATGTTCGGGAAGCGATAGAGCAACATACTGAGGGTGACTTTGCCGAGAAACCCCGTACTTCCGATCAAAAAAATCTTCCGATCTCTGTAGATTTCAGTTGGTGACAGGCTCATATTGCAAATCCATCTAAAAATCCGCGCAAATCCGTGTTACTCCATGTCAGCAATACCGATCATTGGTTGATGCAGCATCGTGATCTGAGCCGAATTGCCCATATAACTTCGCGCCATCGCGATCGCTTCCGTCAAATTGTCCGCGCGCTCCCAACCGAGAATCGCCGGCACATGCGCATTCTCCGCGCCCGCCGCAATCACGCGCCCAACATGCTGGCGCCCGTTCTCACCCCAGTACCACATGAAAAACGGGTGCGCGCCGTGATAAGCATTCCCGCGCCGGTACATCTCGATGTAACTCGGATTATTCGCAAACTCGCGCTCGTATTTCTCACGCAACGTAAACGCATCGCGCGTCTCCGGCAGCAGGCGATTAAAAAACTCGATGTAGCTCGGGTGAAACTGGTGATCGAAATCGTCGTAACACGGGTGATGCAGGATCATCACGCCGCCTTTCTTCAGCAGGGGCTTGTTGCGATAGAAATTGAAGTGATAACCGAGCGCCATCACCTGGACCAGCAGTGGGTTCAAGATCGAATAGACGTTGTACGGCGAGATGTCGGGAATGCCCGTGATCAGGATGTCAGCCTGACCGCGAATTGGAATCGCATACTGCTCGAAGCCCTTCGCGACGATCTTCTCGTGCACCAGCTCAGTTTTTCCTGCGTAACACGCCGTCATCTCGTACTGAGACGGCCTTGAATGCAGCAGCTTGCGACGTGCTGCACGCGGCAACTTGCTCATGGTGTAGCGCATGGCTTCAAACTTCATGCGATCGAAGGCACTGAAGTCGTCTTCGTTGCGCAGGAGGAAGTCCATGTCCGCGCCGTACATGCGATTGTTGATGGCGGTCTCGATGTGAAAGACATTCAAGGTCTCGTCGACGATCTTGCCGAGCTTTATGACCTTGTGGTTCAAAGCCGAGCGCGCCGGATCCATGTAACTATCTGAATCGCGAATCGTCTGTGGATCGTGATGAATGCGCAGCGACTCGTAATCGCACAAGCCCACAGCGACCGACTTGTGACCGCCATCCATCGGCACGAAATTGATGTTGACGTAGATCAGCAGGTCGCTTTCAGCGCAGCGACGATTGAGGACGAGCGGTTCCTTGTGTCGC
>DASTTS010000647.1:0-10800 GCA_035760085.1 Pyrinomonadaceae bacterium
GAAAACCGAGCGTGTGTCCGACTTCGTGAGCGATGACGTACTCGACCAGTCGTCCCATCAAATCGTCGGGCAGCGGAAGCTTTTTCGCGCGTGCATCTAATGGACCAACCTGGAGGAAGTACCAGTTGCGCGCGAGGTTCATCACGTTGTGGTAGTACTGAATGTCTGACTCGAGAATCTCACCCGTGCGCGGGTCGCTCACGTGCGGACCGGAGGCGTTCTCGATCGTAGACGGCAGGTAACGAATAACCGAATAACGCGCGTCTTCCGGATCCCAGTATGGATCCTCGGTCTTCGATGGAGCTTCCTTCGCGATGATGGCGTGCTTGAAGCCCGCCGCTTCGAACGCAGGCTGCCAATCCTCAATTCCCTTCTTGATCCACGGAATCCATTTCGCCGGCGTGGCCGGGTCGACGTAGTAAACAATCGGCTTCACCGGCTCGGAGAGCTCGGCGTTCGGATCTTTCTTCTCGAGCCGCCAGCGTGTGATGAACGTGCGTGGAGCGGCGCGATGCTCATCAGTGCCGTAGTCTGTCTTGCGCACCGTGAAATAACCCACGCGATCGTCAAACAACCGCGGCATCATCGGATGGTCGGGCAGCTTCACCATGCTGTAGTGCATGACGACCGTAGCGTTTGTTCCAGCGCGCATGCCCTGTGCAAACGGGTTCGGCGCGGGTTGTGGTTGTGGTCCACCGCCACCACCGCCCGGGTTCACGTCTGGTGGCGACGTGTAGGTTTGTGAAACTTCGACTTCGATGTTTGTTGGAAATGATTTCGTCTTCTCGACGAATGATCGGGCCGGGTCGAAACCGCGAGCACGCAAGCGCGTTCGCGCGCTAAGCTCGGTGACTTCCGTCGTGAAGAGTCGCGTCACGTCGATCACGGCCGCGTCGTCTTTGCCGATCGCCTCGATGTTGAAGGCCATGATGATCGTGTCGTTATTTGCGGCCTGCACCGCGCGGGACACCGGCAGCTTCGGATCCGCGATCACATCGTAGACGATGTTGCGCAGCAGAACACGATTGCCCTTGCGCTCCCATTTCACGACCCGGTTGCCGGCAGCCTGACCGCCGTAGCCGACGCCGAGTGTTGTCCTGGCAATCTGGCTGACCCAGAGAAACTCTTTCCCGAGCTCGCTCCTGGGGATTTCGTAATAGACCTTGTCCTTGATCGTGTGGACCGTGAAGATGCCTTCGTCTGACTTCGCGTCTTTGGTGATCACACGTTCGTATGGTCTTGGCTCAGGTGATTGATCGGGGCGACCAGGGCGCTCCTGACCGGTGCCACCTGCAGGCGGCGCCGGTGGATCCTGAGGCGCATTGTTGGCCTCGGATCGTGGCGCCAGCAGAAAGACGGAGATGACGAGAGTTACTACAAGGATCGACACAGGGAGATACCGTGATCGCATTCGCATGCGTGAGCTCCTTCCGAATGGCGTATTAAGTTATGGTTGGCGAACTGTGAACAGAAAGCGGGCAAAGTCTAGCCCATGCCACAAAAAGTGACAAGCCATCATCTGCCGGGTAGGCATCATCAGAGGTTACGGCTTATGAGTCGACCTTTTGGCTTGGTTTCTCTTTTTGTGACTACTGGTGGGATGCGATCGGTCAGCATCGGAAGAGGGTTAATGGCGCCAGTGGATGTGTAGATACCGAAGTGCAAATGCGGCGGCGTCCCTTGTGCATTGCCGGTAGTGCCGACGTATCCGAGTACGGTTCGCGTTGTCACACGATCGCCGATCTTGATTCCTCTCGCGTACGAATCGAGATGTGCGTAGTAATAAACGCGGCCGCCCTTACCGATTACCGACACCGTCTGTCCGCCGAGATTATTCTCGCCAACGTTGTAAACGTATCCGCTGGTGGCGGAAAGGATCGGTGTGCCGCGCGTTGCGAAGATGTCCTGGCCTTCGTGCTTGCGTCCCTCGCCGCGGGCCGCCTGCCACGTGTCTGAAATCTCTTTCTTCCTGATGTCTTCGAGCGGCATGGCGAGCCTTGTGTCAGGCTCCTGTGTGTAGAGCTTGAGGATGCGTCCGTAGAAAACAAGCTTGTCTGAAGCACCGGTCACTACAAACAGCAGCAACCCGACGGCGAGCACTGCAAACAGCTTTGAAAAACGTCTAACCCAACGCATGTTACCCTAAACGAACAACCTCCAAATTCGGTTCCGATTTGATGACAGTTTTCGTTGAGGGGATTACAGGATTTTCAAGTTTGACGTGATATTATTCCTTTTCCATGCCCAACCCGAGTAACTTCGCTCAGTTCCTGGAGGAGTTTCGCAACACGATTGTGAGTGCGAAGACGCGTCTGAGAGACATACCCGAGGAACAAAGTCGCCAAAAGAGTTCCCCGGACGAATGGTCTCCGATCGAGGTTATTGGTCACTTGATCGACTCCGCTGCAAACAATCACCAGCGTTTTGTGCGGGCGCAGTTTACTGACGATCTCGTGTTTACGGGTTATCAGCAGGAGCAGTGGGTCAGCTCGCAAAAGTATCAAAACGAATCGTGGCCTGAAGTGATCGAGCTCTGGAGTGCATATAACCTGCACCTGGTCCACGTCGCGTCAGTAATACCGGAAGACGTTCTTACCAAAGCACGCTCGCCACACACGCTCGATCAAATCGCTTTCAACCTCGTCGACAAGAATACGCCGGCAACGCTCGAATACCTGATCCGCGACTACCTGGACCACCTGCGGCATCATCTCGATCAAATCTTTGCAGTAAGAACACAGCACTGAATAGGAGGCTTCCCATGGCCGAGTTAACATTCGAACAACTCAGACACAAGACACTGGCCGAGCTTCGCGACATGGCGAAAGGCAGCGAGCATGAGGCCGTTCAGGGATACACGCAGATGAATAAAGAGCATCTCGTGGTTGCGCTCGCTAAAGCACTGGGAATTCAACATGAGCATCACGCCGTCGTCGGCATCGACAAGAGCTCAATCAAAGCACGCATTCGCGAGTTGAAAACACAGCGGGCGGCCGCAATTGAAGCGCACGATCATGCTCAACTCAAGACGGTCCGGCGCACCATTCATCGTTTGAAGCGGCAGATTCACAAAGCCACTGTCTGAGCGTATTTTAGTATCCACACATTAAACAGATTGAAAGTGAGGTAGCTCATGAAAAAGGCTATCAATCTCAGCGTGAACGGTGTCTCTCATACCGATGAGGTCGAGCCACGCATGCTGCTCGTCCACTACTTGCGCGACGTTCTCGAATTGACCGGAACACACGTTGGCTGTGAGACGTCGCTGTGCGGCGCGTGCACGGTGATGCTAGACGGGCAGGCAGTTAAGTCGTGCACTGTGTTTGCCGTGCAGGCCGATGGCTCGTCAGTCACGACGATCGAGGGGCTTGCAAAGAACGGCGAACTGCATCCGGTGCAGGAAGGCTTCTGGGAGAAACACGGATTGCAATGTGGCTACTGCACGCCGGGCATGATCATGACCGCGGCGCAGTTGCTCGATCGAAATGCTGATCCGTCGCGCGAAGAGATCTGCCACGGACTGGAAGGAAATCTGTGTCGTTGCACCGGCTACCAGCACATCGTCGAGGCGGTGCAGTACGCGGCCAAGAAAGCGGGGCAATCATGACAGACAACTACGTTGGCAAACGAGTAAAACGCACCGAGGATCCGCGTCTGATACGTGGGCTGGCACACTACGTTGACGACATTGGGTTGCCAGGCACGCTCCATGTGGCGTTTGTGCGCTCTATGTATGCACACGCGAAGATCACTAGCATCGACACTTCGGCCGCAGTCGCTGCACCCGGCGTCGTCGCCGTTTACACCGGCAAGGACGTTTCCGACAAGATTGGCCAGGTGCCATGCGCGAGTGCATTGCCTGATTTGAAAGTTCCCGATCATCGTGTGCTGGCAACGGACAAGGTTTACTTCGTGGGCCATCCGATTGTGGCTGTTGTAGCCACCGATCGTTACGCTGCACGAGACGCGGTCGATCTCGTGATGGTCGACTACGAAGATCTACCTGCGGTGACTGATGTCGAACAAGCGGCTAATGGTGGTCCAATCATTCACGAAGCGTTCGGCACAAACATCGCATATAAGCTGACCTCCGGCGAAGGTGATGTCGACGCCGCTTTCGCTGCCGCGGATCGGACCATCAAACAACGCATCCTGCACAAACGACTCGCACCGATCGCAATGGAGCCGCGCGGCGTGCTCGCCCGCTATTTCCCCGGCGAAGAAGAGCTGACGATCTGGTCTTCAACGCAGATCCCGCATCTGATGCGCACACAAGTCGCGCTCATGATCGGTATTCCTGAAAACAAGCTGCGCGTGATCACACCGGAAGTCGGCGGTGGTTTTGGTTCGAAGTTGAACGTGTACGCAGAAGAAGCGTTGCTCGGCTGGATCTCGATGCAGCTTGGCAAACCGGTCAAATGGATCGAGACGCGGCGTGAGAATATTCAGGCGACGATTCACGGACGTGGCCAGGTTGGCGACATCGAGGTCGCGTTCAAGAACGATGGAACGCTGCTGGGTCTGCGTTACAGCGTCTTCGCGGATCTCGGCGCGTATCATCAACTGCTCACGCCTGCAATTCCTACGTTGACCGGCCTCATGCTCTCGGGCGCTTACAGGATTCCCGCGATTCAGATGAATATCACCGGTTGCTTCACTAACAAAATGGCCACCGACGCGTATCGTGGCGCGGGTCGACCTGAAGCAACGTACGTCGTTGAGCGCGTGCTCGATCTCGTGGCGGATAATCTGGGAGTGGATCCCGCGGAAGTACGCCGGAAGAACTTCCCTGCCGCGAGCGAGTTTCCTTTCCACACCGCGACTGGTCTTGATTATGACAGTGGCGACTACGAAGCCGCGCTCCAGAAAGCACAGGAAATCGTCGGCTATGCGGATCTTCGTGAGAAACAGAAGAAGTCGCGCGAAGAAGGGCGTTTGATCGGTATTGGCTTATCGACCTACGTCGAGATCTGCGCGCTTGGTCCATCTCAGGCGATGCCTGCCGGTGGTTGGGAGAGTGCGACAGTACGTATTGAGCCGACGGGCAAAGTCACTGTGTTGACCGGCGCCTCGCCGCACGGTCAGGGACAGGAAACCTCGTTTGCGCAGATCGCCGCCGATGAGTTGGGAGTAAACCTCAACGACGTGACTGTGATTCATGGCGACACGGGCATCGTGCAGTACGGCATCGGCACGTTTGGCAGCCGCGCGACAGCGGTCGGCGGTACGGCGGTCTTCGTCGCGATTCAAAAGCTGAAAGAGAAAGCGCACAAAATCGCGACGCACATGCTCAAGGCGGACGCTTCGCGCTTGTCGTTCGAAGGCGGAAAGTACTCGCTTGAGAAAGCGGCAGCGGCAGCAGCGACAACCGGAACATCAGATCCCGTTGTTCCAGTCGGTGAAGCACCTGCGGGCGCTCTGCCCGAACCGCAGACTGAAGGCAAAACGAGTTTGACGATCCAGGAGATCGCGCTCGCGGCGCACGTTGCGAAAGATCTGCCGCCCGACACCGAGCCTGGCCTGTCGGCAACATACTTCTTCGAGCCGAAGAACTTCACATTCCCGTTCGGAACGCACATCGCCGTAGTTGAAATCGATCGTGAGACCGGCGATATCAAGTTCTTACGTTACGTTGCCGTCGACGATTGCGGCAGAGTGATCAATCCGATGCTCGTCGACGGGCAAGTTCACGGCGGCATCGTGCAATCGATCGGACAGGCGATGTACGAGGAAGTGGTCTACGACGAACAGGGACAACTCGTCACCGGAACTTTAATGGACTACGCGCTTCCGCGCGCATCACACATCCCGGAGATGGAGCTCGATCGTACGGAAACGCCGTCGCCGGTCAATCCGCTCGGGGTGAAAGGCGTTGGTGAAGCAGGCACCATTGGCGCGACACCTGCCATCGTCAATGCGATCGTTGATGCACTCGCGCCGTTCGGAGTGAAGCATCTCGACATGCCGATCAAGCCAGAAAATGTCTGGCGGATCATCAATGGACATTAGGAGCAGATCATGATTCCAGCACAATTCGATTACAAAGCTCCGGCGACACTCGACGAAGCAGTCGCATTACTCGCCGGCGATCTCGACGGCGCGAAGGTGCTCGCCGGTGGGCATAGTTTGATTCCCGCCATGAAGCTGCGTCTCGCGCAACCGCAGTTGCTCGTCGACATCGCGCGTATCAAGTCGCTGGCTTACATTCGTGAAGAAGGCGATCAGATCTTGATCGGCGCGACGACCACGCATTACCAGTTGGAATCGTCGGACCTGCTGAAACAAATTTGTCCGCTGCTTCCCGAGTGTGCGAAGAGCATTGGCGATGTTCAGGTACGCAACAAGGGAACGATTGGCGGCAGTATCGCGCATTCCGATCCGGCCGGCGACTGGCCTGCCGCCGTGCTCGCGCTTGACGCAGATCTCGTTCTGGTTGGACCAAACGGCGAGCGCACCGTCAAAGCTGAGAACTTCTTTGTCGATTTATTGACGACTGATCTGCAACCGGGCGAGATACTCCGCGAAATTCGTATCAGGAAGCCGAGCGGGCGTTTCGGTCACGCTTATCAAAAGGTGCCGCATCCCGCGTCCGGGTTCGCCGTTGTCGGAGTCGCTGTGAATCTGACGTTGAACGATGATGGTTCGTGCAAATCCGCGTCTATCGGCGTGACGGGTGTTGGCGTGAAAGCATTTCGCGCAACTGGCGTCGAGGCTGCGCTGGCCGGCGCGAATTTGGATGACAATGCGATCGCGGCGGCAGTTGCGCACGTCTGTGATGGCATCGATCCCAACGCCGATCTGTACGCGTCAAGTGAATATCGTTGTCAGCTCGCACAGGTGCACACGCGCCGCGCAATTCAAACTGCGAAGGCTCGCGTCCAGTGAAACTGGAAGGGACTCACGACGTCGACGCGCCGCGAGAGCGCGTCTATCAATGCCTCATCACTCCCGAGGTCTTGCAGCGCTGCATTCCGGGTTGCGAGAAACTCGAACAGACTGCCGAAAACACGTTTGCGGCGACCATTCGCGCGGGAGTCGGATCGATCAAAGGTGTGTTCAATGGCACCGCGCGGCTCGAGAATTTGCGCGAGCCGGAACACCTGCGCATCGTGGTCGATGGCAAAGGCCAGCCGGGATTTCTCAAAGGCTCTGGTGATTTAGATCTCGAGCAAATCGACAGTGGCACAAAGGTGAGTTATACGGGCGACGTGCAAGTCGGTGGGACGATCGCGAGCGTGGGCCAACGCATGATTCAGGGCACGGTGAAGTTGATGGCCGGTCAGTTCTTCACGAGCTTAGGTGCTGAAGCAAAGACGGCGGTGGGTGAGCCACCGCCGCAACACGGATTTTTTCGAACAGCCCTGAGGTGGTTCTCAGGGTGGCTTCGCAAATTATTTAGCCGCGGATGAACGCAAATAAACGCAGATCAGCGTTAATTCGCGTTAATCCGCGGCTAAATTCTACTCTGATGCGCGGCGCGCCTTGGCGATGAAGTCTTCGATGTCGCTGATCTTGCGCGGCAACGCCTCACTCAGCCAGCGCACGCCCTCCGCAGTAATCAGCATATCGTCTTCGATTCTCACGCCCATGCCTTTGTATTTCTCAAACGCCGGCCGCACCGCAGTCTTGAACTTCTCCCACTCATCCTCTTTCCAACCGAACGGCATCTGGTCCAACGCGTCGGGCCGCACATAAATACCCGGCTCGTTCGTAAACACGGCTCCCGGCACGAACTTCGCACCACCACCGACGTCGTGAACATTCATGCCAAGCCAGTGTGACGTGCCATGCATAAACCAGATCCGGTGTTGCATCGAATTGCGATCCGTGATCAGTCCGAGCTTCAAGAGTCCGTCCTTGATCACCTCGGTACCCGCACGACTCACATCCGACAACGTCGCGCCAGGCTTCGAAGCCCTCGCCACCGCTTCCTGCGCGTCGTAAACGATCTGATAGACAGCCGCCTGAGCCGGAGTGAACTTTCCGTTCACGGGGAACGTGCGCGTGATGTCGGCAGTGTAATGATCGTACTCGGCGCCCACGTCCATCAGCAGCAACTCGCCTTGTTTCACCGGACCTTGCGACTCCTGGTAGTGAAGCGTAGTCGCATTTGGACCACAGCCGACGATATCCGGATAACCCCAGTTGTCGGCGTTGCGAAGCTTGAACGTGTAAGCCATCACCGCATCGACTTCATACTCCCACTTCGCCTCACCAGCCGCAGCCCACGCACGCTGGTGCGCTTCGATACTGATGTCGATCGCGTGTTGGAGAAGGCGCAATTCCATCGGCGACTTCGCCAGTCGCATCTGCGTGAAGATGGGCCACGCGTTTTTGACACTGTAACCGGACGCGGTGCTGGACCAGTCGGCAGCAAAGCGCTGCTCCTGTTTATATTCACGACTCTCGCCCTGGCCCGGAACGAGCATGAACAGTCCCGCTTCGCCTTTCGCCGCGGCATCAAAGAGAGCCGTGTAGCCATGATCATTCGTCAGCGGCATGTCAGCCGGTAGGTCCGACATAAAGACGTTTTCGGCCTTCGGACGATAGGGCTGACGATTGCGCAGCGCCTTGATGAACGGGTCAAATTCGCTTGCCTGCCAGATCTCGCGAACACCGGAAAGCTGGTTCGCTTCTTCGGCGCTGTACATGTGTCCGGTCCACGTTTCTGTCGCCGGATTACGACGCGGAATAAAGAGAATTTCGCGTACCTTCGTATTGCCCGGCAGCAAAACGAGGGTCGCGCCTTTCTGTTTCAAGTTCGTCAGATAGTAGAGATTGTTTTCCTGACGATACGGATAGTCGACGTCGTTCGCATAGACACGCGGCTCGGTGCTGAAAAGGATCATGAACGACTGCGGACCCATGCTTTGAGCCACGCGCTCACGCCGTTGCTTCAACTCTGCAACACGGTCTTTGTCGTCGAAGGCCGGCGCCGGCGGAGTGATGCGGATGTTCGACGGAATGGCTCTTTCAACGTTTGCCCGCACCGCAACGTCAACCGGACTCAGCATGGCTAAACATGCAAACAGAGCCAGCAGCGCAAACATTACACGCGTCGTTTTCTTCATTTCAGTTCTCCTAAAAATGTTTCTCGCGCAAAGACGGAAAGGCACAAAGAAAACCTTTATAACGCGGCCTTACGGTGTCGGTGCGGGCGCCGGTGTGGCCCGGCGACGTGGCCGCGGCGGATTGAGAACGGTCCGTGACCCGTCCTTATTGACCATGAATCGTGCACCATCCGGCATCGTGACGATCTGTGAACCGTCAGGCAGAGTGCGAATCGTCATGCCGCCCGGCATTACTCTAACCATCGGTTTGCGCGGTCGGTTTTGCCACTCAGGTGGAACGGGCGTCTCCGGCGGTTCTGTTTCTTCGTGTCCCTGAACCTCGGTCTCTGCTCGCGGCGGTTCACTTTTGTCCGGTGTCGCGGCCTTCTTCGGTTCTTCGCTACGCGCCGTCTTCTCGACCTTCTTTGGCGTCGTCGGTGGTTGGTCAACCCTGGCTTCTGCTGACGCAGTCGCTTCAGGCGATGGCAACGGGTTCTCAACGGCTGGCCCACCGAGCGGCGTCGGGCTCTCAGTCGCCACCGGACCGTTCGGTTCGTTTTTCTTCTTGAACGCGTAGAAACCAAGCGCGCCACACGCAACCAGCACTAACACCGCCGCCGAGATCGCGATCGGCACCCATCGCCTTGGACCACCATCTCTCGGACGAACCACCGTAGTTTCGCCTGTTGGACCAACCGTCTGCGCGCTCGCAACTGTTTGCGTCTGCACCGGAACGGTCTTGGGCGGCGGCGCTGGAAACAAAACAGTTTGCGCCTCACCGCGATTCACGACCGTCGACGCCTGCTCAGCCTCGTTAAACGACCGGCGCATGTCGGCCGCAGTCGCGTAGCGCTGTTCGCGATTCTGCGCCATCGCTTTTGCGAGCACCTCGTCAATGTCTGACGAAATCTCTGCGTTTGCTTCACTCGCTTTCAACAGCGGATCGGGTTGGCCATTTACAAGCGCAGCCGCGCGTGACAACGCATCCGGTGGCTTCACGCCCGTCATCAGGTGGTAAAGCGTGGCCGCAAGTGAATAGAGATCGCTGCGCGAGTCAGTACCCAATCCCTGAATCTGTTCGAGGGGCGCGTAGTTCGGTGTGTAACCGAAAATACTCGCGGCAGTCGTGACGCGCGAGATCTCGCCCGCCTGACCTTTAGCAAGACCGAAGTCGAGCAGGATGATCTGACCGCGCGAAGTTAGTTTCAGATTTTGTGGCTTGATGTCGCGATGGACGATCTGCGGATCCTGTGTGTGCAGGTAGTCGAGCGCGTCGAGTAGCTGGTCCGCCCACGTCAAAACCTGGTTGGCTGGAAACGGTCCTCGCTTGCGATTCATCATCTCCGACAGGTCGTCGCCGGGGATGTACTGCATCACGAGAAACTGTCCGTCGCCTTCGGAAAAATGGTCGCTGACACGCGGCAACGCGGGATGATGCAAGCGAGCGAGCAGCCGCGCCTCGCGCTCAAACTGTTTGCGCAGGCGTTCTTCAGCAAAAAGCGTCTCTTTGAGCGCGACGGTGGTATCGAGGCGCTGATCGATCGCTTCGTAAACCGCGCCCATGCCGCCTTGCCCGAGCTGGCGCACGATGCGATACCGTCCCTGTAGCACTGTCTCTGGCGTCAGCATCCTCGCGATTATACACGAGCCGTGTAATCCTCGGTTATCTGTGGCAAGATACGCATGTGAGCCGAAACAACCGGGCCCCCGAAATCATCGACGTTGGACCACGCAAACGCCACCGGCTGAA
>DASTTS010000648.1:0-28789 GCA_035760085.1 Pyrinomonadaceae bacterium
AACGTTATTGCATGCCTTGGGAGCAAGTGAGGCAAATCGTAGCTCATTTTCTGGAAACGGGGGAGCGTAGTCCCGACATTTCATGGGAAGCGATATAGCCAGCAGCAGTTTTTCTCCCGCAAAGACGCAAAGGCGCAAAGGAGACGCAAAGGCTGCTAAATTCTTCTTTGCGGCTTTTCTTTGCGCCTTTGCGTCTTTGCGGGAGAAAAACCCTTTGAGTGACATTAACGTTTAGTAAAACTGCACCGGCTGTCGGATTGTTATTGCATTAGACCGATTCTGATCCTCAGAAACTTCCTCGATTAACAGATTTCCGACTCTTTACGCCTCATGTCTCCTGTAGAGTCGGTGGCACTCTCGTTGCTCCTCAGTTCACGTTCTGCTGAAAAAGGCACTGGCAGCGCTTGCGGTCCAGCCCAACTGTCTATGCCGAAAAGAGAAATGGAAACCACAATAATGAGAACCTATTTGATCTGTTTGCTCGCTAGTGTGCTCTTTGTCGCTAGCGTCTCGATGCCGGTAGCTGCTCAGCAGAGTAACTCGGAAGGGGCCACACTCGAGAAGGCGAAGGCCAAGGTCGCGAAACTAGGAACCGGAGAGAAGGCCAAAGCAACGGTGATTTTTAAGGATGGAACGAAGAAAAAAGGCTACATCGGGCAGGCTGGAAGCGACGACTTCGTCCTGCGCGATCGGAAGACTGACGCGCCAACCACGATCCGTTATAGCGACGTTTCGAAGGTTGAGAGCAACAAAGGCCATTCAACCGCAAGGAATTTGGGCCTTGGTATCGGTATTGGGGCCGGGGCATTTCTCGCAATACTTTTAATCGCCATTGCTCATCTCGACTAACGAGTCGATTCCAATGCGTTCCGGCACAAAATGCCAGGCTTCTCGCGTAGAGGAACAAGAGAATCATTCCTCCACGTCTTGGCGGCGTGAGTTTAACCCAGAGACTAGATTCCCAAGTGGAGGGTTGTGGGTTCGAATCCCGTCGCCCGCTCCAGTTTTCCTGAATCGCGTGTCCGTTCAAATTCGCCGCGCAACTCAATCGGCTTACCGTCTGGCTTGATGAAAGTAAACTCTACGACGTGCTTGTTCGCGTCAATTATGGTGAACACCATACGCTTCACCAATCCGCCTTTTGCGCTTCCGGCGACATCGAGAAAACTGAACTCGTTTGTTTTTCCATCCGGCGACATCTTTCCTTCAAAGCGAGCCCGATTTCCGCCATCACAATAATGGGTCGCGAGCAAACGATCGCCGTCCACGTAGAACATAGTGATCTCATGGTTTGGCGGCCGCCCTCCAGCTGTATTCGCCTCATGCAGAATTGCGGTACCACTCGACGCAGGGCGAATTGTGACGTTGATCGAAATGCCCATAATCGTACCTTGCCACGAACCCGCGAGGGTTTTCATTTGGTCGAACATCTTCTGCGCGTCTGATGGCGCGGCGTTATTTGGGGTCGACGTCGTCTGAGCAACAGATGTCCCGCCCATCGCCACCATAAGACAGATCGCGAGTGCCGGCAGAACTTTGAAGAGCCGTGCATTACTTTGATTGATCGTAGTCCGCATTATTTCTTCCTTTCGGTCTGACAACTTTCCAATCCGTGCTTGAGAGCCTATGGTCTCTGAACTTCGAAGTCTCCACAGACTGTAAATAGATTGTAAAAAGTTGTACCGAGAGGAAGAGGGAACTAACGTGTGTGTGTTTGGCTCAGGCTGACGACCGGAACGAGTGGCAACAGATTAAGATCGGTCTAAACACACGCTACGAAGGAGCGGCGTATTGGGTACTTTTCTATGGCTGAGAAATGAGAAAGACATCCCACGCCCAACGACCAATGTTGTTTCCGTGGTTATCTTTCACTTTTGCACGAAACATAAACTGATTCCCGTATTCGTCAGTTCGCTTGGATTCGTGATGGTCCAGTTCCAGGGTACTTAATCCTAAAGCCGACAATCCGAATAATTCACCAGACTCTGAGATACCATTGTGGTTAAGATCTTGCCAGAGACGTAGTGATGCAAAGACTGAATCGACACTCGTGATTAGTCCGTCATTATTGCCGCCGTTAATTGTCTTGTCGTATTCGGCGAGTGCCAGGAACCCATTCTTTATCGAACCGACCGGCGGTACAGGTTGAGCAGTGAAGTTGCCGAACATTTCTCTGCCATTGTCAATTCTGCCGTTGCTGTCACGATCAAGCACAAGCCACGCGTCGTCTACTCCGATTGCGGTCCACGCAGTCATTTCCGAGGTTCCGTCGCTGTTGACGTCGAACCGAACTCCACCTACCGGAGCCGTTAGGGCGAAGCCATCGCCATCAATATCGATCAAAATAGGGCTTCCCTCACAACTGTTGTAATCATTTGCACAGCAGCACTGACCCATGTCGGTATGAAATGGCGAGTCGCATAATGGCAGTTCACAGCCTTCGCCGCTCTCTTCTTGTGAGCATCTGTGCGACTTTTCAAAGGTAGTTTGTCCCGAAGTATTACAGTAAACCCTTGTATCTGGCGCAATATCGGGACAATCGTGATGTTCTACTTGAGCAACTTTATTCTCAACAAAAATACTAAACACACCGCTTGTTGTTGCTTGAGGTTGATAGAATGCAGGCCAACAGACTGTATGTCCTGGTCGACGGAACAAACCACACGGCACATGAACGGCGCATTGTCCGGATCCAATTGCGGTCAACCCATCAATATACCCATCAGGCCAGTTGACATTGAAGTGAGATTTTTTCCCTATATCAGTAATATTGTGACTCTCTAAATCAGGACAAGCACCAGAAAAGACATCACTTAGGTGTGTTCCTGTCGGGGTACAGTCTGGCTCCTCGCCGCTGGTGATCGTCAGTGCAAAGCAGATGATCATTGTGGCAAAGAAAGCCCGGGTGAGAATAAGAGGAAGTTTCATATAAGGTCGTCTGCGAGGAAAGTTTATTGGTGGGATCAGAGTTTTGCGAACAACTTATGTGACCGCTCTTTTAACTCCATGAATCCCTGTTCCCGATACTCGGGCTGAAGCTGCTCCAGAACTTCAAATCTTCGCAGCATCTTTTCTCGTCCAACTTGAAGACCGTTCCTCAACTGGTCTGAAATTTTCTCTTTAATTCGCGAAGTTGGTTCTAGTTCATTTAAGGTAACCAGTGTTTCAACTTCACCCATATTCAGAGCAGCAACGATATCACTCTTAGTTAGTTTTAAATCTTTATGTGACTGTCCTTCTTTTTCCAAAATTTTAAGCATTCTAAGAACCTGAATTTTCTCACCCAACCTTTCGTCTTTTATTTCCCGCGCTACTTTGGAGTCTCCATCATTCGTACCATCCTTAAGCAGGACGGTAAGAAGAGAAAGGGTTGGTAATTCACCTACGGGTGAAGGTGATAAGGCATAACTCGCCTGAAAAGTGTCTCCGGGGTCTATACCCAGGTGAACGTCTGAATAAGCGAAATCTTCCTTTACCTTTGTATTTCCAAAGCTGATTGCAAAGGCTGTAATCGTGCTTTTGTGATTATTTTTCAGCCTAATTCTTATTTGGTCATCCACGAGCTCAGCGGTCAGTGCTTCATCTCCGTTAGTTCGACTTATCACTTTGATTTTTTGAGGAGATGCTGAAGCGCTACGATTTAATCGCGCTGTAAAACCAAAAAGAACAATAATGCCGAGGATGCTAAGAGACGCGAGGAATTGACGTTGCATAGAGGTCTCCTATCTGGCGCCCTTATACGCCGTCCTTGGACCTAAGTCAACGATTTTGGTACCACAGCGAATACCCGACACGCGTTTCACGATTGATACCAACGGATTTCTCGGAAGTGTATTGACTTTAGTTTTAGGTAGGTATATTTTCTGCGCTCATATTATAACCTCAAGGTCTTAGTTGTATGTCCTTAACGTGCGAACTCGCTAAACTTGCGGCTTGATCTCTAAGCTGCGTCATAACTGTTTTGGTCCGGTGTTCTGCTGAAATTTAGGAAGGCCCCCGAACACTTCCTCCCGCGCCCTTCGAGAGCTTCTTTTCTCAGTTTCAACGACGCTCAAATATATCGATGCTTCAACCGTGCGGCCTCTCGTACTCCTGATGCAGTAATCCTGATGGTCCTTAAACCCCGATGTCACGCAGACTCCTCATTATTGGCCATGATTCTGGGACTGACGAATCCGACTTCGGCCGCATACTGCGTCTTGACCAGCATTGGTCCGTCGAAAATCTGAGCTGGGACCGCCTGACGCCTGAATATCTGCAACACTCCAATTTAGACCTTGTCGTGGTCATGGCAGTCTTCGAAACAAAGGAGGCGTTGCGCTTTTTGCAGTCGTTGCGTGCACAGGCTGTTACGTTTGGCACTCTTGCCGTATTACCCGTAGAGCCCGAGGCGCAGATCCTCGAGCTCGCATTAGACGTTGTAGACGATTTTGTCCTCTGGCCGGCCACTCCGCAGGAGTTGCGGTACCGCATGACGCGCATTCTGGAGATGCGCCAGGACAGTAAGAGACATCTCAGCGAGCAGCTTACCACCGAGTTTGGCATGGCCGAGATCGTGGGCAAGGATCCCGTGTTCACCCGAGTTGTCAGCAAGATTCCGGCACTCGCTCGCAGCGATGCTCCGGTCTTGATCACAGGAGAAACCGGCACCGGTAAAGAAATATGCGCGCAGGCAATCCATCATCTTAGCCGCCGGAATGACTTCCCGTTGATACCAATGGACTGCACCAGCGTTCCGCCGCAGCTCTTCGAAAACGAGATCTTCGGGCATGCACAAGGCGCTTTCACCGATGCCCGTCGAGAACAAAAGGGCCTCGCGGCAATGGCAGCCGGCGGCACGCTTTTTCTTGATGAGATCGATGCTCTGGATCTCGCTGCGCAAGCGAAGCTTCTGCGATTTTTTCAGGACGGAACTTATAAGCCACTGGGCACAGATCGTTTTATTAGAAGCGACGTTCGCGTAATCGCGGCCACGAATCGGAATATCGAAGCGCTGGTGAGCAGCGGCCAATTCCGCGCGGATCTTTATTACAGGTTGAATGTGTTGCGCCTCGACCTGCCTCCGTTGCGAGAACGACGTGAAGACATCACGCTACTGGCGTGGCACTTTCTTTCCTCACTAACTCCACCCGGAGCAAAACCGAAGTCGTTCTCAACCGCGGCGTTGCAAAAACTTATCTGCTACGACTGGCCCGGCAACGTGCGCGAACTGCTAAACGCAATCCAGCACGCGCTTGTGTTTGCTGAAAGTTCACAAATTCTGCCGTGTCACATTCCCGTACCCGTGATTGCGGTTGACTCTGAAAACACCAGTGGTCTGTTTCGTGAAGCTCGAACTCGCACGATCGAAGCCTTCGAGCGGCAATACGTTCAAGAGATGATTCGCAAACATAATGGCAACGTGACGCAAGCCGCTCGTGAAGCCGGCAAAGAAAGACGTTCATTCGGCCGGATGATCAAAAAGTATGGTCTAAGCCGGGCAGTTTCAGACCCAGGTCGTCGGTCATAAATCTCCCACTCTTCAAATCCCAAAAACAATAGAGCAGACGAGACTTTCGGTCCTACTGAGCGCGCGCTGGTGGGTCGGTGTTGACCCGGTCTGGCTGCAGCCCACTTGAAACGCTCTGTAAAAAGCGCGGTTACTTTGAGGCGCTGAAATTGCAGATGACAGCCAGCCAGTAAATTTTGGAGTGTCGTTTGGTGACACCGAAACAGCAACCTCGAAGGGCGATGGAAGTGTTGGATCACTTTGTCCGCAACCCTCAAGCTGCGGACACTCTCGAGGGCATTGCACGGTGGCGCTTACTCCGCGAAACCGTTCACCGCAGCGTCGATGAAACAGCGGACGCGCTCGAGTGGTTGGTAACTCAAGGCTTCCTCAATGAGACTTCATCAACATACTCGAAGCCGCTCTACAGCTTAAACCATCAACTAATCGATGAAGCGAAAGAGCTACTTGCTCAAGAACAAACCCCGGAAAGTCCTCCAGACAAGAGCGACGAAGAAGGAGCTTAGCCAATGCCGACAAATATTAGTTGGACCCTCAATGTGAAGGTGCAAGCAGGGCCCCAGGTCGCTGAAGTTAACTCAATTCAAGTGGATGCATTCGACAAGATCGACGTTGCGGTGCCGGATACTACAGCCACTCCGAAGGCGACCGAAATCGATGTCCAGCCAGGCGCCCCGGGAAAGATTAAGTTTCTTCTCATTCGCTCCACTGCATACGGAGACAAAGTTAAATTGAGGATGCACAACGCAACCGGCATTGAACTAACTCTGAGCGACGCGCTCCTCTTAACCGGAAAGGGAGCCCTGGAGTTACTCGAAGACACCGGAGCGCCGCTCGACAAACTCTTAGTCACCAACACGACGGGAGCAGCCCTGGTCGTCGAAATCTTTGTCGGCCGTTCGGCTGTTTGATCCAGGTATCACCAAACTAATAGGAGAAAGCTTATGCCGGTAAGACCTACCTTTCCTGGAGTCTACATCGAAGAGGTGCCAAGCGGTGTACGGACCATCGTCGGCGTGGCTACTTCGGTTGGAGCATTCATCGATTATTTCGCCCGTGGGCCAATGGGTACTGGTGTGAGTCGCGCCGTTCAGATCTTCAGCTTTGCAGACTTCGAGCGCGAATTCGGCGGACTCGACATCCGCAGCGAGGCCAGTTATGCCATTCAGCAGTTTTTTCTCAACGGCGGATCCGAAGCCTTTGTGATACGTGCCGGAACTGGTTTTCGCACGGCGACCGTTAACTTGCAAGACGCTGCCCTCGGCGACGCTTTCAATGTGCGAGCCGGCCGTCTGATCAAGGGAGTTTCCGTGGACGATCCAGGTTTGTGGGGTAATTTCGTTCGGCTTGATGTGGATTACGACACCAGCGATCCCGTGAATCTTTTTAACCTGACCGTATCTGAGATTTCGCCTGTTGGTACGCAGCCAGTGTTGCGAACGGAGACGTTTCGGAATCTCACGATGACCCCCGGCCAACCGAATTCGGTTCGTGATGTGGTCAACGAAGGCTCGCGCATGGTGCAGATATCCGCGGCGCCACTTAGTACCGGACGGCCGGTTCAGACGGGAACCACCGGAATAACGCCTACTCTCCCCACAATGGCCAGTCCCTTCAGGCTCAATGCGACTATCGATACAACGACCGTGACGGTGGTGCTACCCAATGCGGCGCCGACAACTTTGCAACAGGCCCGCTCAGAGCTCGAGGCTGGAATACGTACGGCCGGATCGCTTCTCACTCCTCCGGATCCTCGCTTCGAAAATGCCACTGTTGAAATTATTGGAAACGTCCTGCGCGTGCGTATGGGTCGCGCCGGCGATCCGAACACACCAGGGAGCCAATTCGATCCCAGGTTGAAAATTACGTTTACAGAAGTCCCTACTGGAACTGCCGCCGGTGCTCTCGGTCTACTTGGTGCAGGGGTAAGAGAGAACGTGCAGCAGTACGCGCTTGGCGGACCAACCGTTGCCGGCGGCTTTCAAAGGAGCCCGGGTGCGAACTCCGACGGCGCTGACGGCAATCCTCCCACTGCGGCCGAGATTACTGGTGTCCGACTCAATAAGACAGGCATGTTCGCGCTCGAAGATGTCGACATTTTCAATATTCTCTGTATACCGGTTGCCGCAACTCTTCCTACTCCTGCCGCGTTGTCTGTCTACTCCAACGCCGAGGTGTATTGCCTGGAGCGTCGCGCTTTTCTGATTGTCGATATCCCAAAAAACATCGATACGGTCCAGGAGATGAAGGATTTCCTGGAGGCCAACTCCAACTTGCGGAGCCGCAATGCGGCGGTTTACTTCCCGCGCTTGCGCATTGCGGATCCGTTGAATCAGTTTCGACTGCGTGATTTCGGCCCGAGTGGGACCATGGCTGGTCTATATGCCCGGACCGACAACGATCGCGGTGTTTGGAAGGCGCCGGCTGGAATTGAGGCCACTCTCAGAAATGTTAATGAGCTTAGTTATGTGCTCACTGATCCGGAAAACGGAACTCTGAATCCGCTCGGTATCGATTGCCTTCGCACGTTTCCAATCATCGGCACTGTCTCATGGGGAGCTCGCACTCTCGACGGCGCTGACGCTCTGGCGTCCGAATGGAAATATCTCCCCGTTCGTCGCTTCGCGCTCTTCCTCGAAGAGTCGTTGTATCGCGGGACGAAGTTTGCGGTGTTTGAACCAAACGATGAACCGCTTTGGGCGCAGATCCGGCTGAATGTCGGCGCGTTTATGCAGACGCTGTTCCGGCAGGGAGCTTTTCAGGGACGAAGTCCTCGCGAAGCCTACTTCGTGAAGTGTGACAAGGAAACGACGACGCAAAACGATATCAACCTTGGCATCGTCAATATCCTCGTTGGCTTTGCGCCGCTCAAACCCGCGGAGTTTGTGATTATTCGAATCAGTCAGATCGCCGGACAGATTGAAGTTTAGGAGACAGCGCCATGGCACAATTCACAGTCAACGCAACTCGCTTCGATCCGTACAAAAACTTCAAATTTCGGGTCAAGTGGGATGGCCGTTACGTCGCGGGTGTAAGCAAAGTCAGCGCACTCAAGCGTACGACCGAGATGGTCGAGCATCGTGAAGGCGGCGATCCGAGCACCACTCGCAAATCACCCGGCAAGACCAAGTATGAAGCGGTCACACTCGAACGCGGCGTTACGCACGACCTCGAATTCGAGCGCTGGGCCAACAAGGTTTGGAACTTCGGCGCCGGGTTGGGCCAGGAAGTTTCGTTGAAAGATTTTCGCAAGGACATCAGTATCGAGGTCTACAACGAAGCCGGCCAGAAAGTTCTCGCTTATAACCTCTTTCGCTGTTGGGTCTCGGAATACCAATCACTTCCTGACCTTGACGCGAGCGCGAACGCCGTCGCTATCCAGACTATCAAGCTCGAGAACGAAGGGTGGGAACGAGACTTGAGCGTTCCTGAGCCGGCCGAACCCACTTTCACAGAACCGGCGTAAGCGCATGACCAGGCAGGTTGTCACGACGTTGCCTAACGGCTATTGGGAAGGCGGCGCTCTCTGGCGCGAAGCACGCCTGCGCGAGCCGACCGGCAACGATCACATTTTTTTGATGGAGGAATGCGCTGAACTCCTGCCCGTGCATTGGGCCACAGAGCTGTTGGCGCGCTGTGTTGTCAACCTGGGACCAAAACAAGCAACGCGAGACGCCGTCCGTTCACTCACGATCGGTGATCGCGAAGCTCTCTTATTGCAGTTACGCCGGTTGATGTTAGGCGACCGGCTCGCGTGCGTTATCTCCTGTCCCGGATGTAAGGAGAAGCTCGATCTTGAAATTGTTATCACAGACATTTTGCAGCCGGCCACCACCAACATGGACCAGGAGCACGAACTTACGATTGAACGGGAAAGTGGCGAGTCGACCACGGTGCGTTTCCGCCTGCCCGAGGGAATTGATCAGGAAACAGTGGCGAGCCTGGCGCTGACGGACGTTGAAGCTGCGGCCGATCTGTTACTTCGTCGCTGCATACTTTCTGTCAGCAACGGTGGCGAAGTGACAGACGAATTGCCGGCTTCATTGCGCGAGCGTTTGGCAGCGCGCATGTCCGAGTTGGATAGCCAGGCGGAGATCAGCGTGATCGCGAATTGTGACGCGTGCGGCGGATCGTTCAGTTTGATCTTCGACGCCACCACGTTTTTTCTTCAAGAGCTGGAAGCGCAGTTTCAACGTCTCTATCGCGAGGTTCACTTGCTTGCGTTTCATTACCACTGGGGGCTGGCGGACATTCTCAATCTCAGTGGAAGCGGGCGTCGCAAATTTCTCGAGCTTCTCGATCGTGAACTGAGCAGGGAAATGGTTCAGTGAGTAACTTTATTACAAACCTGGCGAAGCGAGGCGCGGGATTACCGCTTGCGGCGGAGTGTGGCCCTTCGCCTGCACGGGCTTTTGAAAGTTCTTTTGGAGCGAGCGAGGGGTTGAGTGAGATCACGTCCGAAGAAATTGTTGGAAAAGGTGTTAACGCTCCCGCTGTGAGTTCGCTGCGAACGATGAACACATCGTCTGCTCCTGAAATACAGCGCGCGCCGCTCGAACAGGCCGGCACCGTAGCCGATACCGCGCCACCCTCCGTGCCGCCTCATCCGACGACAGTCTTACAGCCGTCTGCTGCTATGGCAGAGATTGTCTCCGCTAAACCGATCGTTCAAAACTCTGAAACGGATGTTCCTCGCGTGACGGAGACGATCGCTCCACCCACTGAGGTCGTGTCGCGCGATTTTGAATTCAAACCTCGCGAAGCATCTGCACTCTCGCAAGTGGCGACGTCAGGTCCATCTCCTGTTGCAAGCAATCCACCGGCAACAACTCCCCGGCACCGGCAGAAACAGCAGTCAGCGTTGTTGCAAACATCAATCAAAGAGGTTCATGAAACTACGTCAAACAGGATCGAAGTCGTTGCAGCAGAGCACTTGATCCGCCCCGCTCCGGCTGAACCAACCGTCTCACTTGAATTCCCTAAAATCGCATCCCCATCGCCATTAACGCCGCCACCTGCGCTTCCGATCGAGGTGCGAATCGGTCGTGTTGAAGTACGTGGAACACCCGCAACTCAACAATCGGCTCCGGCAATGCGAAAAGATAGCCCCGCACTGGGATTTGCGAGTTATCAGCGGTTACGGAGGTATCGAAATTAATGAGTAACTTCCTTGCGATCGGTGGGGTTAGCGCAACGCTTCAGGCGCTTTTGCGCGATCGCATGGAACTGCCCACGGGAATGGTTCGCGCGGACCTGCAAGTCACGATCAGCACGCCGCAGCCCGAAGATGACACGACGGCTGTGGAACCAACCCGCGTCAATCTTTTTCTCTATCGAGCAACAGAAAGCCCATTTCTAAAAAATCAAATGATTCCGGGTCAGGGTCACCCGAGCGAGTACGGTAATCCGCCGCTGAGCCTCGTGTTGCACTACCTGCTCACGGCTTATGGCGCCACTGACGACAGAGGCCTTGTCAATGAGACGCGCGCTCATTTTCTTTTAGGTAGCGCGATGCGCGTGCTCCTCGACTTCCCGGTTATTACAGACCAACTCGAAACGGTGAATCCTCCGGTGACTCCGATATTGCACACCAGTCTGCGTGGTGAGTTTGAGCAAGTGAAAATCTGTCTCGATCCACTCAGCCTGGAAGACATTTCCAAAATATGGACTGCGCTCACACGCCCGTACAGATTATCCGCTGCTTACACCGTCAGTGTGGTGCAGATTGAGAGCCGGCGAATTAGAACTGTTCCCGCGCCGGTTCAAAAGCGCCGCATTCACGTTGTGGTCTCGAAACGACCACAGATCAACAACGTGTATCGAACGCCGGCTGCACCTGGCGATCCGATTGGCGATATTCGCGCGCACGTCACCCAGGAACTCACCATAGAAGGTAAAAACCTGCGTGCCGCTAAAACCTACGTCAAGCTCGGCACGCTCGAGCCGATCGGGATCGTGCCGCTGTCAGACACCGAGCTCAGAATCGTCATTCCTGACGACACGTATCCCATCGATTTCGATCATCCGCTTACTCGTCCGATTCCAGTTGCGGATCAACTGCGGCCTGGTCCAGTGAGCGTTGAAGTGCAGACACTTCAGCCCAGTGAGTTCGTCGAAGGCGGATTGGACCACGGCGAGGTGAAGCTCGCGGATCGGCGTCAGAACTCGAACCAGGGAGTTTTTCTGCTGGCTCCCGAGGTTTCCGCCATCAATCCGACGAGTGTCGCCGTCGGACCTCTGGGCGGTACTGCGCTCGACGTTACCGGACGGCGACTTTTTCAGGCAGGTGGAGCAAAGAGCGTGATCCTGGTCGGAGATGTTTCGATTCCAGTTGTGAATCCTGGTCCGGGAGCATTCACGCAGACAGACTTAGCCGTACGTGTTTCATTGAATTCTCTGGTACAGCCCACGCCACCAATACCGCCAGTCACTTTTCCGGTACGAGCGATGGTTAACGGAGTGCAGAGCATGGAGACCGTGGACTTCAAAGTCACGTAGGAAATGGTGGTGTCTTAATTTGAAAATTTTCTCTGCGGTGCTCGGCGTATCTCTGCGCCCTGTGCGTTGAGCAGAGAAAATCGTTCAATTTAAGACACCAGTAGGAAAAATTTTATGGTTGCAGCAGCAGTCGAAAATGTAACGGAAGTTTCGTGGCTCGAAGCCAATCACGCATATCTGCAAACAGAAATGCGGCGGCTGCGGCTCTTATTTGCTCGCAAAGTGCGCTGGCTGCGCCGGAACTGGCAGCAGGATCCGTTGGGCAGCAACCATAACGTTGTCATCAGTGATGCGCTCGCTGATCGGTTGTTGCGCGACGACGATGAAATCGAAGAACGGCGCTTCTATTCCGAAGACGCTGAATGCATTTCGATCAATGCGGCTTTGCGAGAGCTCGAAGCCGGGCTGGCACAGCTTCGTACTCAACTCACAGAAGACGGTGGCACTCCTGCGTTGGAAGCACTGGCACGGCTGTTCGGACTGAATTCGCTCGAACGTGACGTGCTCCTGCTTTGTTTTGCAGTTGATACCGAGCCGTCGTTTGCGATGCTGGCTGCTTATGTTCAAGACAGTGCCAACGCACGCCACGCTACGCCCGATCTTGTTTTTAGTGTGCTATGCGACGGTCCTGAAACAAAGGAAATGGCACGCAACGCGTTGCTCTCTTCAGCCCCTCTACGACATTACAAACTGATTACGCAAGACGACGATGGAACCGGCGCTGTCAGCGCGTTGCAGCCTCTGCGCGCCGATGAGCGCATCAACGATCACATTCGAGGCTATAACCGGCTGGATAAAAAGATCGTCCATCTGCTGCGTGTGGTGCCACCGCAGCCGATCGCCGGTGCTCACCTGGATCTCGTTGATCAGTTGTGTCGCTGGGCCGAATCTTCTGATGGATCTGCCTGGCCGGCTTTTCTCTTTACTGGACCACCGGGCGCGGGCAAGGAAGCGGTCGCAAGAGAGTTCTGTGCGAGGTTAGGCGTGCAGCTTTACACAGTGGCTCTCAAGCGTTTGCCCGTCTCGGACACCGAGCGACATGACCTCATGCACTTGATGGAACGTGAAGCGGCCATTTCACGCATTGCGGTCTACATCGATGTGACCGAGCTTGATGTCAACGACCGCGTCGCTGCCAGTGCCGCACACGATTGGATGGAAACCGTTGGAGGACTGGTGTTCATCGGCGCCCGCGACCGTTACCAGCTACGGCGCCAGGTGTATCACGTCTCGGTGCCGCAACTTGATGCCGCGGCCCAAAGACAAATCTGGAGTGAATCGCTGGCGGGAATAAAGAATTCGATCCACGGCCAGATCGATGAGCTGGTCCAGCAATTCAACCTCGGACCAGGCGAAATTCCGAAGGCAGTAGCTTCAGCGGTAGCGAGAGCGCAGGCGCGCGAAGGAGAGTTTCTGCTACTCGCTGAAGACCTCTGGCAAACGTGCCGCGATCAAGTAGGGCGTGAGCTCAACAGTCTGGCCCAACGTCTGAAGCCTTCTTACACCTGGGACGACATAGTTGTATCTGAGGATCTTTTGCGGCAGTTACGTGAAATCGCAGACCAGGTAGCGATGCGAGCGGAAGTTTACGACCGTTGGGGCTTCGGAGCTCGACTGCCGCGCGGTCGCGGCATCAGTGCCTTGTTTTCAGGTCCAAGCGGAACGGGCAAGACGATGGCAGCCGAGATCATTGCTAACGATCTGAATTTGGATCTCTACCGGATCGATCTTGCGGGTGTTGTGAGTAAGTACATCGGTGAGACTGAGAAAAACCTGCGCAGCGTGTTCGATGCCGCTGAAGAGTCAGGCGCGATTCTGTTCTTCGATGAGGCAGATGCACTTTTTGGAAAGCGCAGTGAGGTACGAGATAGCCACGACCGTTACGCAAACATCGAAGTCAACTACCTGCTCCAGCGAATGGAAGATTATCGCGGACTCGCCATCCTTTGTACGAACCGCCGTTCATCGCTTGACCGTGCCTTTCTACGGCGGTTGCGTTTCCTCGTGGAGTTTCCGTTTCCCGATGGAGAAAAACGACGGCAGATCTGGAGCAAAGTCTTTCCTCAAGAGACACCGGTTGCTGCGCTGGATCTCGACGAGCTGGCGCGATACGAGGTCGCCGGCGGCAACATTCGCAACATCGCGCTGAATGCAGCTTTCCTCGCCGCTCGCGAGCGTACGAGTGTTCAGATGCCACACGTGCAGCGTGCGGCCCGGCGCGAGTACATCAAGATCGACAAACTGTTAACAGAATCCGAGTTTGGAACTATCGAATCATGAACGAGCTAACACACGTTATCGACATTGAAAGCCTCGTGCTCGATGGGGTGGACCATCTACGACCCATGGAAATGCGTGTGCTGATCGCACGAGAGGTTCGGCGTGCATTGCTGCGAACGGAACTGTCGCCGGCAATCAACGCCGCAGTCAGCGAAGGTAACGTCGCGAACGCGGTGGCTCATTCAGTTGAACAAGCGATCACAGTTAAATGAAGACGCGGTCACGAAAAGCGAAGCAGATGGATAACAGCCTAACCGCTGGGACCCCGGCCTACGGATATTTGAGCGGTAACAAATCGGCGCTCAGTGCCTCGCGGCGAAGTGCGAGTAATCAATCAATGCAGCGGCTGTTGAGCCAAAACAATAGCTCTGCGTACAGCTACCAGCAGGATCAGGATCCTGCTGCCAACCCGTCCGCAGCGGTGTCGCCACCGAAATCGGTGATCCATGACCGCATCGATGTCCGCGCGCAATTTGCGTTATTGCGGCTATTCAAAGGCCCCGATGCGAAAGACGCCATCGACCTGTTCAATGACGTTGACAGTGGAAAGATCAAAGGCATCTTCGGTGATGATCTGGCGGTCGCGGTAAAGCTCGCGAACAAACGCGGCACTGTCAGGTGGGAACTGGTACCGCCAGGGCAGGATGCCGTGATGCTTACAGACGACCCGGCCGACACTCCCGTCCTTATCTTCAAAGAGGCGGCGGGCACGAAACCGCGTTTGGACCAGGCGCTCCTTACTGTTTACCGCGCGCACAAAGGAAGTGCCCCTACGACTGCGGCACCTACGACTGCGGTACCTACGACTGTGGTACCGGCTGGACATCCCAGGTTCACTGCCGAAGGCAGTCCCAGCGCCAGGCCCTCTCCAACAGTCGAGCTTGATCAGGATGATAGCGGCAATGTGTTTGTGGACACTCATGGTCCCATGCTGACTTTCGACTGGACGGCCCAGGTCAAATCAGATGCGCCGAGCCCGGATTGTTTTGAAGTTGGATTCTTGCAGACTCTTAACAAGAGCCTGGCGTTCGCCGATTACTCCTCTGGACCCAATGACACGAATCCGGGTTTCTGCATGCCTTTCCCGTCCCGGCTCCCTATCCGCGACGGATTCGCAACGACTCCGGTTTGGTTCATAGGACCCAATTCCAGAGGGATCGGGTTCAACGTGATCGGAACTTGTCAACCGAACGTTCCAAATAACCCGTTCCCCGTACTCCCGAGTTCTCAAGCTGGAGTCACGACGGTTGATAAACCGGGAGGACTATTTAGGGTTCGTCATCGAAATGATCCCACAAAATTGATACGACAGGTCTCCGAGGAGCACGAGTTTAAGGTATGGCTCGCGGCGCGGCTCAGGACCGCGCCACAGGGGAATGTAGCCTCGTACCAATTCATTAAGAATGCCACCTGGACTTTGGAAAGAACCACGGAATTCTTTCATGGTCCATCTGGTCAAGTGACTTTCAGATTCATTCGAAATGACATCAAGGTCACTGAATTTGGAGATGGACAGGGAGGCTCAACTCCTGACTTGGGCCCGCAGACGGCGAATCAGTCATCCCCGGTGATATGCGTACCCTGATATCCAGACAGAGTTCCTCAAAGAAGCGAGGGAATGAAAGTGTTCGCACTAGTCATCTGGTGCGCCCCTTCACGACTCCCACTTCGCAACCGAGGATCAGCAATCACGCGATGCAACAACAATTGCGGGCCGGCTTAGTGCAGCCGAAATTGACCATCAGCCAACCACATGACCGCTTCGAGCAAGAGGCTGATCGGGTGGCTGAGTCCGTGATGCGAATGCAGAATCCCGTTGGCCAAACATCTTTGCCGGCTGGTGATCCTCCACCGGTTCAGAGGAAGTGTACTGAGTGTGAAGAAGAGGAGGTGCAGCGCAAGGCGAATTCGGAATCAGAGCAGGTTGGCTTTGACTTTAATCATCCGACAAGCGGTGGACGGCCCTTACCGGATTCGGAACGAAGTTTCTTCGAGCCGCGATTCGGCCAGGACTTCAGTGACGTACGCGTCCACAGTGATGCGCAAGCGGGAAGAGCGGCGAGTTCAATCAACGCGCTTGCCTATACGAAAGGAAGCCACGTCGTTTTTGGCGAAGGGCAGTATCGTCCTGGAACAAATAGTGGCAGAACATTAATTGCCCACGAGTTGGCCCATGTGGTGCAACAAGGCGGAAGCGGACCCTCGTCCGGATCCTCCGGAGTAAGTGGTCCAACGATTTCAAGGAGCACGGAAAATGATCTTCCTTTGATTCAGCGAATGGGCAACCTGAGCCAGCGACCGGCGAACCTACTCTGTGATGTTCCGACTACCAGCGCGGCTTTCGTCGACACCAATATTCTGTTTTCGCTGAACTCCAGCGCTTTGACACCTACGGCCATAGCGGCCATCGCGACATTCATTGGAAGGTGGACTGCGGCCGGCGCGAATGCCCCCGTGCGGATCGATGGTTTCGCGAGCAAAGATGGTCCAGAACCACTCAATTGGACGCTTTCTTGTGATCGGGCCCTACTAGTAGAAGCAGAGTTGACGGCTCCTTCCTCGGGAGCGGCAGGTGTCCCGGCAAACTTAGTCACAGTCTTCGCGCAGGGCGAAACGGATGAGTTCTCCAGATCATTTCCACCTAACCGGCGAGCAACTATCAGTGCTAATTTGAACGTACCACCCCCGCCTGTTTGCGCCAATCCCGGCGTCTTGCGCGACCTCGACTTGCAGCCAGTCTTCTTGCGAACCGGCCCGGCGGATCCCAATCCCACCGGAGTCAGATGGCGGACAATGTTCAACGAAGCAAACGTCATTTGGGGAAAGATTGGGGTTCGATTTCACGAGCTGACTCCAATAACTGTTGATACACCCCTTAAGAGCAGCGGACGGACTGCCGCTGAACGCACAACTATTCGCGGGCTTAGAACTGGAGCAGGCGTTGAAATATTCATGGTGGCCAATCACCTTGGCCCAGGCTTCCCGGGCGGAGCGGACACCTTGCCACCTATAGGTGCAGGTTGCGGCGCGACCGGTAATATCGTCATATCGGATATTGGAACGAGCGATACCCTTCTGGCCCATGAGTTGGGCCACATCCTGGGACTTGATCATCCAACAGCAGGACCACCTTTCAACCCGGGTGAGGCCAACACGATCATGGAGCCAAGCGGATCTGATTCAACCCCTAATCCTACACGCAACACAATGGTGAACTTCAGCAGGATCCTTTGTCCGGCCGGAGCCGGTTCGACATGTCTGAATCCGGACCCGTAGATGCAGAGGGCGAAATATCAGTGAGTACATTAGCGCTACAACAGACTGCAGCAGCAAAGAACAGCATTGGCCACGGCGTCACAATCGCCCGCAATGTTGCTTCAGCGTCACCGCAGCGGACAGTAAGTAACCAGACGATGCAGCGCTTATTAAATGTCGCAGGAATCCAACCGAAGCTCACCGTGAACGCGGCCAATGATGCATATGAGCGTGAAGCGGACAGTGTCGCCGATCAGGTGATGCGAATGTCAGTGGGGAGTGTGAGTGCATCTCCGCCGTCGATTCAGCGGATGTGCGGCAGCTGCTCCAATGAAATCGAGAAGCGACCGGTTCAACGGATGTGTAAGGAGTGTGATGACGAGTTGCATCGCAAGGAGACGCCGAACATCTCGACCAACGCAGACGGCGTTCAACGCGTTTGCGACGACTGTGAGGAAGAGATGCAACGCAAGGAGTCGAGCCGCGCGGAGCCGGCGCTAACAACGGCGGTTGAATCGCAGATTCTCGCGTTGCACAGCGGCGGCGAGCCACTCTCGACCCAATCGCGTTCATTTTTCGAACCGCGCTTTGGACGTGACTTCAGCGCCGTGCGAGTGCACGCGGATGTGAGTGCGGCCACGACGGCACAGTCAGTCAACGCGCTGGCCTACACGCACGGCAATCACATCGTCTTTGGCGCGGGCCAGTATCAACCAAACAGTTCAACCGGACGCCGGCTGTTAGCGCATGAGCTAACACACGTGGTCCAACAGCGACACGCCGGCAGTAGCGCGAGGGTTCAGCGTGCCTGCCAATCCGCTGTTCCAGCGACAACTTGTACGGCCGGGCCAGCAGTGTTCACTCCCGGCGTTGGTCCTTTCCGTTTTAAAACAGGTTGTGACGACTTTCTCGCCGGACAGGACGCAGCGATGGTGGGAATTGTGGCGGCTTTCCGACCAGGCGTCACGATGGAGATTCACGGCTATGCCAGCGTGGATGCGCCGTCGCTCAATGCCTTCAACGAAAAACTGGCGTGCGCCAGGGCAAATAAAGCGCGAGATGTTCTCAGCGCGCCGCCTCCCGCCGGCCTGGGAATTGGATCACGAATCACCAACGTAGTAGGTCATGGTCCAACGCCTGGACCAGCATCGGAACGACAGTCTGTTGTGCTGATTGTAAGCGCTCCACCACGACCACGACCCCGGCCTCGAGTGCCGCCAGTTGTGAAACCAGGACCGCGAACGCCGTGCGAGCGTGACTGTGAGTCTACGTTCGATGAATGTATATCAAGCTCGCTAAATCCTTTGCAGTGTTTGGCTACTCGAAGCTCTTGCGAGCTCCTCTGTAGAGGCAGCAGGCCAAGATTTGAGGTGTGTGCGCGCCTACTCCAGCCTCCCGTTGAAGTTTCCGGATGTAATCATGCTTACATCGAAACACCGACACGTCGTTACGCGATTATCACGCCTTGTACCAGCCAGCTTTCATTTGCGGAACCCATCAACGGCGGAGTCGCCATCAAGACCGATCGTTCTCCAGACCCGTGTCACCGGCGGCCAACATGCATCGAGTGCATACCAAAGCCCGGTGTTACTGATCTGGAGAGGTGTTTCGAGAATGCGTTCAGAGCTTATGCCGCACCTAGCCAGCATAAGATCCTTGGACCAAACAGCAACACGTTTGCGGGAACTCTCGCTCGGACTTGTTGCGACAACATGGCCGTCAGGCCGCCGGCGCTGGGTTGTATGCCCGGATGGGACGATCCGCCGGCTCCGGCTCGTAGTGCACCGTGTCCGACTGGTCCACCAGTTTGCTAGAGGTTTTTATGCCGTCTGAATTTCCACGAAGTCCGAAACTACTAAAAGGCGCGCTGGTCGTCTTTCAGTCGCAGAAGCCCGGGCCGGCGCCGGCGGTCATTGTTTTTCAATACAACCCCGATCAGGTTAGTCGCACCCTCGCGCACCGTTCGGCTCCTCCCGATGCAAGCAGTGTCGGTGGCGCGAGAGAAGATGTTTTTCGCGTGCTTGGACCACCGGTAGAAACGATCTCGCTCTCAGTTGAGCTGGATGCCGCTGATCAACTGGAGCAACCGGATCGCAACGCTGAAGTCGTCGCCAGCGGCTTACACCCGGTACTCGCCGCGCTCGAGTTGTTGTTGTATCCGGCAAGCACGCAGGTCCTGCTTAACCGCGGTTTGGCCAGGGCAGGTAAAGCGCAAATCTGTCCGGCTGATCTGCCTCTGACACTTCTGGTGTGGGGTAAATCGCGGGCAGTGCCTGTGCGTCTGCAAAGTTTTTCGATTACCGAAGAAGCTTTCGATCCGTCACTCAATCCGATTCGAGCAAAAGTAGAACTGGGAATGCGCGTGCTCACCTACATGGAGCTGAAGGAAGACACGATCGGTTACGGCGCTTACATCGCCTATCAAACGCAAAAGGAAGTGTTGGCGCGTCTGGTGCGGCCGGGCGATCCAGCTGGAGCAATTCGAGGTTTGCTTCCATTTTAAGGAGCACAAATGTTTTTCAGAGGCAGCCGTTACGAAAACGTCGCGACAGATACATTCACCGGCGCATCAGGCCGTGCGATCAAGTTCAAGCGCATACGCTTCATTCCTGATACACCGGCGCAACTGGCGCTGATCGTAAATCAGGGTGAACGACTCGATCATATTGCTGAGCGGATCTATCAGGATCCGGAACTCTTCTGGCGCATCTGCGACGCAAACCTTGCATTGCGACCCGACGATCTGACCTCGCAACCAGGCCGCTCGATCAAGATTCCACCCTCGGAAGGATGAGGAATGCCGGCTGTTGCCTACACATTGTCGATTGGTGGATTGCCTGCCCGCGAGGATCTGTTGCAGGCAATTCAGCAGATCGAAGTCGAAGACCACGCCAGCATGGCTGACATGGTTCGACTACGTGTCGTGATGGGCGTGGCGGATGGATGTGCGGGATGGTCGTTTGTTGACGACGACATCTTCAAGCGCCTGGCGAAGATCCAGATCAAAGTCGCGGTTGGCAGCGGCCGTGAAGAGACGCTAATCAACGCGAACATCATCGAGACGAATGCCACCTTCGCCAATCAACCCGGATCGTCAATCCTCAACGTCGTCGCAATGGATCCCACCGTGCTGATGAACCTGAGACAGGTCGTAAAGGCATGGCCCAATCGCTCTGATAGCGACATCGCTCGCGAGATCTTTTCATCGAGTAAATACAACTTCACGCCAATCGTGGATAACACTAACTGGAGACGGCAGGAAAACGAGCAGACGATGATCCAACGCGGCACTGATATCCAGTTTCTACAGGAGTTGGCGCGGCGAAACGGTTTCGAAGTCTACATCGAGACGAACGGCCAGAGCGGCGTTATTGAAGGTCACTTTCACGCGCCGCGCCTGAATCTTCCGCCGCAGGGTGTGCTGTCAGTGAACATGCGTGACGCGACAAACGTGAATAGCTTCAACGCGCGTTTCGACATGTTGCGACCGGCAACAGTGGAAACAACAAATCTCGACATTGAGTCGCTCGACACTCAGCAATCTCAAGTGAACCGATCAACGTCGACCACCCTCGGCGACGAAACCGCACTGGGCAGTGAAGAACAACGTGTCGTGCTCCCGGCGCAAACAGGACTAGCTCGCACCGGAGAACAACAACCGTTCGCTCAAGGGCTGGCCGACGAATCCGCGTTGGCCATCACCGCTGACGGCGAGCTTAATACCGTTGCTTACGGCGCAGTGATGCGCGCCAAACGACCCATCGCGGTTCGCGGCGCCGGAAGACAGTTTAGTGGAACGTATTACGTGGAACGCGTGCTTCACGTCCTCACAGCGGATTCTTACAAACAGAACTTCACGCTGCGACGAAATGCACTTGGTCTCACAAGGGGACAAACCTTCGTAACGAGCACGGCGTTGCCTGCTTAGAAATCAACCATGCAAACCGAGGTCGACATACTTTCAAACGACGACTCAGGGACCAACCGCTTCTTTGGCAAGTTTCGCGGCACGGTTACCAACAACCAGGATCCGAATAACCTCGGCCGCATAAAGGCCAACGTTAAAGACGTGCTTCGCGACGTGGAATCGGGTTGGGCCTTACCGGCTTTGCCTTATTCCGGAGACGGTGTCGGCGTTTACACAGTGCCCGCTGTTGGCGCGGGCGTGTGGATCGAGTTTGAGGCGGGAGATGTGTCGAATCCGATCTGGACGGGTTGTTTTTGGGGCGCGGATCAATTGCCAAAGGACGAGACCGGCTCCGACACCACTCCCGATAAAAAAATCATACGCACCGAGCAGGGGCTACTGCTCGCTTTTGACGACGGTGGCAAAACGATCGCGTTGAGCGATTCGAACGGCAACAACCTGCTGAAGTTTACGATCGATCAGGGCCACATCAAGATGCAGGCAGGAACCAAGGTCGTCATCGAAGCGCCGCAGATTGAGTTGGTCGAAAACGCAACTCACCCGCTGGTATTCGGAGACAATTTACTGACTTACCTGAATCAACTGGTGATGATTTTCAACACACACATTCATCCGGGCGAGCTGGCGCTGGGAGTCTTTCCAATTACACCAGCGCCCCCGGTGGGGCCGTTTCCGTCGGCAACACCGAGTTTGCTCTCAACAAAAGTGAAATGCGGTTAATGAAATATGCCAACACCAATCAACCAAGTGTATGCGGGCACGCTGAATGATTTTAACGACAGCATGGCCCAGGAGATCGAAATCGCGCTGAATGCATTGTCCGGACCACTGCCTTCCGAGCCGCCGAAAATGCGGGACGACCGGCGGAAGCTGTTTATCGCGATCGCAAACGGGGTGATCAATCACCTGAGAAACCACCCGAGGGCTATTCAGGTCGATCTGGTTGGAAGCGACCACATCACGACCATCAATGTGAGGTTCATTTAGTCATGGCGTTGTTTTTCGATTTTCCATTTCACATCGATGGTCGTGGTCGTTCCGCGGAGACCGATGAGGACGAACACATCCGCGACATGATCATGCAGGTGCTCTTTACGAATCCGGGTGAACGCGTCAACCGCGCAGACTTCGGCTGCGGCGTCAAGCAACTAGTCTTCATGCCCAACAGCGAGGCATTGGCGACGGCCACGCAGTTTCTGATTCAAGGCGCGCTTCAGCGATGGTTGGAGTCAGTGATTCAGGTTGAGTCCGTCACGGTGGAAGCAGTCGATTCCGAGCTGCGTGTGTCACTGGTTTACAGCAAACGTTCGGGTGGAGGTATTCGACGTGAAGTGTTCACGCCGTCTGGAGTGATCTAGGAAAGCACATGCCGTCGATCATCAAATTTGGTTCAGTCTGTCGCGATGAGCAGCGGCGCGCCGATATTCTGGCGCACCCGGTGCTCAACGGGATCGACTTTGTTGAATATGAGCGACGTCCACTTAACCAGCACGTGCTGGTGGTGACATTTATTAAACCACTTCCGCTGCCGCCACATTCCGATCCCGATGGTGCATACGGACTGACGTTACCGCAGAACCTGGGAAAGATAACGATCTTAGGCGGCACTCGTGTCGTTAACATAAAACCGCTCCAGGTCACGCTCGTCGCGCCGCGTCTCGAGATTACTGTCAGCGAGGAAGGTGATTTTTCAGATTACACTTTGGCGTTGGGTTGGCAGTTGCAACCCGACGGAACCTACCAGCCGACAATCGCTGCCCTTGATCTTCAGTTTTCGATCGTCTCCGTTAATTTCAAGGCAAGCTGTCCAACGGATTTCGATTGTCGACAATTGCAGGTCTGCCCGCCGGAGCGAGCGATTGAACCTGTCATCGATTACCTCGCGAAAGACTATTCAAGTTTCCGTCGCCTGCTGATCGATCTGATTCCGCAAATCAACCCCACATGGCTGGAGCGCAACCCGTCTGATCTCGGAATTGCGCTGCTCGAGTTGTTTGCATACGAGGGCGACAATCTGAGCTACTTCCAGGACGCTGTCGCGAACGAGATCTATCTCGATACCGCACGGCAACGAGCTTCAGCCAGAAAACATGCGCGCCTGATTGACTACGCCATGCACGACGGACGAAACGCGTGGGCCTTCGTCCATTTTCAAACCACAAGCAGCGGAACAGTGCCGCTCGGAACGAAGATCCTGAGTCGAATCACTGCGCCGTTACGTTCGCAACGATCGCTGCCCGAAGTGGTCATTCAGGAAGCGGATATTCCATCAGAGTCTTTCTCGACTGATCCCGCACTGTCGCAGGTGCGCGTCTTCGAAACAACCCACGACCTGACGGTTAACCGGCTCAACAACGAGATCTTCCTTCACACATGGGGAAATCTCGAATGCTGTCTCCCGCAAGGGACGCAGGTCGCGTATCTCTACGTGCTGTTACCACCACTGGCTGGTGAGCGCCAGGCTGTGTTGCCCGTTTTGAACGCGGGAGATTTTCTCCTACTCGAGGAAGTTAAAGGTCCAAAGACAGGTTCTACGGCAGACGCTGATCCACTGCACCGCCAGGTGGTCCAGATCGAGAGCGTCAAATCGATGATCGATCCGGCCTACAAAGACAAATTGACGCCCGCAGGAGGTTTGCAGGTTTTTCAAACCACAGATACTCCGCTGCCGTTGTTGCAAGTGACGTGGCGACGCGTCGACGCGCTTCGTTTTCCGATGTGTCTCTCCACGCGAGTGCCGCAACTCGATGTGTTGCGGAATGTTTCAGTCGCGCGCGGCAACATCGCACTTGCCGATCATGGTCACACGACCGAGGAAACGATAAGCAACATCAAGGTCCCTGCCGGCAAGATCTTTCGACTGACTTTACAGAACGGTCCTTTGACGATGCAGTGCCAGCCGGACACTGCCAATTACAACTTGATCACCGGCCGGATCGATTCACCTCGTACCGACTTAACCTGTCCGGTTCGCAAAACCAAACCTGCAATCGCGCTCCTGATTGATTTTCCCGGAATTTCCGGGCAGTTGTGGGAGCCGGTTCCGGATCTGCTGAGTAGTCCGGAGTCAGCCCAGGAGTTTGCGGTTGAAGTAGGAAACGATGGTCGACCAACCGTTCGCTTCGGCGACGATGAATACGGCCGGCGTCCGGTTGGCGCGACTGCGATTAAGGCGGTGTATCGCATCGGCAATGGCGTGGCCGGAAATGTGGGCGCTGAATCGTTGGCCCACGCGGTCCAACCGGCGGTCGCTCCGCTCTGGCCAGCGATCGACTTAATCCGCAATCCCTTGCCGGCCGGCGACGGAGTTGATGCTGAGACAAATGAACAAGTCCGCCAGTTTGCGCCTGCTGCATTTCGTGCCGAGCAGTTCCGGGCGGTGGTTGAAAGTGATTACTCCGCAGCCGCAAAGAAATTGCCTGAAGTTGCGGGCGCTGTTGCGACTTTTCGTTGGACCGGAAGCTGGTACACCGTCTTCGTAGGTATTGATCCACGCGACCCGGATGACTTGATCACCGAGCCCGGTGGGCGCACACGCCTCGTCCCAACATTTGCGACCAAAATTCGCAACTTCCTCACCGGTTACAAACTCGCCGGATACGATCTCGAGATCCGCTCGGCCGAGTATGTTCCGCTGGAGCTCGCTTTCGAGTTGTGTGTGAAGCCTGATTACTTTCGCGGCGACGTCGCGGAAGCAGTTCGCCAGGCACTAAGCAATAGAGTGAATCCCGATGGCAGCCTGGGCTTCTTTCATCCCGATCGATTCACATTTGCGGACAACGTTTACCTCAGCAAGATTTACGCTGCGATCGAAGCGGTGCAGGGCGTTGAATCGGCGTTTGTGACGATCTTCCGCAGATTCGGGAAGAGTGACAACGGCGAGCTCGAAACAGGAATTCTTCCCATTGGCCCAGGAGAAATCGCGCGCCTCGACAATGATCCGGCGTTTCGGGAAAACGGTGTGCTGCGAATTACCGCGGGAGGTGGGAAGTGACAACCAACAACACATGTGGCTGTTGCGAACTTCCGGACCAAACACCCGTCATAGCGTGGAACCGTCCGGGGCTGACGTCGATTGTATTTCGCGTCGGAACGTATTCGAGTTTTCGACTTTCGATGCTGCAACGCATTGCGGGCACGCAAGCGCTTTCAGATTTGAAAACGCGCAGCGATGACGACTATGCGATCACGCTGCTTGATATGTGGGCCACGGTGGCTGATGTCCTGACTTTCTACCAGGAGCGCATCGCCAACGAGAGTTTTCTCCGAACAGCGCAGCAAAGAGATTCAATTCTGCGGATGGCGCGGATGCTCGATTATCATCTGCGGCCCGGCATTGCTGCCACGACGTTTCTCGCGTTCACCCTCGACAAAAACTCCAGTGTGAAAATTCCAGTCGGGCTGCGTGTGCAGAGTGTTCCCGCCGAGAACGAACAGCCGCAAATCTTCGAAACGCTTGAATCGATCCTCGCCGATTCAAGACTCAACAGCAATCGCATTCTACCGGCGCCACAAGCTTTCAATCCGCTCGCAAAAGGAAGCACGTCGGGATTGATCGCGCCCGGACCTGAGGGCTTGCAGGTTGCTGCCGCGCTCTCGCCGGGTAATCAACTGGTGCTCGTTAGTGGTCCGCAGTTGGAAGAGTTAACGGTTCGCGAGATCCGCACTGAAGAGGAGCGCGTTACGCTGAGATGGTCTGGTCCAATCCAAAACACAAATTGGACTTTCGACTCGGCGCCGCTGGCGTTCAATCGCAAGTTCCGCGTTTTCGGTAACAACACTCCCTCGCAATACATGGAGGTACAAGAGCCCTCCACTGGAGTTTTCGTCTGGGTTAAGAGAACCATCGCCAATGCCGATTACAGCTACACATATCCGGGTGGAAACATTTTGGAATTGGATTCGAAGTACGAAGGGATCTCCGTCGGTTCGAAGGTGCTGATCTCACCGCCCAATCTATTAGCAACAGTCACGGCGGTCAGCCAGGGACAAGCAAAGTTTGGAGCTCCGGGTGCTGCGCCGGCCGTCCAGGATACTGTCACACGCTTAACGATCTCACCGGCACCTGTGATTGCAGACAGGCGCGCGACGGTGATCTATGAAATCACCAGCCCTCCGATTCGTTTCTGGGGGTACCGCTATCCGGAAAAGATCAGCGACGGGCGAGTGCTGATTCCGGCGTTGCGTGTTGACGCGGAGACTGTCGAGATCGGAAGGACGATTGACAACAAAGCTTTCAAACCGGGAGTTCAACTTCCGATCAAGTCCATTGAAGCTGGCCGGAAAGTAATTCTCCGCGATTCGACAAACGAGCCGGTGCTGGCGAAAGTGACGAGCGTCGCTGCGATCGGTTTGGATGTCTCCTTTAACACCACTCCTGATGATCTCACCACTGCGGTCCAATTGCGCTTAACTCCGGAAGAAGCTGAACAGTTGAGCGGACTGCGATCGTCGCCGCTTCCTGCGTCGATCACTCTCACCAGCAGCATACGTGAGTTGAGCGTGACCATTGGCAGTCTGCCGGCGCGAACGATCACTCTGGCAAGCGCTCCAACCACTCCGAGTTCCGCCGTTACACAATTATCGAACGCTCTCAAGACGTCTCTGCCGCTCGTGCCGGAGTTTGCACAGGTCACGGTGATACCGGCTAACAACAGCCTGATCGTTTTTCCGGGAGTTGCAGGCTTGCCAATCACGTTTGGTCCAACTGCCGACGATACGACGACGGCCGCCGAGTTGGGTTTAGTTGCGCCGGGTGCTTTCCGAATTGACGCTCTGCTTTCGGGTAATTTATCGCCGTTTCCGGCGATCACGAGTGTAGTGCGTGAGCTGCTGGTGACAATAGGACCAATTGGACCACGCACGTTGGCGCTTGGCCCAATGCCCAATTTGAATGTTGCCCTGGCGGAGTTGGCTTTGGCGATTGCAAATGCCGGTTCTTCGCCGGCGTTTGACCGCATAATGGTTACAATTTTGCCAGGGACGCAACGGCTCTTGATCGTGCCCGGCACTGGCGAATCGTCGATCAGGGATTATCTTGAGCTCACGCTTCAGCCGGAGACGCCACTTCTTCTCGACGCGAACACCGCAACGCTGTTTGGAAATGTCGCGCTTTCAAGTCACGGCGAAAAGGTAAATGACGAAGTACTGGGAGATGGCGACGCTTCAACAGCCTTTCAGAAATTCGAGCTACAGAAAACTCCGCTGACGTATGTTCCCGCTGCTGGACCAGGCGGCACTGAATCCACGCTTGATGTGTTTGTTAACGACGTGTTGTGGACCGAGGTCCCCAGTCTTTTCGGCCAGGGCCCGACTGACCAGGTCTACATCTCCCGGCTCGCGGACGACGGCAAAGTTACCGTCGGCTTCGGCGACGGCCGCACCGGCTCGCGATTACCTTCGGGCGTCGGCAACGTTGTTGCTGACTATCGCCAGGGCGCCGGTCTCGGCGGACGTGTAGTAGCCGGCTCACTGAGAAACCCACTGGATCTTCCTGTTGGACTCAAGTCAGCAACCAATCCTTTTACCGCAACTGGCGGCGCTGATCCGGAGTCGATTGATCAGGCACGCGAGAACGCTCCCACAACGGTGCGCACTTTCGGTCGCGCGGTTTCGCTTCGTGACTTTGAAGACCTGGCCCGCGCTTCCGGCGAGGTTGCGAAAGCTCTGGCGACGTGGGTGTGGAATCAGGAAGCGCGTGCCGTACACCTGACCATTGCCGCGCAAGGCGGCCAGATTTTCAGTCCGAGCGATCTCGCGCGCATACACGGCAGTCTCAGCACGCAGCGAGATCCGAATCACGCACTCTTCCTCGACAACTACAGTGAAGTGCCGATCGTCGTGATTGCTACGGTACGCGTTGAATCCAGGTACGTGGCGAGCAAAGTCGCAGCAGCCGCAAGACAATCGCTGCTGGCGGCGCTCTCACTCGATTCACTCCGGTTTGGCCAGCCGGTTTCGCTCAGTGACATTTACGCCGTGTTGCAGCAAGTCGAGGGCGTAAGTTCCGTCGATATCGATCGCTTTCATTTTAAAGATCAGTCACCTGCATTTCTCGCCGCGCGTGGCGCGACCACGGCTCCCGTTCAGCGGACACTGCGAATTTTTTCTGCCCGTCCCAATACAGTTCCGATGCCGCCGGCATTGCCGGCTGAGCTGGCGACTGTCGAGGCGCCGGTAGACGACATACAGATAGTTACAACGGGCGGTTTGCCGGATTGATAGGTTGAAATGAGTAACGGTAACGGCAACAAAGATCGGCTTTTTAACCTCATGCCCACGCTCTATCGCGAGCGTGATGCGCAGGAGGGTTTTCCGCT
>DASTTS010000649.1:0-21230 GCA_035760085.1 Pyrinomonadaceae bacterium
TGGCACGGTTCATTGTTACGTACCGCTGGCACGGCATCTCGGCATCGATCAACCGTTGTATGGCATTCAGTCTCTTGGTCTGGAAAATGGAAATGGTCACTTGTCGAATATCGAGTCGATGGCTGCTTCGTACCTCGAGGAACTGCGAGCGATTCAACCTGATGGGCCATACAAGATTGCCGGCTATTCGATGGGTGCGGCGGTCGCGTACGAGATGGCTGTCCAACTCCGGAGTGAAGGCGAGTCCGTTTCACTGTTTCTTTTGGATGGCGGTTTTAATGGGAAGTCTAGTGAACAGTCAGCGCTCACTCAGGCAGAGCAGTTAACTGCAACCGAACGAGAAGGTCTCGAAGAGTTGGCCGCGGCTCATCTCGGTGCTACGGTTGAATCGCTCCGTGAACTCGCGACAGACGAGCTCATGAATCATTACCTCGTGTCGGCGAAGCAACTCAATCTTGTGCCCGCTGATATCTCGATCGATCAGTTCCGGCAGTTCCTCCGTGTCATGGCGAGCAATCAACTTGCTCTGAAGAGTTATCGTCCGCAACCGTATGAAGGAGCGGTGACGTTATTCCGAACGCCGGTGAGCGACGGTAACGATCCTTACTATGGTCTTGGTGATCTGGCGCTGGGTGGAGTTGAAGTCCACGAAGTGCCCGGCAATCACACCGCGTTCCTCGAGGATCCCGGCGTCCGCATCGTGGCTGAAAAACTGAACGACTACCTGCTCGACAACCAACCAGAACTCGTCGCGTTAGCCAACTAAACTGAGTTTGCCTGGTCCAGGCGTCGTACAACGACTCGAAATCCCACCCACGGCAGTGGGTGGATGGTTCAAATTCTTTCTAGATAAGAGCACTCCATAGTGCGAGCGAATCCCACCCACGGAAGTGGGTGGATGGTTCAGATCCTTTGGCGTAATTGAAGTATCCACCCACTGCCGTGGGTGGGATTAGGTAGTAATTAAGGAGCGGTGGGGTAGAAAGGATCTGAATCAATCCACCCACTGCCGTGGGTGGGATTTCGGACCTTCGGTGCAAAGCCGTCTGTGACACTGATTTTTGAACCAACGCAAAAATGAAACTGGATAGAAAATCCGAACAACCTCGTCGTACTCAACACGCCTTAGCAGACGTGCGTGCCAGCCTGCGTCCACATTGGATCGCGTTAACGATCGGGATGGTCCTGATGTTGACCAGTCGCATCGCCGGGCTCGTGCTTCCGGCTTCGACCAAGATCCTGATCGACGACGTTATCGCTAAACACGATCTGGGCCAGCTCCGCTTGTTTCTGGTGGTAGTTCTCGTGGCTGCGATGGTGGAGCATGTGGCGGCATTTACGTATACGCGGGTGCTGGGGAGCGCCGCTCTTCGCGCCGTCAATTCACTGCGTCAACGCGTGCAAAACCACATCAGTTTACTGCCGCTTCAGTTCTTCGATTCGAACAAGGTTGGGGTATTGATCTCGCGCATCATGATCGACGTGGAGTCGATCAGAAACATCATCGGCGGCGGTCTCATGGAACTGATTGGCGCCTTGATCACGGCGACTGTCGCCGTCGCATTGATGGTTTTTATCAGTCCACTCATGACTGGCCTCGCACTGTTGCTGCTGCTTGTTTATGTGCTCGTAATTCGCAAAGGCTTTGGAAAAATCAAACCGATCTTCATCGAGCGGAGCAAGGTTCAGGCCGACTTAACCGGGCGACTTACCGAGTCGTTGGGCGGCATTCGAGTGGTCAAGGGATATAACGCTGAAGCCGCGGAGGCTAAGACGTTTGCTGCTCATTGCCAACGTCTGCTCGACAGCTCGGTTAAAACGCTGACTGCTTCCGCCGCCATCACGCTCATGGGAAATATAGTCGCGAGCAGCGCGCTGATAACGATCATCTGGTTGGGTGTGATGAAGATCCTGGCGGGTTCGTTGACGCTGGGCCAGTTTGCCACTTTCATCATGCTGGCAACTTTCATTGTTGGACCAATATCAGCACTCTCCAGCTTTGGCACTCAATTTACTGAAGCAGTTGCGGGAATGGAGCGCATCCGTGAAGTGTTTGAGTTGGAAACAGAACATGACAATCCCGCGCGCAATATAAGTGTGGACGGTCGCGCGCCGGGTCGCGTGCGCTTCGAAAATGTCTCGTTTAGTTATAAAGAGGGCGAGCAGGTTCTTCACAACATCTCGTTCCATGCCGAACCCGGCAAAGTGATCGCACTCGTTGGTCCATCGGGCGCAGGGAAGTCGACCATTATCGGCTTGATTGCCGGTTTTTATCTTCCCGACTCGGGCAAGATATACATTGACGGCATCGACCTGTCGCGGATCGCACTGCCTTCCTATCGCTCTCACCTTGGCCTCGTGTTACAGGACACGTTTTTATTCGACGGCACGATTCGCGACAACGTCGCGTTTGCCGCGCGGAAAGCAAGCGAGGCTGAGATCGTCAACGCTTGTCGACTGGCGAGGGTTGACGCGTTCGCGGAACGGTTGCCGGCGAAGTACGACACAGTAGTCGGAGAGCGTGGTGTCAAACTTTCCGGTGGTGAGAAGCAGCGAATCTCGATTGCGCGCGCAATACTCGCGAATCCTTCAATTCTCATTTTGGATGAGGCGACGTCCAGTCTGGATTCGGACTCGGAAAAACTGATACAGGAAAGCTTGCAGATTTTGATGCGAGACCGAACCAGCTTCGTCATCGCGCATCGTCTCTCGACGATTCAGAATGCCGATCAGGTGTTGGTTGTCGAAGCTGGTCGTATCGTCGAGGCGGGCAGTCCCGGGGAACTGTATGCCGCGCGCGGCCGATACTACGAGCTGTATACCAGCCAGTTTGGCTTCAGTCGCCTCAGTGATCATGGACCAGCGCCCGTAACCGCAATCGTCTCCTAAGCCACAAAAAAGCACAAGGTGTAACTATGACTGACTCGCAACCGCTCTATTTAAAACAAAACGTTCAACTGGAGCCGCTGGTGGACCAATGGTATGCGTGGTCGCATTTGATCTCTCCAGCGACGGCGGCGCGCAACATCACCGAACGCCATCTGCGGATCATGGATTCTTACATCAGCTCGCCGCAGGTTCACGCAAATGCGGTAAGGAATCCCAAGATGATGGGCGGCCCGTTCGTTGATTACGAGGGAAAACGTGTCGACGAGATCAAAGCCCTGCGCGATCGGACCAAACAAAGCCGCCGCAACATGATCGATCTCTCGACCGCGATCGCCGACCTCGATTCGCTTCTGCGAACGAATGCCTCCGGATACACGCTGACTCCGCTGTATGAAAAGGTTCCTGCTTGCTTGCGTGGTTACGTCGAGCTTGTTTATGGCACTAACAACAGTCCTACTTTCAAGATCATCGAACCATTGCTGTACAAGAGTCCTTTCTATGATGCCTCGGCGCAAAGCCTGATGCTTTCCATCACGAAAGGCGATCATCGATCGTTTGTGCTTAGCACGCCGCGTTTGGAAGACGACAACACCGTTCACATGTACATGCCTTTTGCCGACGAGCGCGTGGATCAACTGTTCACGCTGAAGCACCGGCCGAGGCCGTGGGGCGAGATCAAAGAGACATTTGGCCTGAACGGTGAGAGCGAGCGGTTTCAGTCGCTGCTTACACCCGAGCCACCGCGTAAGAGCGAGGCTTTCACAGGAGAAGGTATTCGCTGGCGCTACCTGGGCCACGCGTGTGTATTGATCGAGACACCGCAGACGACACTTCTCTTCGATCCAGTACTGAGTTATTCCTACGACAGTGAGGTTCCGCGCTACACGTATGAAGATCTACCGGACTCCATCGACTACGTGCTGTTGACGCATAACCATCAGGACCACGTGATGTTTGAGACCTTGCTGCAAATACGTCACAAGGTGAAGACGATCGTTGTACCGAGAAACGTGACCGGTTCGCTGCAAGATCCTTCGATGAAGTTAATGCTGCGAGCGTGTGGTTTCAAAAACGTGCTCGAGGCGGGCGACATGGAAAGCATTCCGTTGGACGGCGGCGAAATCATCGGACTGCCGTTCTTTGGTGAACACGCTGACCTCGACGTGCAAGCCAAGACCGCTTACTACCTGCGACTCGGCAATCGTTCATTTGTATTTGCTGCGGACTCCTGCAACATCGAACCAAATCTTTATGAGCATCTCCATCGCGATCTCGGCGATGTCGACGTCCTGTTTCTCGGTATGGAATGTGATGGGGCACCGCTGACGTGGGTCTATGGTCCCTTGCTGGGCCAACGCCCGACACGCGAAATGGATGAATCCAGAAGACTGAACGGATCAGACTTCGATCAGGCGATAGAGATCGTGAAACGATTCAACTTCAAAGAGGTATATGTCTACGCGATGGGCCAGGAGCCGTGGCTGAATCACGTAATGAGCATAAAGTACACGCCTGAGTCGCGACCGATTGTGGAGTCCAATCGCCTGATTGAAGCATGTCGCAGTCGCGGAATCGTTTCTGAACGCTTGTTCGGCAGGAAATCCGTCCAACTGAACTGAGTCACAAAAAGCACAGAGGTAAATCATGACGGTTCTCACTTCAGCAGAACTGGCGCCGCCACAGTTAGTCGAGCGGATCGAGAATCCGACGGTGGAGGAGTTTCAGCGCGAGATCATGCCAAACGGCAAACCGGTGATCATTACCGGAGTTGCCGATGCCTGGCCCGCACTCTCGCGATGGACGTTCGACTTTTTCAGATCACTGGTGGGCGACGTAGAAGCAGAGATGCGCTCGAGCGATCAGGAAGAGGAGTTGTTCTTTGGAAAGTTTACGGCTACTAAAGTAAAACTCGCTGACTACTTTGAGGCACTCAAACGTGGTCGTGAAGCGAAGGCATCGCGACCGTACCTTGGCAACATCAGCTTTAAGGACGAAGGCGCCGCGCCTTTTCTATCGGTACTGCGTCCAGACTTCTCGTTCCCGCGTTACTTCCGCGACCATCAGGATTTTGATGAACGTATCTGGATTGCGTCTGCGGGCCAGAAGTCGACCATTCACAACGACAACTATCACAACTTCAACGCGCAAGTGTCCGGCGTGAAGAAGTTCATCTTGTTTGCGCCTGAAGATTACCGCTACTTGTACACCGAGCGACTAAATGAAGGATGCTGGGTGAGCAGGGTCGATGGGTTCGCGCCGAATCTGGACCGGTTCCCGCTGTTTACCCATGCCCGGCCTTTTGCTTGCACGCTTACGGCCGGTGAAATCCTTTATGTGCCTCTCTTCTGGTGGCACCAGGTCTACGCTGAAACGGCCTGCATAAACGTGAATGCCTGGATTTTTCGCAAGGGCGGGCACGTTTTTTGGGCGCAATAGGAACCTTTTTATAGCCTGAACGTTTAGGGAAGAGTATTATTCCCCGGTGTCTTAATTCCTCTGATAGGTAGGGCTTATGGGCATGTCCGGCATACTCACAAACATCTCTGAAGACATTCGCTTCGCAACCAGGTTGCTCGTTAAGAACCGCTCTTTTGCGATCACGGCGATCCTCGCCCTCGCTCTTGGGAGTAGCGTGGCGATCAGCGTCTACACGTTGTTGTATGGCTTGGCCCTTCGTCCCTTTCCGGTCAAGGACGCAGAGAACGTGATGAAGATCTACCAGGAGATCCACGAAAGCACGCGCGAGATGGCCGGATCGCCTTACATGTTCTCGCATGAGGAATACACGCATTATCGAGATAACAACAAATCGTTTTCACAGCTCATCGCATACGCTGAGAACACGTTCAGCCTCGGCGGTGGTGAAGCTCAAAAAGTTCCCGGACTGTTTGTAACAACTAACTACTTTCCCGCACTCGGAGCGACTATGGTCCTGGGTCGCTCGTTCGAAGCAGAGGAAGGCGCAACACCTGGCACACATCCCGTCGCAATTATCAGTAACAGACTTTGGAAAGAGACATTCAATTCAGATCCCGGCATCATGGGGAAACCAGCAATCGTCAACGGCGTCTCATTGACTGTTGTCGGTGTCGCTGCGCCTGACACGGCCGGCACCGAGCTTACGGTGCCTGACATCTGGGTTCCGCTCATGATGGAACCGCAGCTCACGCAAGAGAAAAATCTGCCAAAGGAAAATTGTAGCTGGCTCACCCTCGTGGGACGTTTGAAAGACGGTGTCTCAATCAAGCAGGCCCAATCTGAAATGGCAGTGCTCGCCAGCCAGCTTGATACTTTCTACCTCGATCGGAAGACAACGATCACGGTGTCGCGCGGCGCATATCTTGGCAATCCGGAAGAAGCGAGTGTGATGTTCAAAGTGTTGTTTCCGATGACACTCGCCGTTGCCTTCATTCTGCTGATTGTTTGCACTAACGTTTCGAATCTCTTCCTCGCGCGGGCCGCGGGCCGCCAGAAAGAATTGGGTATGCGGGCGGCACTTGGCGCCACACGCAGCAGGTTGATCCAACAGTTGCTAACTGAAAGTCTTTTAGTAGGAATCATCGGTGGTGTTCTGGGTCTGGTATTCGCAACTGGTCTGCTGAAGCTGTTCAAATTGATGATCCCGCTGTTTCCTCCGCAGCTCAGCACTACACCGGATCTGACCATCTTTGCTTGTGCGCTCTTAATCGCTTTCGTCGCCGGTCTTGGTTCAGGTCTGATACCGGCATTTTCCCAGTCGCGCGTCGATCTCAACTCGCTTATCAAAGAAGAGACGATGGGCTCGGGTGCGAGAAAAGGTTCACTCCGCCTGCGCAATCTCTTACTGGCTGTGCAACTGGCAGGATGTCTGCTGCTGTTGATTAGCACTTCGCTGCTGGTGCGCGGACTCCAGAATGCCAGGAGAATTGATCTCGGATTCCAGCCTAATAATCTTTACCTCGTAAACCTCGATCTGCGCCAACAGCGTTATGACGCTGACAAGGCTGCGCTCTTTTATCAGAGACTCAAGGCGCAACTGGAAGGAACACCCGGGGTCAAATCAACCAGCCTCGCGGCTGTGCCTCCGCTACTCGTTCGAAATCAAACTGAGATCTCGCTCGATCGAAGAGGCGTTGACAAGCAAAACCTGCCGACGGTTTATTACAACGTAGTCTCGCCAAATTATTTCGACACGATGGGGATTTCACTGCTGCGCGGGCGCGCTTTCACGGAACAGGATGCACAAACCGACGCGCATCTCGCGGTGATCAGTGAAGCCATGGCAAATCGCTATTGGCCGGGGCAGGATCCGGTGGGCAGCTACTTCGACGCTTTGGACCAGCGATTACAGGTTGTAGCGGTTGCGAAAAACATCCGCAACGTGAAACTGATGGATGAAAAGACGCCGTTCTTTTACGCGCTGGCCGGGCGTGACAAGCAGTTGGAGCTGAATCCGGTGCTGCGCGTTGATGCCGGTAATGTGAACCTGTCGAATGTTCTCAACAACACTGTCCATTCGATCGATCCGCGGATCAATGTCTCGATCAGAAGCATGGAGCAGAGTTTGGACCAACTGTTACAGCCGTCGCGGATGAGTATTTTGTTGACCAGTGCGCTTGGTTTGCTGGCTATGATCATCTCTGCGGTGGGTGTTTACGGTGTGACGTCCTACGCCGCCAGCCAGCGAACAAAGGAGATTGGCATTCGTATGGCGCTGGGCGCGCAGCACTCCAGCATAATTTTCCTGTTCATCAAGCAAGGAGTTTGGTCGCTGGTAATAGGAATTGTTTTTGGTCTTGGTTTGGCTGCGCTTGCATCATTCCTGCTCTCAGATCTCTTGTTTGGCGTAAATGGCCTGGATCCGATCGCGTTCCTGGTCGCAACCACATTTCTCACTTTCATCGCCCTGATCGCGATGTATCTGCCCGTAGCTCGCGCTGCCCGGATGCACGTGATGTCCCTGATTAGATAAGCGCATCTATTAACAGGATTTTCAAGATTTTTCAGGATTTACAGGATCAGAATTCCTGTAAATCTTGAAAATCCTGTCTACGTCACTCGTCCACCGCATTTGTCAGGAGAATACCAACATGCTTGAAATTACGACGCAGGCCGACGTGTTATGGCCTACACACACGATGTACGTTCACATCAAACAAGCAGCCGAGCTCAACCGCTCGCTGGCCCAACTGATCCTCGCGAAAGAACGCGAGATCACGGCCAAGAAGAGCAGCACTCCGGTGGCCGGACTCAGTGCCGGACTCACAACTCATTGGCTCGAGTACAACGTCCTCAAATGGGACCATCCGGCAATAACCGAGTTTCGCGATATCGTAATGGCCGGTCTGCGGGAATACTTTGCTTTCATTGGCGACCCGAATGATCCGGGACTGAAGATCGCCGGCATATCTTGTTGGGCCAATGTATTGCGACATGGCGAGTCGCTCGCAGTGCACCATCACGATCCAGCTTTCGTCAGTGCGCACTATCAAGTGCAGAGTGATGATTCAGCGCCGCAGAATGGTAACGGAACTAAAGAAGCAGGCAACACGGTCTACTTTCGGCCCGGGTTTCTGGACCGCAGCCATGGCGGCAAGGCTGCCGGACCGACGAGCCCGTGGGATGAAGACTGGCGTATCAGCGTGCCTCCTGTTTCCGGAAAACTCTTCTACTTTCCAAGCTACGTCCGTCACGAAGTCAGGCCCAACATGAGCCAGGTCGAGCGCATCTCGATCGCGATGGATGTGTTCGTCAAAAAGCAGGAGTCGCCGATCTACTTCGGTGGACCACGATGGCTGGTTCCTGAATAATTAAGCAACCTCAACCCCCGACCCCGACCGTCGATGGCTACTATCCTCATTTTTCTCGATCTCGACGAAGGCCATTCGTTCCCCATTTTCCGGCTGCTAAAACGACTCAAGGCCAGAGGGCACAGAGTTCTGTGTCTCGGCCTCGCGCGCATCGGCGATTGGGTACGCAGTCATGGCTTCGAGTTCAGAGCGATCATTGACGACGTGCTGCCGAAAGAGTTCGGCCGGCTCGATTGTTTCGAAACGACCTATGTTCGCGACGGACTGCGCGAGTTGTATTTAGGACCGTTGGTGCGCGGGCAAGTGCTCGATCCGGCGATCGCAGAGCTGAAGCCCGACGCGGGAGTCTTCCTTTGCAACTACTACATCGAGAGCCTGGTGGTCTTCTACCGTTACCGGCTGCCGATCGTTTTATTCGTCCCGGCTTGTAGAACCGTCAGCAGGCAGCAGGCATGCGAAGCCATCATCGACACGCTCATGAATCTACAGTCAGGCGCGTTCGAAATGATCGAGCTGTTGACTACGTCGGGCGCGCCCTTTAAGAGCTTGCGCGAGTTATCGCACTTACTGCTCCAGATGCCGGAGCTGATGTCGTTTCCCGAATCTTTCGACCTGCCGGGATCGATCACGAGCTCAAATGTTTATTACCTTGGAGACGGTGTTGATCTCGAGCGGACTGAAGAGCCGTTTCACTGGAACGGTTTCAACACGGAACAGCCGCTCATTTATTGCGCACTGGGCAGTCAAAATCATCTCGCGCTCGATACCAGCCGCAGGTTTTTTCAGAAAGTCATCTTGACGGCGACGGCACACGCTGACCGGCAATACATCATTTCGATCGGCAAGATGCTCCGCGCGACTGACTTCGAAGATGTTCCCGCTAACGTCACGTTAAGTTCCTGGGTGCCACAGCTCACGGTGCTCGCGCGTTCGAGTTTAATGATTAATCATGGCGGTTTTGGAACGGTCAAGGAATGTGTGCTGATGGGCGTTCCAATGCTGGTCTTTCCCTTAATGCCAGGACGCGACATGGATCCGTGTGCCGAGCGTGTTGTGTTTCATGGCCTCGGTCTGCGCGGAGATATCGAGCGCGTCTCTGCATGTGAATTGGATTCAATGATCGAACAGGTGTTAACAGATCCAGCGTTCCGACAGCGCGTGAAAAGTATGCGCGAGCTATTCAAGCAGCAGGATCGACTGGATCGTGGAGTTGAAGTAATCGAACAGGTAATCGCAGCCTCACAGCAACGCACTCTCTAAGTTCTACCAGCAAAACAAACCGAATTCGGGGGTCCCAACATTCATGTCAACCATCATTGTCTTCCTCGATTTAGAGGAAGGGCATTCGTTACCAATCTTCAAGCTGTTACGAGGTCTCAAGGAAAGAAATCACCGCGTCTGTTGTCTCGGGTTATCACATATCGGCGATTCTGTACGTCGTCAGGGTTTCGAGTTTATTCCCATCATCGACGACGTGTTACCTAAAGAGAATTTGAATCAGGAACACTTGCTTGCCAACTATGCTCGCAACGGGCTGCGCGACATGTATTTCGAATCACTCGTGCGTGGCGAGGTGTTGGACCGGATCATGGCCGAGCTGAAGCCCGACCTTGGAATCTTTATTTGTCATTACTATCTCGAAGCCCTCGCGGTCCATTTCCGCTACAAGCTTCCGACGGTTTTCTTCGTGCCGATTTTCAGAGCAGGGAGCAGGCAACAGGCCAGCGAGATGATCGTCGAGGCGGTCATGGATCTCAAATCAGGCGCCGTCGAATTGCTTCAACTACTCGCGGAGTCGGGAGTTCGCGTTAAAAGCCTCAACGACGTGGCGCAGCTCGTGTTGCAAATGCCCGAGTTGATGGTCCTGCCTCAGGCTCTCGATCTACCCGATCGCGCCGCCGATTCCGGGATGTATTACATCGGGGCCGGCGTCGACGTGGAACGTAAGGAAGAGCCGTTCGACTGGACCGGCATCAGTTCCGCGAAACCCCTCGTTTACTGTTCGCTCGGAAGTCAGAACCACATGACCAGCGAGATTAGCCGGCGATTTTTGCAGCTCGTTATCGACAGTGCGGCAACACTTCCCGATAAGCAATTCATCGTCTCAATCGGCAAGCAGTTTGAGGCAACTGATTTCAGGAATGTTCCGGCCAATGTGAGGCTGAGCCAGTGGGTCCCTCAATTGGAAATACTGCGTCGTGCCGACTTGATGATCAACCACGCTGGTTTCGGTGCAATCAAGGAATGCGTCCTGATGGGTACGCCGATGCTTGCATTTCCACTGCGGCCGGAACGAGACCATGACGAATGCGCCAAGCGCGTGGTCTATCACGGACTCGGATTGCAAGGGAACGTACTCGATATTTCCGCTGACGAACTTACTTCGATGATAACCCGGGTGCTCGAAGATCAATCGTTTAAGCAGCGCGTCGATCTCATGAGAGAAAAATTCATCGAGCAGGATCGTGTAGACATCGGTGTTCAAGTCATCGAAGACCTGATCGAAGTCTCTCCCCGCCCCGATATGTTTCACTCCACAAATTTTTTTAGCGGATCAGCTTTCCTCACAAGCTGAATACTTCCTGATCTTAATAACCCTGGGAGACGCGATATGTACGAGAACATATTGGCGACTGCTGCGAACACACCTCTGGTCAAACTGAAGCAGGTATTTGGAGATCTTCCGTTCAACTTGTTTGCAAAGTTGGAAGCTTTCAATCCAGGCGGCAGTCTCAAGGACCGGCCCGCATTCGACATAATCAGAAAAGGACTCGCGCGCGGCGACTTTGCGCCAGGAGCGACGATTATCGAATCAAGCTCCGGAAACATGGGAATCGGATTGGCCCAGGCGTGTGGATACTTCGGATTGCGGTTCATCTGCGTCGTCGATCAGAAAACCACCACACAGAACGTGAAGCTCCTCAAGGCTTACGGTGCGGAGATTGATCTCGTAGACGAACCTGATCCGTCCACGGGTGAGTTTCTGCAAGCTCGTCTTAATCGCGTCAGGCATTTACTGGCCACGCATGAAAACAGCTTTTGGCCCAACCAGTACTCGAATCTCGACAATCCCGCCGCACACTATCGCACGATGCGCGAGATTACTTACGAGTTGGACCGCAAGGTTGATTATCTCTTCTGCGCCACGAGCACGTGCGGTACCGCGCGTGGCTGTGCGGAGTTCATCAGCGATCACGAGTTGTCCACTCGCTTGATAGCTGTCGATGCTGTTGGAAGCGTGCTTTTCAGTGGTCAGCCAGGCAAGAGACTGATACCGGGTCACGGCGCTGGAGTTGTTTCCGAGTTATACCGTTCGGAAATTGCTGAGCGGTGCGTGAGAGTTAATGACCTTGATTGTGTCATCGGCTGTCGCCGTCTGTTGATGAAGGAGTCGATCATGGCCGGTGGTTCGTCCGGGGCAGTGCTAAGCGCGTTTGCTCAGGTCAAAGATGAGATCCCGGACGGCTCAAATTGCGTCCTGATCTTTGCAGACCGTGGCGAGCGCTATCTCGACACGATCTATTCAGATGAGTGGGTTGAAGAGAACTTTGGAGAAGTGTCACACCTTTGGAAAGAGACTTCGGCGCTTGAAGTTGAACCAGCGTACTAATCATTCCGATTTTTGAGGATAAAGCAATGCACGACGGTGATCTGTTAATACTGAAAGACAGCGAAGTGAGAACGCTGCTCGCAGGCCGCGAAGCGGAAATAATCAAATGTGTTCAATCTGCTTATGAAGCTCACGCGAAAGGCGAGAGCGCGTTTCCGCATTCGTCCTTCCTGCGTTTTCCAAACAACGGCAACAACAGGATCATTGCACTTCCTGCCTATCTCGGCGGCGAGTATGACCTTGCTGGTATCAAGTGGGTGGCTTCGTTTCCCGCAAACCTCGAACGCGGATTCAACCGGGCCACAGCGGTGATCATTTTGAACTCGGCCAAAACGGGCAGGCCAAGCGCGATGCTCGAGGGCTCGGCCATCAGTGCCAAGCGCACAGCAGGCAGTGCAGTGCTCGCAGCTCAATGGCTTTGCAAAAAAGACGTCGCTCGCGTTGGCATAATCGGAGCGGGAGTTATCAATTTTGAGATCATCAGTTTCCTGATGGCGACCCGGCCCGGGATCAAATCATTTGTTGTTTATGATCGTGACCCGCAGCGAGCACACGGACTCCGCGAAAAGTGCGAGGACGTTTTCAACGGGATCGAAGTGCGGGTCGCTACTGACACGCGCGAAGTGCTCAGGAGTTGTTCGCTCATTTCACTGGCCACCACCGCACTTGAACCACACATTTTCGATCTATCGGAATGTGCGCACGGGACAGTCGTGCTGCACGTCTCGTTACGAGACCTCTCGCCGGAAGTCATCCTGCATTGCGACAACATTGCCGACGATATTGATAGTGTTTGTCGTGCTCAAACCTCAGTCCACCTCGCCGAGCAATACGTCGGGAATCGCGATTTCATCAGGTGCGCTTTGTCTGAAATTCTGCTCGGAGTGAAGCCTGCGAGGAATGGTTGCGATGTAACGGTATTCAGTCCCTTTGGCATGGGCATACTCGACCTCGCGCTCGCCAAACTCACCTGCGACCTTGCCCTGCGAGAGGGTCGCGGATCGATCGTCGCTTCATTTTGCTAGCGCTTGGCAAGACGCCAGGGTAGACAGCATTACAGGATTTTTCAGGATAGGAAATCAAACAATGACGATCAGGGTTTTGATGCTCTCGTCCGAGTATCCGCCAGTGCTACTTGGTGGATTAGGCACGCACGTATTCGAGCTAACCGAAGGTCTGCGCGAGCTCGATTGCGACATCACCGTTATCGCGCCGACTAAGACTGAGACTGCGCACCACGTCGATCGGAATTTGTCCGTTCACTGGGTGTCCATGTTAGGTAGTCTCACTCAGGACACGTTGTTGAAGGCGGTGATCCATTCAAACAGAGACTGCCTACGTTACGGTCTCGAGCTCCTCCCCGGATTGCCGGCGAAGCCGGACGTCATTCACTGCCACGATTGGCTCAGCTTTCCCGCAGCCCAACAGTTAGCGCGCCGCTTCGATATTCCACTCGTCAGTACTGTGCACCTGCTTTACTCGACTAACAGAATGTGGGGCGAGTCAATCGATCGAGAGATCTTCCGCATCGAGAAAGAGCTTTGCCGTCAACCGGACGCGGTGATCACAGTCAGTGAGTCGATGCGGACATTGATCAGCGAGACTCATGGAACGCCTGTAGATCGAATTCACGTGGTCCATAACGGTATGGATCCGGCGCTCTATCTGGAGGCAGCCGCAAATCACGCCGAGACGTCGCGATTACGACATTTGTACGCGCCCAACGGCGAAAGAATCATCCTCTTCGCCGGACGTCTGGCGCCACAAAAAGGAATCTCCGCGCTTTTCGAGTCTGCAGCTCAGATCGTGGCGAAAGACGAAAGAGTACGTTACCTGATCGCCGGCACACATCCCTGGTCCAGCGGTGCTGAAATCCTGAAGTATCACCAGAAATACTATCCGCAATACGCGCAGCTTTGGACCAGGACGGCGTTTCTGGATCAGGTACCGCGAACGCAACTGGCGCAGCTATATCAGATCGCCGACATGGCTCTTGTTCCATCCATTTATGAGCCGTTTGGTTATGCCGCGTTGGAAGCGATGGCCGCCGGAGTTCCGGTGATTGCCACACGCGCCGGCGGATTGGCAGAGATCGTAACCGATGGCGAGACGGGTTTGCTGGTGCCGGTGATTCCCAACGCCAGAGGTGAACATCGAGTTGATGTCAAGAAGCTGACCGAGGCGCAAATGTTCTTACTTGGTGATGACGCCACCGCCAGGCGCCTCGGAGCGGCAGGACAACGCAGAGCCGTGGCGGATTTCGCCCAGGAAAAAATGGTGCAATCTGTGAAGTCTGTCTACAGCCACGTCGCTAACCGCGTACCGGTTGGTGCTATGTCTTGAAAGTCCTGCAAATTTGTAATCCTTTAAGAGACTTAGACAGGATTTCAAGATTCACAGGATCTTCAAGATACTCAAAGGAGACACAAGCATGTCGAGCAATAATCACGTGTACTTCAAACAAAACATTCTGATAGAGCCATTATTCAATCGCTGGTATGCCTGGGCCAATCTGATTCCGGCGGCTTCAGCGGCAATGTACATGGCGAATGCCCACTTGAAGATAATGGAGTCGTTCGTCGCCTCTCCGCAGGTTCATGTTTCTGCGCTCAAAAATCCGGCCATGCTTGGTGGTCCATTCATCAATTACGACGCCAGCAAAGTCGGTGAGATCAAAAGCATGATCGACAGAACGAAGAAAGAGCAGGCGCACATACTGGAGTTTGCGAAAGCCATCAAGACTCTCGACGAGATCCTGTTGACGGAAGCGAACGGTTTCTCACTCGAAACTCTCTATCCGAAAGTGCCGGAGATCCTGCGTGGCTACGTCGAGCTGGTTTACGACTTGCAGAACAACCCGTCAATCCGGTTCATGGATGGACTCCTTTATCAGAGCAAGTACTACAACACCGCGCTGCAAAGCATCTCCCTTTCGGAATCTGAAAGCGACGATCGCTCGTTCGTGTTCAGCACCCCGCGGCTGGAAAGTGCCGACAAGCTATTCTTGAACGTTCCCTTTGCTTCGCCGGCACTCGACGAGCTGTTCAAGATGAAGTTTGTGCCGCAACCTTACGAGCGTATTAAGGAGATTCTGGGTGTCAGTGGCGAGGACGAAAAACTCTTCTCGACATTCTTCACCAATGAAATACCGAAAGCATCCGCCAACTACGATGGCGAGGGCGTCAGAATCCGCTATTTCGGTCATGCCTGCATCCTGATCGAGTCGAAAGACGTCAGCATTCTGGTGGATCCGGTGATCAGTTATAAGGACCACCAGGGAATCGATCGCTACATACATGCGGATTTGCCGGAAACGATCGATTACGTCTTGATCACTCATAATCATCAGGACCACATAATGTTTGAAACGCTGCTCCAGTTGCGGCACAAGATCAAGAACATCATTGTTCCGCAAAGTTCATCTATTGGCCGCGAGGATCCCTCGCTAAAGATGATCCTGAAGACGATCGCGTTTCATAACGCCGAGCACCTGGACGAGTTGGAGAGCATCGAGATCTGCGGCGGCAAGATCATCGGATTGCCTTTCCTGGGAGAGCACGCCGACCTCAACGTTAGAACTAAGCTTGCGTATTTAGTTCAGCTTCAGAACAAGTCGATCCTGTTAGCCGCCGATTCGAATAACCTCGAGCCACGTCTGTATCAACACGTCAATGAGCTGTTCGGCGATGTGGATCTGCTCTTTCTCGGAATGGAGTGTGATGGAGCGCCGATGTCCTGGCTGTATGGACCACTGTTCACGAAGCCCATAATCAGAAAGGACGATCAATCAAGACGCTTGAATGGCTCGACGTGTGAATCGGCCGTCGCGATGGTGAACATCCTTAATCCGAAACAGGTTTATGTGTACGCGATGGGACGTGAGCCGTGGCTTAAGTTTCTGACCTCCATTCAATACACCGACCAATCGCGACCGATCGTTGAATCAAATAAGCTGGTTGAAGAATGCCAGCGTCGCGGCCTCGAAGCTGAAAGACTCTACATCCGCAAAGAGATCTTCCTTTAAATCCAGCCACAAAAAGCACAAAAGCACATAAGTCGTGCAGGGAGGATATATGGCAGTCAAAGAAAGTAATGTCATTGTAGGAACACAGTCTGCGCAAACAGGCCCGGCAGAAGAAGAGAAGAGCATTCGTGACGTTCTTCTCGTCGTTGGCGCGCGTTTGCTCGATGTAATCGGGTTTGTCCGAGACACCGCGAAACAGTTAGCGCGTGGCAAATTTCGCGAAGTGTATTTGAGGTTCTGGTGGCTATGCGCAATTCGCAGACGGCGTCGACTGGGCGAGAAGCTTATTGCCGCGCACGGCACCCGCGTGCAGACCGGACCTTTCAAGGGGATGCAGTATGTGAAGTCGGCGATCGGCAGTGAGTTGTGTCCGAAGCTGCTCGGCTCTTACGAAGCCGAGTTGCATGAAGCGGTCAACAAAATCTTACGAAAGCAGTATGAGCGAATCATCAACATCGGTTGCGCTGAAGGCTACTACGCTATCGGGCTCGCCATGCGCCAGCCACGCGCTTTTGTAGTTGCGTTTGATTTCAATCCGATGGCGCGGCAGTTATGCGAGGAGATGGCCGCTCTCAATCACGTTTCAGATCGTCTTCTCCTCGGATCCGAATGCAGTCATGACGACCTGCGCCGTGCCATCGGCAGCAAGACTCTGATTTTTTGTGACTGCGAGAGCTATGAGTATGAATTATTGCGACCAGACGTGGTACCGCAACTGGCGCAGGTTGACATGCTCGTCGAGCTCCACGACTTCATCGACGATCGCATCTCGCCCGCGATCATCTCCCGCTTTTCCGCCACTCACGACATCACCCTGATCGACTCAACCGACAGAAATGGATCTGATTACGCTTCGTTGCAAAACTTCAGTGCCAGGGATCGACGTCTCGCCGTTAACGAATACAGGGCCTACAGCCAGCAATGGGCGCTGATGCTTCACCGCAATCATTAAACCGACATCTTGAAAATCCTGAACATCCTGAAATCCTGGCTATTATGGCCCATATCATCTTTGTACAGCTTCCGGAACTGGGCCACATCAACCCCACTCTAAAGCTGGCCCGGAAGCTGAGACGAAATGGTCATCAGGTCTCTTACGTCGGACTTCCCGACCTTGAAGATTATGTGAAACTTCAGGGCGTTGGTTTTATTCCGATTCTGGCTCGAGCCTGTCCGAAAGGATCCCTGGCCGGCCGGCGGATTAACCTCATCGAGATCCTGGACCAGTTGAGAACGGAAGGCGCCGTAGAAATCGCAGCGGTACTTAAAACAGTTAAGCCGGACCTGTTACTCGTCGATGTCGAATTGCTCGGAGTCGTATCGCTGGCTCGCAAACTCAGTATTCCGTGTGGCCTGATCTCGACGAACCTGTCAGGCACCAGGCTCATTTCGAGCAACGACGCGCGCGACATGGGACTTCCCATCCTGATTCCCTGTCCCCAGGAGTTTGATTTCCCCAATGCCGGAACGCAACCCGGTCATTACTACATTGAGGCGTCCATAGAGTTAGACAGAACTGATCCTTATCCATTTCCCTTCGAGAGGCTGGATGAGACCAGGTCGCTGATTTACTGTTCGCTCGGTAGCCATTGCGAGGATTTCAAGGAGACTGGATCGTTCTTTCAAACAGCGATCAAGGTCTTCAGAGAGAGGCCTGATTGCCAATTAGTTCTGGGTACAGGTCGTTTTCAGTTGAATGGAGTTGACGCGAGTGACTTGCCCGAAAATATTCTACTGGTGAGCTGGGCTCCACAGCTCGCGCTCTTAAAGAGGGCGCAAATCATGATCACTCATGGCGGATTAGGGACCATCAAGGAGTGTATCTATGCGGGCGTGCCGATGATCGTGTATGCCGTAATGAAGGACCAGCCCGAGAATGCCGCCCGCGTTGCGTATCACGGTTTAGGAGTCAGTAACGATATTAAAGAGGTCTCGATTCCGCAGCTTCATTCCGCGATTGACACCATCCAGCGCGACTCCTCGTTCAAGACGAGAGTTGAATCAATGTCTAAAAAGTTCCACGCAATGGAGAGTAGCGGCCGGGGCGTCCGGATTGTCGAGCGCATCCTTGATTGGTTGCGTCGCAACGGGCGGATGCCTTTTGAACCCTATACCGGACCGCGCTCCACGGAGTTACATGCTTTCCTCAAGTCAAACTCCAATTAACCGCTAAAAGAATTCTTCATTACCGTCGCAATTCAATTCACCAAACGGATCATGAGCTCTATTTACGATCCGTTTACTTGTTGCCGGACAGCCGGGCTCAGTTGATTCATTTGGAAGGAGAACGAAGTTCATGCCGAATACCGCGATTGCATCCCATCAACAAAATGGGCACACAGACAACCTCATCAAGAAAATCATAATTGTCGGCGGAGGCACCGCCGGATGGATGACGGCTTCGTACCTGAAAAAAGCCGTACCCGGAGTGGACATTACCGTCATCGAAGCGCCAAACATTCCCAAGATCGGTGTAGGTGAAGCGACAGTGCCGAATCTACAACCTGTATTCTTCGACTTTCTCGGAATTCCGGAAGAGGAATGGATGCGGGGTTGCAACGCCGGTTTCAAAGGCGCCGTGAAGTTCATCAATTGGAAGACAGACCCGTCAACCGGAGGCAAAGACCATTTCTATCATCCGTTCGGTCTGATACCCAATTGCGATCAAATACCTCTGACTCATTACTGGACCATCAAGCGGATGTCCGGATACCAGGTGCCGGTAGACTACTCCTGCTTTGTTGAGCCGGAGCTGCTTGATCTCAATCACGCTCCGAGAACCCTTACAGGTCAACGAGTGACGCGTTACGCGTGGCACTTTGATGCGCACCTGGTGGCCGAGTATTTGAAGAAGCTATCGGTCCAGTGGGGAATTCACCACGTCGTGGACCACATTGAGGGCGTGATCCACAAGCCCGATGGGGCGATCGAATCAGTCAAAACAAAAAGCGGTGCTGTTTATAGTGCGGATCTGTTCGTTGACTGTTCCGGTTTTCGAGGATTGCTCATTAACAAAGCCATGGAGGAGCCGTTCCTGGACATGAGCGATCATCTCTTCTGCGACAGCGCTGTTGCCACACAGATTCCCAACGACGACGAGCGTTACGGAATCGAGCCTTATACGTCGGCCATTGCCATGAAGTACGGCTGGACCTGGAAGATTCCGATGTTGACGAGGTTCGGCACCGGCTACGTCTACTCGAGTAAATTCACGGATCAGGATCAGGCTACCGATGAATTCTGCAAGCTGTGGAAGCTCAACGGCAACACACAGTTCAATCACATCCGCTTTCGCGTCGGCCGAAATCGCCGCGCGTGGGTGAAGAATTGTGTCAGCATCGGACTGTCATCGTGCTTTCTCGAGCCGCTGGAATCGACCGGCATCTATTTCATATATGCTGCGATCTACCAGTTAGTGCGACACTTTCCTGATAAATCCTTCGACCCGGGATTGATAGAAGGGTTCAATCGTGAGATCGCCGGAATGTTTGACGACTCGCGTGATTTCATTCAGGCGCATTACCTGTCGACTCCGCGTGAAGACACGCCTTTCTGGCGAGCCAACAAGCACGATCTGGTTCTCTCCGACAATATTAAAGAGAAACTGGAAACCTTTGACGCCGGCTTGCCCATTAATACACCTTACGTGGATGAAGGTACTTACTACGGGCACTTCGAGGTGGAGTTCAAGAACTATTGGACCAACGGCAGTTACTACTGCATCCTGACGGGCCTCGGGCGACAGCCAAAACGCATCCTGCCGCTGCTGGCACATCGTCCTGAAAACTATGCCCGGGCAGAACAATTGTTTGCCGACATCAGAACAAGAACAAACAAGCTCAAAGAGATTACGCCGACGAACTACGAGTTTTTGCGGCGTCTCCACAACGGCGAGCTGAGTTTCAGCGAAAACGGCTCACAACCTGAGCGTCATGCAAAGTCCGTTTCACTTCCAGTTCGGCGAGAAGAGGAATACGCGGAATCCGATCTTTGCGCGGTGACTGTATGAGAAGGTTCTGAGAAGCGGAAAGGTAAGTTGTTCGAAAGTAGAGGAGTGGCCCGGCGGGGCTGCTCCTCTTTTTTTTGCTCAAAAGACAGGAATGGTGTGAGAGGAGTTAACTGGTTTCGGTAACGAGTCCGTTCCATGACCACTTCGGGATGTGCAAACCGGCTGGCACATCATCCGCTGAGCCGTGGTAACGAGACATCGTGGTCGTGGTTGCCCACGCGAAGTAGTCGTGCAGCACGCGTTTGAGGCGCTCGTCGCTGGCAAGTCCGGCATCTTGCAGGGCCTGATCGAAACAGGCGATCGCCCGCTGGTCCATCTCCTCGTGCGGCCCGTTGCCGCTGTGAGTTCGCACGACGGACGTCTCATCACCGTACTGTTGGGAGTACGTGGTTGGCCCACCGAGTGCCTCCGCCCAGTACGCGGCAAGACGTTCGGTGTGCTGAGGGTGATAACCGTGGCTGAACGCATGGCTAACCACTTCATCCTCCAGCACCCGCGCATGCCACGCATGGGCCAGCCTCAGTAAAGCGTCGAAACCGCCCGCAGCTTCATAAACTGTTTGCATGATCTCCGTATCAGGATATGCACCATTTTCACAAAAGGGAAGTGCCCCAATTTGAAATTCTCTCTGCGTAATCTCTGCGTCCTCTGCGCCTCTGCGGTAAAAAGAACCGCAAAAACAGGTAAACCGCAGAGCCGCAGAGAACGCAGAGATTACGCAGAGTTGAATTAGGGCACCACCAACTTTCTTATTGACTTGATTTCCAGTAGCATGATATTAATTCGCGCCGCGAATTAAATCGAAAAAACAAACGGACAACAAAAACATCGGGCGGAGCTGTGCGAAGAATCGATCTGTCTAATTTTCAGGTCGCTACGAGCGAAACCGCGCGCGACATCAACCGGCGC
>DASTTS010000650.1:0-11598 GCA_035760085.1 Pyrinomonadaceae bacterium
TGCGCGAAGATATCGAGTATCAACTGCGATCGATCGATGACCTTGAGATCCGTTGCTTCCGACAATGAGCGCACCTGCGCCGGCGACAGCTCGCTATCGAAGACGAGCATGTCCGCGCCGAGTTGGAGAGCACGAATGATCAGCTCGTCGAGTTTGCCGCGACCGAGCACCGTGCGTGGATCGATCGCTGATCGACGTTGAATGATCCGATCCTGGACCACGACACCCGCGGACGTCGCGAGCTCAGCGAGTTCAGCCATCGACTCTTCGGCGTCTGCGAGTGAACCGGTAGCGACGCCGACGAGAATCGTGCGGTCACGTACTTCTGCACGGCGTGCTGTGCGACGATTGCGCGCCATTTCTTCTTCGAGCGAGTTGATCAGCGCCTGGAAGTCGAGATCGAGTTGCGACGGGATTTTCGGTTCGAGAAACGCGTAGAGCTCTGGTGTGGTGGCGTTGTCGAGATCGCCCGCGTGCAATGGTAACAAGTGTGCGGCGCGTACGAGGCCGGGCAGTCCCGAGTCGGCGTCGACGTCGATCGCCGCCATCAGATCGAGACGCAGGAGAGCAAGGTCTGTTAAGTCGTCCTGCGTGAGCGGCTCGCCGCGCAAATGTGTGTGCACGCAGCGCAGGCCACGAAATCTTCCGGAAGCGACGCGGACGCGTTTGAAGTCAGGCAGTTCGATGCGACGGTTGTCGCCCACCATCACGTATTGAATGTGACCCTGGCGGTCGATGAGCGCCCCAATTTGGCGGCGTGTTTCGTGGGACAGCTCGCCAAGCTGGCGTGCAAACTCAGGAGTGACGATTTGATCTGGAGGTATGCGCCGAGTGTACAGCTTTTCGATGCGCCGCAGTTGATTTGCCTTGAGCCCTAGAGTGTTGCCTAGAACGGTTGTAATAGCCTTTTCCTTCCTATGCGGCCGCGAATTATAACAGAATCACGGCCATGAAAAGGCACAAAAGGCACAAAATGGTATGATGAACGGCCTTTATGGGTAGTGCAGGAAAAATTATAGCGATCGATCCGCCTTACGCGATTGCCGGGGGCGAGATCGTGATCGATTGCGCGGGATTAGATACTCGTGAGCCGTCAAAGTGTGCCGTGCTCATCGGCGACGCGCCGGCGCAGATCGTCGCGCTTGGGCCGCGGCGTGTGCTGGCGATCGTGCCTGAGACAAAGGGCGGACGCCTGCCGGTAACATTGGTTAGCGGTGATACGCAGAGCGAGCCTGAATACATCACGGTAGCGAGAAAACTCGCGGGCGATCTTCATCCCGTGTCGAATCCAGCCTTCGATCCTGACGACGGAGCGCTCTTTGTTACGCGCTCCGGTTCGCGCGGTGAAGAGTTGCCGGTCACGTTGTTTCGCATCGACATCAGTGGCGACGTTTCCGAGTATTCCGGCGACATAGCGAATCCGACCGGCATCGCGTTCAGTCCTGATGGGCAGATGTTCGTGACCAGCAGACTGGAAGGAACTGTCTACAAGATTAATCCGTTCAAAGAAGCGGTTGCGTTTGCGCGTAATCTCGGCGTCGCGACAGGCATCGCGTTCGATCAAGATGGCTTGATGTATATCGGCGATCGTACGGGAACGATTTTCAAAGTTAACGGCATCGGCGAGGAGCGTGCGTGGACGCAGCTCGAGCCGTCAGTTTCAGCGTTTCATCTCGCGTTTGGTCTTGACGATTCGCTGTACATCACTGGACCGACGGTTACGAGTTTCGATTCGATCTGGCGGATCAATCCTGACGGCGACATCGACATGTTCTTCAAAGGTCTCGGACGGCCGCAGGGCCTCGCCTTCGATCGCGATGGCAACTTGTACGTGGCGGCAGCGTTTCGCGGGCGGCGCGGGATCGTTCGCATCTCGCCAGATGGAGAAGAAGCGAAACTCGTTGTCGCCGGTATCAATCTCATTGGACTCGCGTTTAGTGCCGCGGGTGAGATGGCAGTCGTGTCGATCGATTCGGTTTACAGTTTACCAATGCAGATCAAGGGGACACTGTTACGAGGTTGAAGAAGTCTCTGCGGTTCTCTGCGTATCTCTGCGTTCTCTGCGTTGAAATGGCTCTTTAACGCAGAGAACGCAAAGATACGCAGAGAACCGCAGAGAAATCTGAACTTAGGGCACTACTCAAAAGGCGTCTTCCTTTGCGCCTTTGCGTGAAAATATGCTTAATTAACCGACACGAGTATGCAATTAACTCCCGAACAACTTATTCCCCAACTCGTGATCTATATGGTGGTGCTGCTGCTCGCGATTTCAGCACACGAGGCAGCGCACGCCTGGATGTCTTACAAATTTGGCGACGACACGGCACGATTGCTCGGCCGGATCACGCTCAACCCGGTCGCGCACACCGATCCCATCGGCACGTTGTTGATTCCGATCGCCGGATTCATTTTCGGCGCGATGGGCGGCGGACGATTTCCGCTCATTGGCTGGGGCAAACCCACGCCCGTAAATCCGCTGCGCTGGCGAAACAAAGACGTCGCGAACGTCATGGTGTCCATCGCCGGAATTCTGGCGAACCTGCTGATCGCAGTAATCGCGTTTGTGATTTTTAAGTTCCTGCTGATGAGCGGTGTGGTCCACCTGATGTCGGATTCGACCCAGGAACCGGTGATCATATTCCTCGACAATCTGCTGATAATGAACATCTCGCTGGCGGTCTTCAATCTCTTGCCGTTTCCGCCGCTTGATGGCAGCAAAGTGCTGGAGACGTTTTTACCGGCAAGCATGCAACCGGTGCTGGAGTTCCTCGAACAGTACGGCTACTGGCTGCTTATTCTGTTGATTTACATGGGAGTCTTCAGGGCAATCATAAGACCGATTTTAGAGGTCGTTTATTACCTTCTCCTGCTTGGGGTACGCTGAGCCAACCGCGCTCATAGTTCAAATTCATGCCGAAACGAATCTTCAGTGGCGCGCAACCAACAGGCAACGTCCATCTCGGAAACTATCTGGGCGCGTTGCGCAACTGGGTTGCGTTGCAACACGAGTACGAGAGTTTCTTTTGTATCGTGAACCTGCACGCGATCACGGTGCCGCAAAATCCGGCGCTGCTCGCGGAGAAAACAAGAGACCTCGCGCGGATCTACCTCGCGGTCGGAATCGATCCACAAGTGTCGACGGTATTCGTTCAGTCACACGTTAAAGAGCACGCAGAGCTGACGTGGGTGTTGAACTGCGTCGCGCGTATGTCAGAGCTCGAGCGTATGACGCAGTATAAAGACAAGGCTCGTAAGCAACAGGAAAACATCACGATCGGTTTGTTTGATTATCCGGTTTTGATGGCGTCTGACATTCTGCTTTACCAGACAGATCTCGTGCCAGTCGGTGACGATCAGCGACAGCATCTCGAGCTGACGCGCGATATCGCGATCCGGTTCAATCGCGATTACGGCGAGACGTTCAAAGTGCCTGATGCTTATATTCCGAAAGTTGGCGCGCGGATCATGTCGTTGTCAGATCCTACGAAGAAGATGTCGAAGTCTGACGACGATCCGAACGGTTGCGTGTTGTTGATGGACGATCCTGACGCGATTGTGAAGAAGTTCAAACGTGCGGTGACGGATTCGGGAACTGAGATTCGTTTTGACGAGTCGCGACCTGCGATCAACAATCTGCTCGAGATCTATCACTTGATCACAGCGAAGCCCGCGCCGGAAGTTGAAGAGCATTTTGCGGGCAAAGGTTACGCGCAGTTGAAAGGTGATCTGGCGGAGGCGACAGTCGAGTTTCTGCGACCGATCCAGCAACGTGTCAGAGAGATCAGCAACGAGCAGCTCGACGCGATCCTGGCCCGGGGAAGTGAAAAGGCGCAGCAGATCGCGAGCGTCACTTTAAAGCAGGTGTTTGAGCGGACCGGGTTGAAGTAACCGCGGATAAAACGGATTTGATAGACGATAACAATCCCGATACGGTTGAGGAACGCGCGCCACTGAACGTGGCCGGCGCGGTGCCTCAAATCGTCTCTGACGACAACACCGATGATCTGAAGATCCTGCTCGGCGAGTTTGAAGGTCCACTCGACCTGCTGCTTCACCTCATCCGGCAGGAGCACGTCAGCATCTACGACATTCCCGTTGCGCGCATCACTGACGAGTATTTGCGCTACCTGCGTGTCATGCAGGAGATGGACATTGCTGTCGCGGGGGATTTTCTCGTGATGGCGGCGACGCTGATCGAGTTGAAAACGAAGATGCTGCTGCCCCGCGATCCCACCGCGCCGCCGGAGGAAGAAGATGATCCGCGCAGTGAGCTGGTGAACCAGTTGCTGGAGTATCAGAAGTACAAAGCCGCCGCGCAGATGTTGTGGTCGCGTGCGACGGTGGAGCAGGCGGTGTTCAAGCGGGCGGAGCTTGAGACTGACAAGAACAATCCGGAAGTCGCGGTTGGTTTATTTGATCTACTGAAAGTTTTTCAGGACATTCTCGCGCGTCACAAGGAAGAGAAGCTGCTCGAGATCGAGCGTGAAGAAATCTCGATGGCTGAGATGCTCGAGCGTTTGCGCAACATGGTGATGTCGTCAGGCGAGCTCAACTTGCGTGTCTTCTTTGAGCGCGCGCGATCGCGACGTGAGCTGGTGCTGGCGTTTTTATCTGTTTTGGAGTTGGTGCGGACCACTGAAGTCAAACTATTTCAGCGCGAGACTTTTGGCGACATCATCGCGCGTGCAGCGAGCTAATAAATGGCGAGCAACGAAGAAACTTTGAGTCAAGAGCCGCTGGATGAAGCGGCGCTGAATGAAGAGGCGAGTCGCGAGCTGGCGGCGATGGTGGCCGAGGCTGAGCAAACGTCGGGCGCCCCGGAAGAAGAAGGCGACGACGATGCATTGTTATCGTCGCCGCAGAGTCAGGCCGAGCGCGCGGCTGTGATCGAAGCGCTGATCTTCGTTTCAGAGGAGCCGTTGAGCGTGAAGACGATCGCTGATGTTCTCAAGGAAGATAAGAACATCATCAGCGAGGCGGTCCAGGCGTTGGCCCAGGAGTTCAATGCCCGCAACAGCGGTTTGCAGTTGCGTGAAGTTGCCGGCGGTTGGCAGTTTGCGACGCGGCCCGAGTATCACGAGCACGTGCGTGCGTTTCTGAAAACGCGGCCGAGTGCGAAACTCAGCATCGCGTCGCTCGAGACGCTAGCAGTGATTGCGTATCGACAGCCGGTCACGGTGCCGGAGATCCTCGAGATTCGTGGCGTGCAGTCGCCGTCAGCGATCAAGACTTTGCTCGACAAGAAGTTGATCGTCGCGAAGGGACGTAAGGAAACTGTAGGGCGTCCGATGATGTACGGGACGTCGAAAGAGTTTTTGTTGCAGTTTGGTTTGAAGGATCTGTCGGAGTTACCGAGTGTTGAGGATTTCCACGATCTGAGTGGTGGTAACTAAGATTTTTCCCGCAAAGGCGCAAAGACGCAAAGGAAGACGCAAAGAGTTTCGTAAGTCTTCTTTGCGGCTTTCTTTGCGTCTTGCGCCTTTGCGTGAGAAATTCTGTTTATGGAGCAGCGTCTGCAAAAACTGATCGCCGCGGCCGGAGTGGCCTCACGCAGGCATGCGGAAGAGCTGATTGCCGCGGGTCGGGTTACGGTCAATGGAGAAGTAGTTAAAGAGCTCGGGACGAAGGCTGATCCCGATAAGGATCACATCAAAGTCAACGGTAAGCTCATCAATCCTCAGCTACAGTCTCGCGAAAAGGTCTACGTTCTACTCAACAAACCAAAGGGTTATCTATCGAGTGTTTCCGATCCCGAGGGGCGCCCGCTCGTGACCGAGTTGTTACCGCCCGCGCTGGGCAAGGTTCATCCTGTCGGACGTCTTGATTTCAACACTGAAGGATTACTGCTGCTCACCAATGACGGCGACTTCACTAACTACGTAACCGCCGCGCGTAATCGTGTCGAGAAAGTTTACGAAGTGAAAGTGAAAGGTGTCCCTACGGAGAGTGGCATTGAACGACTGCGGCGCGGAATCACTCTCGAAGACGGGACGCGCACGGCACCGGCGAAGATCGTAAAACTACATGAGACTCAGACCAACGCGTGGTACGAGGTGTTGCTGCACCAGGGCCGAAACCAGCAGGTACGACGGATGTTTGAGTTAATCGGACATTCGGTGTTGAAGCTGCGGCGCACGCGGATCGGGTTTCTAGTAGACGAGAATCTGAAGCCGGGTTATTGGCGACTTTTATCGCCGGCAGAAGTTGGAAGACTGATGAAAAAGAAAGCGTCTCCCGCAAAAACGCAAAGGCGCAAAGGAAATCAGTAACTGAAACCTACTTTGCGCCTTTGCGCCTTTGCGGGAGACTTTGTTACAACAAAAGCTATGCATTTTGAGTTAACCGAAGAGCAACAACAGATCAAGATGAGCGTGCGGGAGTTCGCGGAATCGGAGATCGCGCCTCACGTCATGGAGTGGGATGAATCGCAGCACTTTCCCATCGAGCTGAAACCAAAACTCGCTGAGCTCGGTTTGATGGGTGTGCTTTTTCCGGAAGAGTACGGCGGCGCCGGCATGGGCTATGTCGAGTACGCCACGATCATCGAAGAGCTCTCGCGCGTCGATGGATCGGTTGGAATCTCGATAGCTGCACACAATTCGCTTTGCTCGAATCACATCTACCAGTACGGCACTGAAGAGCAGAAGAAAAAATATCTCGCGCCGCTGGCGACTGGTGAACATCTCGGTGCGTGGGGACTTACTGAGCCGAGTGCCGGATCGGACGCTTCGGGAACGAAGTCAACTGCCGTGCGCGCCGACGGTGGGTGGATCGTCAACGGTTCGAAAAACTTCATCACACATGCGATCCATGCTGACATTTGCGTCGCGATGGCCGTGACTGACCGCGCCGAACGAAGCAAAGGCATCTCGGCCTTTATCTTTGAGAAAGGCATGAAGGGTTTTTCGCCGTCAAAGAAAGAGAACAAACTCGGGCTGCGTGCATCGGAAACGGCAAGCGTGGTTTTTGAAGATTGTTTCGTGCCGCAGAATCAGATGCTTGGTGAAGAAGGCCATGGATTTGTGAATTCGATGCAGATACTCGATGGTGGCCGTATCTCGATTGCTGCGCTTGCCGTGGGAATCGCACAGGGCGCGTACGAGTCGGCCGTGCGGTACGCGAAGGAGCGGCAGCAGTTTGGAAAGCCGATCGCGGAGTTTCAGGCGATCCAGTTCAAGCTCGCGGATATGGCGACGCAGATCGATGCGGCGCGCTTGCTGATGTATCGAGCGGCGTGGATGAAGGATGCAGGGAAGAAGACGACGAAAGAGTCGTCGATGGCTAAGCTGTATGCGTCAGAAGTGAGTGTGAAAGTTTGCGAGGAAGCGATCCAGGTGCACGGCGGTTATGGTTACACGAAAGACTATCCGCCCGAGAAATACTGGCGCGACTCGAAGCTCTGCACCATCGGCGAAGGGACCTCGGAGATCCAGCGCATCATCATCGCACGTGAGCTGCTGCGACAGGTTTGAAAGGCATTCTCACGCAGCGGCGCAACGACGCAGCGGGAAGATGCCATTTCGCCGTGGCCGCTGCGCCGCTGCGTGAGAATTCTTTTTTGATTTCACAATGCCAACGGTAAATAACCTCAGCGAGCGCGTCAGCAACGGTGAGGCGGCGGCGGTGGCGCGTGCCATCTCCAAGATTGAAGATGGCGCGGAAGGTGCGGCCGCGTTGATGAAGGAGATCTATCAACGCTCACGTGGCGCACTCGTAATCGGCATCACGGGCGCGCCCGGTGCGGGCAAGTCGTCGCTCGTCGATAAGCTCGCGATGTTTTATCGCAAAAACGGCGAGCGCGTCGGCATCGTCGCAGTCGATCCGTCAAGCCCGTTTTCCGGCGGCGCAATCCTTGGCGATCGCATACGAATGCAGGCGCTCGGCTTGGACGACGGCGTGTTTATCCGCTCGATGGCGACGCGCGGCAATCTCGGTGGCCTCGCGCGTGCGACCGTCGATGCAGTCGCGATTCTCGATGCCGCAGGCTACGCGAAAATCATTGTCGAAACAGTCGGCGTCGGTCAGGACGAAGTCGAGGTCGTCAAAGCTGCTGACGTTTCGGTTGTTGTTTTAGTGCCCGGCATGGGCGATGACATCCAGGCGATCAAGGCCGGAATCATGGAGATCGGCGACGTCTTCGTCATCAACAAGTCTGATAAAGAAGGCGTTTACGCGACCGAAAAAGAGCTCGAATCGCTTCTGTCGCTGGCTTCGCGCGACGACGGCTGGGACCCGCCCATCGTGAAAACCGTCGCCACTGAAAACCACGGCGTGGCCGAGTTGGCACAGGCGATCGAGCAGTTTTCGACCGCGCAACTCGGCGCCCGGGTGAGCAGCGAGCGCCGCCGGGCTATCGCGCGCTGGCGAATTGTTGAGCTTTTGCGGGAAAGTCTCCTCTCGCGCGTTTTGGGAACTGACGCTTCGGTTGCTATGCTTAACCAACTGGCAGACGAAGTTGCAACACGACAAAGAGACCCGTATTCTGCGGTTGAGGAGATTATTCAGGCTGCTGAAAGTTGATCACATCGGAATAGCCACGAAGAGCATCGAAGAAGGTCTGGCCGTGTGGCGCGATGCGCTCGGTTTGAAGGTCGACGCGACCGAGGAAGTCACGGAACAGGGCGTGAAGGTTTGCATGCTGGCCGTGGGCGACACGCACGTCGAGCTGCTCGAACCGTTAAATCCCGAAACGGCCGTCGGAAAGTTTCTCGCTAAACGCGGGCCGGGAATGCACCACATTGCAATCGAGGTTGCGGACATCCACGCCTCGCTCGCTGAACTGAAGAACAAAGGAGCACGGCTCATTGACGAGACACCGCGCGTTGGTGCGGGTGGCTGTCTCGTCGCTTTTGTTCATCCCTCATCGGTAAATGGAGTGCTGCTCGAGCTCGTGCAGCACCAATAGGAAAGGAAAGTATTTTGACTTCTACAAGAAAAGCTCTCATCGCGGCCGCTGTGGCAGTGGTCTTCGCCGCGAGTCTGATCGTTTGGCAGGTCAAGGCTCGCAAGTCAGGCCCGGTTGAACTCACGCCTGAAGATATGGCGCTCATCGCCGAGGACCAGCCGCCGCAAATGCGCGCCCGTTTGGCTAACGACGAAGCCGCGCGCAAAGACTTCGCTCAGGACGTGCGACGGCTGCTGGCAGTCGCGGAAGAGGCTGAGATGAATGGCGTCGGCAATGCGCCTGACATGAAGCGCCAGCTCGAGTTTCAAAAGGCGAGTGTGATCGCTCAGTACTATTTCGAGAAGCAGGGCGCGCAAGGCGAGGGCGACATCAAAGACACCGACGTCGACGAGTTCTTCAAACACCCTGAGAACCAGAAAAAGTTTGACCAGATCATCGCGGACGCGAAGAGCAAAGATCCGCAGTTCGCCTCACAGGAGATTCCACCCGAGCAGCTAAACATGCTCAAGCAGCGTCTCGGCCGGATCTACATCGCCGAGAAAAAGGCGATTGAGCAGGGGATGGACAAGAAGCCGGAAGTTAAATTGCAGATGATGTTACAGCACGCGCGTGTGCTGGCGCAGAAGTACGCTGTCGACAAGTTGCAGGAGAAGATGAAAGCGACTGACGAAGAAGTCAACGCGTATCTCACGAGTCATCCTGAGCTCGACACGGACAAGAAGAACCGCGCCAAGGCAGAAGAAGTTCTGAAGCGCGCACGCTCTGGTGAAGACTTCGGCAAACTGGCGCAGGAGTTTTCAACTGACGGCAGCAAGGACAAAGGTGGTGATCTCGGTTGGTTCGGACACGGCGACATGGTGCCGGAGTTTGAGCAGGCTGCTTACGCTTTGAAGCCCGGTGAGATCAGCGACATAGTCCAGAGCAAGTTCGGATTCCACATCATCAAGCTCGAAGAGAAAAAGAACGAAACTAAAGACGGCAAAACGGAAGAGAAGGTTCATGCGCGCCACATTCTGATCAGCGATGGCGCGAATCCGTTTGCACCACCGCAAAGCTCGCGCGATCGGGCCAAGGCTGCGGTCGAGCAGGAGAAGGCGAAGAAAGTGCTCGACGAGATCGTTGCTCGTTCGCACGTGAAGGTGCCTGACAACTATACGGTGAAGGCGCCGGAGCCGCAGCAGGCGCCGCAAGGCTTGCCGCCGGGATTTAGTCCGCCGCCGGCACAGGAGCCTCCGCCACCGGCAGCCTCGCCGGCCAAACCAGGGGCGAAGAAGCCGGCTCAAGGAAAGCAGCAATAGGAATTCTCACGCAACGGCGCAACGGCGGAACGAAGTCTTCCGTTGCGCCGCTGCGTCGTGGCGAGAGTATGCTTTACCATGCAGTTTGGCGATTACCGCGTGGAGATCGTTCAGGACACCGAATTCCGTCTTGACGGCGGGGCGATGTTCGGAGTGGTCCCGCGCAAGCTCTGGGCGAAGGAATGCCCACCCGACGATGACAACCGCATTCGCTTGAACATGAATTGCGTGTTCATCGACACGGGCGCTGAAAAGATCCTGATCGAAACCGGTATCGGCGACAAGTGGACGGCGAAACAGCAGTCGATGTACGGCATCGACCGCCTGCGTCCGCTAAGTGAAACACTGTACGCGCTGACTGGTGCTACTGCTGACGAGATCACGATCGTCGTCAACACGCACCTGCATTTCGATCACGCTGGCGGCAATACGAAGCTCGACGCCGAAGGCAATCCGGCAGCTTCGTTTCCCAACGCGCGTTACTTCGTCTCACGCGCAGAGCTGGAACACGCTGACAGTCCGACTGAGCGCGATCGTGCGAGTTACCTGCCGGAGAACTGGCGACCACTCGTTGAGTCAAACCAGCTCGAAGCGAAAGATTCGAATTACGAAGTTGTGCCTGGCCTGACGATGGAAACGATCGCGGGTCACAACCGCTCGATGCAGTGCTGGCGTCTAGAGCGGGATGGGAAGACGATGTTTGGCTTTGCCGATCTCGTGCCGATGCGCACACACGTTCGCCTGCCGTGGATCATGGGTTACGACCTTTATCCCGTCGAGACACTGGACGCGAAGAAGCGGTTATTGCCGCAGGCAGCGCGCGAGAATTGGATTTGCATGTTCTACCACGATCCTGACGAGCCTTTGTGCCGTCTACAACCGCATGAAAAGGAGTTCAGTCCGATCCCGTATCGAGGAGACGATTAAGAGCTTTCATGAGTACAGCAGCAGGAGTTCGCGTCGGCATTATCGGTGGCAGTGGTCTTTACCAGATGCCGGAGCTGACTGCGATCGAAGAAGTTAAAGTTGACACTCCTTTTGGACCACCGTCAGATGCGTTCATCGTCGGCACGCTCGAAGGTGAGCGCGTTGCTTTTCTGCCGCGGCACGGGCGTGGTCATCGTTTGACGCCGACAGAAGTTCCATTTCGCGCGAACATCTATGCGATGAAGCTGCTTGGTGTCGAGAGTATTCTTTCGGCGTCGGCGGTTGGATCGTTACAGGAGCAATACGCGCCGCTCGACATGGTGATTCCCGACCAGTTCTTTGATCGCACACGTGCGCGTGTGAAGGAGTCGACATTCTTCGGCGAAGGCATTGTCGCGCACGTTTCGTTTGCACATCCGGTTTGTGGACGGTTGGGTGATGTGTTGCAGGAGGCGTGTGGCGCGGCGG
>DASTTS010000651.1:0-5002 GCA_035760085.1 Pyrinomonadaceae bacterium
GTAGGCACGACGCGATCGATCACGCGATCGGCGCGCCAGCCATCGTACGGCGCATCGTGAAGATGCGGTCCGTAGGCTTCGATGATTTGATCCAGATGTTCGACTTTACTCATCTCGATTTAAGCGGGAACCTTGAAATACACTCTCCGTCGCTCGCGGCAAGCTCGCGTAGGAGAGTGCGCGCATCACGCGTTTGCAGCGCGGACAGTAATCCTGGAGCGTCTTGCCGTCGTTCATTGAATAATCAAAACCAAGTTTATCTACTACTGTTTTCAAATCATCGAGCCAGAGTTGTGCGACAAACTCGGCTCCGCACCGCGCGCATTTCGCCTGCGGCATTTCCCGCGCGCGTTCCTGATAAAGTTCTACACCAATCGACGCCGGACGCTGCACCACATGAAATAGCTTTCCAAACGGCAAATAGAAGAGCGTCATGATCACCGTCGCCTGATGTGTCAGCGCGATGAAGTGATACATATAGCCGTTCAGCCATAAGCTTGATGCGGTCAACATGAGGCCAGTGACTGAGATCGCAATCAGCAGCATGTGGGGTACGAAGTCGAGCGTGAATTGCTGTAAGGCAATCGCGCCGCGATCGCGCAGACGCCGGTGAATGGCAATCGCGCAGCCGGCAATGACCATCACCGCGGTAAAGTCGAGGGCGTGAAACGTTATCCAGGCAATCAGGCTGCGTCCCTGCATGACGTTCAACGGAAAGCCAAAGACGTACGCGCGATAACCGAGTTCGCCTTCGAGTTTGAAATGCACCCAGCCAAACACGAGTGGAAACGTAATCAACGCGGAGATTACACAGCCCCACATGATCAGGAAGTGCATGGCCCATCGTGAAAAGCCGCGTTTGAAGATGAAACGTTGCCCGACCAGGTTTGTCGCAATTGTCTTAGCCGCGTTCGCCGTGTTCTGCGCAAACTTTTCTCTTTGCAAGTACAGTTTCCAGCCGCGGCGCCAGTACACGCGAGTAGCGGGGCGCTGCAACCAGATCGCATAACGAAACACAATCGCGCCGAACGCGACGACGCTCGCGATGGTATAGCCGAAGAGAGCGGAATCGTAGTGTTCGAGATTGCGCGAGCCGGCCACGATCAGAATCGTCAGCAGGGCAGAAGCTGCGAGGGCAAGCAAGACAGGCTTACGATTGTTCGATGGGCTCGTCATAGAGTATTTGCCCAGGCCTCCTCTGAAAATCGTGGTGGACGATTTTCAAGTTCACCGTTTATTTTTGCGAGTAACTCTAACTGTTCGGGTTCAGTCAGTATTGTACTCGACCAACGATAGATCTGCGTCTCTTCAATCTCGTTGTGAGTAGCCAGTCGTTTCTCAATCTCTCGAACGGTGTCAGTAACAGCAGCCAGATCGTTTGCTTCACGAAGAGTGCGGATCGCTTGTGCGAGCTCGCGCATGAAGAAGTCATGATCGTCACGCAGATTCTCGACGATCGCTTCACTCAACTGGGGCGCGCGAGCGGTCACCGCTGGAAACAGATGCAGATGTTCCGCCCGAATGTGAACAGCCAGCCGCGCCCACAGAAGATCGAGCCTGGCATAGCTCGTCTCGACATCCTTGTTGTCTAACGCCGTGAGCAGTTGCTTCAGCACTTCACTCACCGCGTGATGATCATCTAACAAACGTTCGCGCGTCTGAGCCACCATTAGTAGTTTGATCTTCTGACCTGGATTAAATCTGTGGCTAAACTTCTTTCACGGGTTAAATGGGCAACTTTCTTTCCAACCCGCATATTTGCGAGTAGTTCATAGCCCCACAATGCCAACGCAACAACTTCAATGAACCCCGACACGCCCATCACTGAATAAGCAGCCGGCGAGAAGTCAGTTGCGATTTGAAAAGAGACGCGAGTCAGATTGCCCAGGTTTAATAAGATGAACGTCGGCCACAGTGAGTTGGCGCGTCTCACGTCCAGGCCCGATAACGAAGGCACAACCTTACTCGAAACGCCCACGATCATCATCATGATGAAACCCACGGCTGTCGTAGATGTGCAACCGTCTGTAAAACTATCCCGGCAATCATCAACGGCAAGCTCGAGAGCGCGAGTCGCGGTTGCCACAAAGCTGCGTGCTTGAATCCGGGCACGGCCTGGTAAGCGAAGCCCATAATAAAGAAGCCAACGAAACCGAAGACCATCGCGTGCCCGTGCGCTAACACCCATGAATAGCTGACGGCGCTGAAACTCTCCTTTAGTCCAATCGTCAGAAGATTAATCGCGCCCCACACACAACCAAGCGTCAGAACAGTCGCGATTCCCGCCACAAAGAAAGGGCGATGAATTGTGTCAGTATGGATTGCCATGACTAACGGTTCAGACTGTTTTCCAGATCCAACGCTTTCGGAAAGAGGATGTTGTTTTCCAGGTGAATATGTTGATGGAGATCCTTTTCGAAGTTTTCCAGTGCTTGATAAAGCGTCTGGTAGCTAATGCAGGCGTCGGCGGGCACCTTGTAGTCAGAGGTTAATGAACGCAACTCACGCAGGATATCTCCGGCGGTGTCATGTTCCCTCATCATCATCCGTATCGGGTTGTTAACTGTTCCGAACGGAGCAAAAGGTACGCCTCGCTTCTGATCGGCTGCTTCTGTGAGAGCCAGGATATAGGGAAAGAGAACCTGCTCTTCCTTGAACATGTGTGGCTTCAGATCGGCACAAAGTCGTGTAAGCAGCTCGTCGAGATGGACGAGTTCGGGATGATTGCCTCCGTGCGCGTTGAGTACTTTGTCGGCCAGCAATTGCAGCCGATCCATTTCCGATTTGGTGAATACGTGATGCGTGTCAACGATGTGCGTGATTAGCTCGGGTAGGGAAAGATCCTGAAAAGCTCTTTCCTCCGGTGACGCGGAATGCGTTACTTCGGCCAACATTTGCATCACGTTGTCGACTCCGACGCCCGCTGACGCGCAGGCCTGAGCTAATGGCTGATTCCCTCCGCAACAGTAGTCGATCTTGAGACTCTCAAAGAGTCTGGTTGCTTCTGGTAGCTGTAGCGCGACTTCTCTGACCGTGGTTTCTGAATTAATCATGGCGTATTTCTCCAAACTGTGGTTTCTGCCCGTACCATTCCGAATGTCGCATGTGCAACACAGATGCCGCGGCAGTAAACGCGGAAATCTCGCCGTTAAGAGAAATTAGCTGCGTATTTTCAAGATTTGGTGCGGATAAGTTCGCAGTGGCTTCTACGTCATCATCAACGCGTAGCAGTTGGCACAGTACCGCGCACAGCAAGCTGGCCTTTACGTGAGAAGTTGATCGACTCGCCCAGAATGCGCGCGGCCTCCTGGGGCGCGTGAAATCCCGTTGAGTTTTCAGACTCGATGAAGTCCAAATAGAACTGCGCGCGACGTTGGAAGTCTTGTGCAGTCGCGATCCCCGCGTCGGTGCGGCCGGCGTCCTTCGCCGACTTGATGTCATTAATTAAATCGACGAGCGCGTCCATTGCCAGGTTGCGCAGGTTGTGTGTTCGCTGTTGAATTGTTTCCACTCTGGCTCGCAGCTCATCCTCAGACCACTTGTGACACGTCTGACACGCGCGATTAATGTTTAGCAACGGCGAACGCACATGATGATCGCTGATCTTCAGCGCACCCTCGCGCTTGTAAGGCATGTGGCAATCTGCACACACGACACCCGAGCGCGCATGAATTCCCTGGTTCCACATCTCAAACTCCGGGTGCTGCGCTTTGAGCACCGGTGCGCCCGTGGTGGCATGTTCCCAGTCTTTAAACTTTTGCTCGTCGTAGAAAGCAAGGATGTTCTCTACCTGGAGTCCTTTGGCCCATGGATAGACGAGTCGCTTTTCCGGACCGCTGAAGTGATATTCGTCGTGACACTGCCCGCAGACGTAGGCCCGCATCTCCTGTCGTGTCGCCTGTTTATTCACGTCGTAATTTTGGATACCTTGCGACGCCTTCAACGCGCGCATGCCCTCGATGAATGCCGGTCGCGTGACGCGCAATTGCATCGTTTGCGAATCATGACAATCGATACAGGCGACGGGATGAGTCACGACTTTCCGCGCTTCGAAATACGGCATCTTGTTTAATGCTTCGAAGCCTTTGATGATGTCGCCGCCGCCGAGTTGTTTGTAAGCGACGTAGACAGACGCGTGACAGTTGACGCACGTACCTGGTTGCTTCGCGACTTGCTGACGCTCGGTAAAAGTTTGATCGTCAAGCATGTATGCGTGACCACGCTCTTCTCTGAAGTCTTTCGAAAAGGCGTAGCCAGCCCACATTGTTTTTAACCGCGGATCTTCTTCGAGTCGGGATTGGGCCACGACCGAGCGAGGATCGGCTTGCGTAGGCGTTCGCGGTTCTGCTTCGCTGCCGCCATAGCGTGTGCGGACCTGGTCGACTGTCTTTAAGTAGTCGTCGTATTGAAGCGGGAAGTTCTTACCCCAAACACCTGGATCGACAGTGTCGTCAGTCAACTCTACGACTCTGAAGAAAGGATTGCGTGCTTCCTGCTTTCGCTGAAAGATATTTACCAGCAGCGCCAACCCGAAAACGGTGGCGAGCGTGATCAAGGCTACCAAAGCCACAAATCGCAGGGACCGACGTTTCTGCTTCTCTTCACTCATTCGACTACTCCAGCATCAATGTAAATGACCCACTGAATTGTGACACCTCGTACAACTGGTCTGCGCGTCTTTGTCTCCGTGCGGACCTTCGATGGCTTGCACGATTTCCTGATGACATTTGCGGCAGGCTTCTTCAGTTACTTCACGGCCTCGCGGTGTGATCTGGATGTTGTCTTCAAACCAACCTGTCGTGAAATAGTAGGAATGCCAGAACCCGTTACGTGCTTTAGTTGCGTACTTACCAACGAGTCCGGGCGGAGTATGGCAATCGTTGCAGACGGCGACGGCGCGATGGCTCGACTTTAGCCAGCCACTAAACTGGTCCTGCATAACATGACAGTTCACACATGCTTCAGCATTGTCAGTCATGTACGAATAGCCACGCGCGTAAAC
>DASTTS010000652.1:0-7754 GCA_035760085.1 Pyrinomonadaceae bacterium
TACCGAATCGTTAGGAGGATTCGTTGTTATGTCTAGAATAACCGGTAAGGTCAAGTGGTTTAACAATTCGAAGGGTTATGGTTTTATCGAGCAACCAGGCTCTTCGGACATCTTCGTTCACTATAGCGCTATCCAGGGCGACGGCTTTAAGACTCTCGAAGAGGGTCAGGAAGTCGAGTTTGAGGTTACACAAGGCCCAAAGGGACCTCAGGCTGAAAAGGTCACGAAGATGTAGTGTCTCCCCGGCTTGCCTTTAGCAAAGCCACTGACTTGCTTCCGGTCACGGGTCCGGTAAGCTCACAAGAAGAAAGGCGACCATGTGCGGGTCGCCTTTTTTCATCCTGTTAATCTTGAAAATCCTGGAATCCTGTCTAAGACTCCCTTCGCCGTTGTGAACCTACCCCTCCGCTCGAGCCTTAAAACTCACGTGCCCATCCTCCACCGCCACTGAAAATCGCACCCGATCACAACCACCCTGCTGCTTGATTCCGTCTGCCTTCGACGCAATTAAACGATGAAACTTGGGAAACGACAGATCTTCCGTTGGCTCACCACATTGCCGTTTTGCTTCGATTAGCGAGTTATAGAGGTTCTTGACGAGTTCGACTTCGTGATGCGCATCCCCACAAACAAACGAAACGGGCTCAAGTTTGGGCTCTGTAATCCGGACACTGGCCCGATGGGCCGAAACAGCATCCCGACCTTCTTCACGTCCCTGCATCGTGCGGCGCCAGAGATCCCGAAACGCGTTGTAGCGTGCGCAGAGCGAGTTATAGCGATAGCGTTGGGCGTAGTTGAGGGTGCGGTCGTCGCCGAGTCGTTTTAGCAGAGTTTCGACGCGGCCTTTGGTTTCGTAAGGTGGACGCTTGGCATTGCCGTTGAAGAAGATGTCAAACTCGATCCGCAGATGACGGATGTCGTCTTCGAGCCTGGTCAGTTGCTGGTCGGGCGTCGTCTGGTTGTCGCCCACGCCGAATTTGTTCTTGGCCTGAACCTGTAGTTTCGATCTGCGCAGTTTGTTGTCGCGTAATGCCAAAGGAGAACCTCCTCAGGCAGTCTAGCTTTTTATAGGAGTGTTTTCCAAGATTTTTCAGGATTAAACACTTAATTCCTGTAAAATCCTGCAATCCTGTCAAAAGAGTGATGGCGAAGCTGAATGAAAACCTGCGTCACGTACCGTCCGTGGACCAGCTTCTGCGCACTGACGCAGCGCGTGAGCTGCGCGAACGTGTCGGGACCCGAAGAGCAACGAATATCGCGCGCTCCGCAATTGCCGAGGTCCGCGCCATGGTCCGTGACGGCGCGGCAGAATCCACTAGCAATGGTCTTCTGGCTGAGGCGGTCCGGCGCATGGAGGCCACTGCGGAACGTGAAAGCCACGCCGGGATTAAAACTGTAATCAACGCCACCGGCGTGTTGCTCCACACAAATCTGGGCCGTGCGGCGTTGTCACAGGCAGCGCGCGCTGCGATGGATGAAGCGGCGCGTTATTGTTCGCTCGAATACGACCTCGAGAGTGGCGCACGCGGCGGTCGAGGGACGCGCGTAGAGTCGCTCTTAAAAGATCTGACGGGCGCCGAAGATGCTCTGGTGGTGAACAACTGTGCCGCCGCGGCCCTGCTGATCCTGACCGTCCTCGCCGCTGATGGTGAGACGATCGTTTCGCGCGGAGAGCTCGTTGAGATTGGCGGCGACTTTCGTGTGCCCGACGTGATGGCTAGCTCGGGCACGCGCATGGTTGAAGTCGGAACCACAAATCGGACTCACCTGCGCGACTACCAGCAAGCGATCAATGCAAACACGCGGCTGATCATGCGCGTGCACCCGTCAAATTATCGCATTGTTGGTTTCGCGAGCTTGCCTGAGCGAGCGGAGCTGGCCGCCCTGGCGCGCGAAACGGGACTGCCGCTGTACGAAGACGCTGGTTCGGGTCAGCTCGCAGACCTCGGGAAATACGGCGTCGTTGATGAACCAGTCGTGCGTGAGGTCGTCGAGAGTGGCGTCGATGTGGTTTCGTTTAGTGGCGACAAGCTACTCGGCTCGGCGCAGGCGGGATTGATTGTCGGGAAACAGTCGATTGTGTCGCGGCTGCGCAGGCATCCGCTCTATCGCGCGCTACGAAGCGACAAGCTGAGACTTGCGGCCCTCGAGGCGACGCTTGTTTCGCATCAGCGAGACGTTGCGGACGCGGAAGTGCCGGTCATCCAGATGCTGTCGCTCACTGCCGGGGAGCTCGAGCGCCGCGCCCAAAGCGTGGCTGAAGGTCTCAACGTTGAACTGGTGCCGGGCGAATCGGCGCTGGGCGGCGGCGCCGGGCCTACCTCTACGTTTCCAACGACGCTCATTGCAATCACCCATGCGGAGAAGTCCGCCCAGGAAATCGAACAGGAACTCCGCAATTACTCACCACCAATAATCGCCCGTATCTCCGACGGAAAAGTCCTTATGGATTTACGCACCGTCTTCGACGACCAGCTCCCGGCCATTCGCGCAGCACTGGCGGCAATCAGTAAATAATCCGTGTAATCGGTGGTTAAACACTGTATAATCCCCGCGGCGTTTTTGATATCTTCCCGCCCGCACTCACGCCTTGATTAAGACAAAAACCCTAACGTTTGTATTTGCGTCAGCCACCGGCATCCTTGCCGGCGTGATGGGCTATGCTCTCCTGGACCTCGATGTTATCGCCAGCGCCTGTTTAATAGTCGTCAGCGGCATTTTGTGTTTACTCCTCGTCCACGTGAATCGTCTCTGGTCTATTGATCGCAAGTTAACCCGCTCCCTGTTTCACTCTCCAACGCCGAACACCGCCTCAATCGTTGACGCAAATGGCAGGCTGGCGAGTGGCCTGAAACTTCTCAATACGGTCCTGCCGCTCAGTGAAGCCGTGGTCTTCCGCTGCGATGAATCGGAAGGACTGCAGACCGTCGTCCGTTATAAAAGCCCTGCGCCCAACGCACAGGATCCGCGCCGCAACGCGGTCTGGCGCGAAGGCATCAAGCTTTGCCTGCGAGCCGCAGCAACGGGCACAGTCGTCAGTCAAACAACATCCGTCGCGGTGCCTCTGCTGCACGAAAGCGAGGTCGCCGGCGTGTTGCTGATTAGACTCGCTTCCGAGTTCTCGGCTGACGACACACCTTTGCTGCTTGCCGTCGGCTCGCAATTCGCTCGTAATCTCGAGCGCGAGAGTTTTACTCACAACGCGGTCCGTACGGAGGCGCTCAGTTTCTTTTCACAACGCGGCAGCCGGAGAAAACTTGATGCGCTGAACGTGCTGAAAGCCGTGAACGTCGAGCAGCGTTGTGAAGCCCGCACTCTTACGCACATCGACGACGGTGTTGCGATTGCTTATCTCGACGGCACGCTCGCACTGGTCAATCCCACGCTCATGACTTTTGCCGGACTCACACACGAGCAAATCTTGAAAATGGATCTGTTCGACTTGCTCGATAAATTTCGCACAGACGTTTTCGACGAGCCTGAGATCGCCGTGCGACGTGTGTTGCAAAGCGGCGTTGAGTATGAAGGCGAGCTCAACTTCGAGTCGAAAAGCCAGATTCTCAACCTGCGGATTTCGCTGCTGCGTGAGCGTCAAGGAAAGAAAGCGGACGAGCCGATCGGGATCGCTTTGTATGTCAAAGATCTGACCGCAACGAAAGAGTATGAAAAGTTGAAGAGCGACATGATCTCGCTGATGTCGCACGAGTTGCGCACACCGCTGACGAGCATCAACGGTTTTGCAGAGTTGTTGACGGCAGATGAGAAGATTCCTGAACAGGCGCGCGAGTTTGTCTCGATTATCGCAAACGAGTCGCAACGCATGTCGCGCATGATTAATACATTTCTTTCCGTAACGCAGTTGCAGCGCAAAGACAAGCAGGAAGTGCTGAAGATTCCGCTGCGCCTCGACGAAGTGGTGCGCGAGACGATTACGTCGTTGCAACCAGTGGCAAAGAAGAAACGCATTCGCCTGATCGAGCAACCGGCGCATCGAATTCCGCCAGTTGCTGCCGACAAAAGTTTGATCACGCAGGCGGTGAAGAACCTTCTGAACAACGCGATCAAATACAGTCCGGAGCGAACCACAGTCACTGTTTCAACGGCCCTCGAAGCCGAAAGCGTGCGCGTGTGTGTTGAAGATCGAGGTTTCGGAATTCCGGCGGAAGCGAAGGAACGCGTGTGGGACAAGTTCTATCGTGTCGTTCGTGAAGGACAGGAAAAAGACGAAGAATCGACCGGCCTGGGCCTTTCGTTTGTGCGCGAAGTGGTGGAGCAACACGGCGGGCGAGTCGATCTCGACTCCGAAGAAGGACGTGGATCTAAATTTAGCTTCACACTGCCCAGACTGTAAGGAGATTTCAGACCCGGTTAATTGTACCGCGACAGGTGCGCGCGCCGCAGATACAACGCTTGTCGTCTGAATGAAGTGTTGATTCGTAGTCGATCGTGATCTCTTCGCCCGGCTCGATGTCGCGTAGCGCGATGAAGAGAATGTGATCGTAGAGAATTTGCATAAACGCGTTTGGCGCGCACGAGTGGTTGATGTAATGAGTGCCGTTGCCGCCGCGACTGCCGTCGAGACTCCAGTTACTATTCACCTCGCAGATCCGCAGCATCTTCCGGTGCGCGCGGCGACGAGCTTCAGTATTGCTGATCTTCTCGCCGGTGTACTCCGCGATCTTGTGTCGTCGCTTGAATGGGATGGTGGCGAAACAACCTCTGCCATGGATCGGCGAGGGTTGGATGGCCAAGCCGTGCGCGAGCTTCAGCGTCATCTGCGGCGCGTTACTTCATCTTGAAAGTGCGGGCGATGAGATCGGTTTGATTGCGTATCCGGCTTAACTTGTCGCGCAGGCCGGTGAAGCGCAGCGCGTAGATCGTGCGGTTATCGGCCTGCAAGTAGTAAGTGCGGCCGATCATCGGTTTTCCGGTCCTGACAAACTCGTACGACATCGTGACGCCATCGAGTCTGCCATTGAACGAATCAGTTTTGCCGGCGACGAAACCGGGCAGGAAACGAAGCGTCAGATCCTGGTCGCGATTCGCAAGGTCAGCCGGAGTGGTGCCGGCTTCAACGGTCTCTTTGCGGATTGTCAGATAGCCGTCGAGGCGATCACCGTAAACAAATTCCGGATGCTCGTGTGCGGAATCAGGCTCAATAATGGCGCGCCAGGTGGGTGAAGGAATGTCGAAGCTGTAATCAACTTTGTCGTGCGTGTAGATTTGTTGCGCCAGGGCGACTGGCGCCATCAAGGCAAACCCAGTCAAAACTAAAGCTAGAACTCGTCGCATTTTCCCTCCAAAGCCTGTCAGATGCCTGGGTTCACACGCGTCGTTGCTCAAATAGGTCCTACAGGAACTATTCAACCTCAGCAATGATCCGTTGCTGGAGCGCTATAAGCGCTTCGATTCCGTGTACGCCCAGCGCCACCATCTCGTTCATTTGCGCGGGACTAAATGGCTCGCGCTCCGCTGTTCCCTGAAGCTCGATAAACCTGCCGTCACCAGTGCACACGATGTTCATATCAACTTCCGCTTTCGAGTCTTCGTCGTACTTCAGATCGAGAAGCGGCGTGTTGCCGACTATTCCTACGCTGACTGCGGCAACGTGATTAGTCGATAACGAGCGCGTGATCTTGCCTGATTTGACTAGCTGCCGGCTCGCGAGTGCGAAGGCAACGTAAGCGCCTGTGATAGCAGCAGTGCGTGTGCCGCCGTCAGCTTGCAGAACATCGCAGTCGATCGTGATCGTGCGTTCGCCAAGTGCCTTCATATCTGCCACAGCACGCAGACTACGTCCGATCAATCGCTGTATCTCGTGCGTGCGACCCGATGGTCCACCACGGCCGATCTCACGCGCCGTGCGTGTTTGTGTGGCCCGCGGCAACATCGCGTACTCGGCAGTTAACCAACCCTGACCCGTGTTTCTCAGAAATGGTGGCACGCGATCTTCGAGAGACGCGGAGCAAACAACGCGCGTGTTGCCCATTTCGATTAGCACGGAACCTTCCGCGTAAGGGAGAAAGCCCGGCGTGATTCGTGCCGGACGCATTTCGTCGGGTGCGCGTCCGTCAGTGCGTGCGAAGCTCATCGTGTCCCCAAATCTCTACCGCTTCAAGAATGGAAGGAGCAGATCCTAAGAATCTCTCGGCTACTTTAGCAAATCTTTCGGCTGCATCGGTCACATAAAAGTGGTCTAAATCATCACAGAGTTGGCGTTCCTGGTAAAGACCAGGTGTATCTTCGTGCGTTAGATCGGAGCTTTCGAGTAATGATTCGACGTCACGAGCGGTCGCGGCGCCGGAGTCGATTAGTTTAACTTCCCGGCCGACTGTTTCGCTGATCACGTCGCGAAGGATCGGGTAGTGTGTGCAGCCGAGGACGATGGCAACCGGCGGTGCTGTGGTGAAATCTTGTAAGTAATCCCGAGCGACTGTGCGCGCGACATCACTGTCGGCCCATCCCTCTTCGGCTAAAGGCACAAATAACGGACAGGCGCGTTCGATTACTTCGCCTTTCGCGCCCATCGCAGCAATCGCTTTCGCGTATGCGTGGCTTTGCACTGTTGCTTCAGTCGCGATGACTCCGATGTTTTTGTCTTGTGCGATTTCAACGGCAGCGCGCGAGCCGGGCTCGATCACGCCGATGACTGGAACTTTGATCGCTTTGCGGATTGCAGGGAGCGCGAGTGCTGACGCGGTGTTGCAGGCGACGACGAGTAACTTGATGCCGTGCGTTTCGAGGAATTTCGAATTCTCGACAGCGTAACGTTCGACAGTCGCGAGTGATTTTGTGCCATAAGGCACGCGGGCGGTGTCACCGAGATAGACGAAGCGTTCGTTGGGCAGACGTTCGTGCAGGGCTTTATAGACTGTTAGTCCGCCAACGCCGCTGTCGAAGATGCCGATGGGAAGGTTTCGGTCCAAGTGAGTGTTGGTCTAGGCGAAGATCTCTGAAACTTTTACGCGAAAGCCGGGGACTGTAGCGTCTACGAGTTCGTCGTCTTCGTGAAGAGTTCTTCTCTCACTTGGAGACGAGACTTCAACCGTTCGACGCCGCGGATTCACCAGCCATACCGATCGTGTGCCCGTCTCTAACCACAGGGCCAGCTTGCGCTCAACGTACCCTCTTCGATCGCCAGGCGATAACACTTCAACGGCAAGATCCGGTGGACCGTCGTAGTAATGATCATCCGCTCGGTCAACACGTTCCCGTGAAATGAAGGAAACATCAGGACCCAAAACGGTATCTGGATCTCTTTCAATGTGGTAGCCGGATTCAGTGTGGACGTCGCCGAGTTGGTTGGCTTTAGCGTGTTGTACCAGAAGCATCGTGAGGTTGGCGACAACGCGCCCGTGTAAAGGTTTTGGAACAGGCATCGTGAGGAGTTCCCCTTTAATAAGTTCATGACGATGGTAGTCATCATCTATGTTCATGAATTCTGCCACAGTCATTAAGTGAGTTTGAGTTGTAGTGCTCATATCGTTCTCTGGGTCTTTCCGGGAGTGAGGGCTCCCGCAATTTTTGATTTTGGTGGAGGCGCCGAGAATTGAACTCGGATCCAAAAACCAACGCCGAAGGACTCTACATGCTTAGTCGCTTCTCTTTCTCGTCAGGCGAACCTGACAAAAATTCGCTCAATGTCGACTAAGTGAAGCGACAAGACGTCGACACGAGCTAGTCCGGCTTGTTCTCGCCCACACTCACGGACCGAAAGTGCGGGCCAGCTCATCTAAGTGACATCTCACTCCGCG
>DASTTS010000653.1:0-3330 GCA_035760085.1 Pyrinomonadaceae bacterium
GGAAAGTCCGAAGGCGCCTGGCCACAGATGCCAATCGGTTTTCCAGCTCGCTGTGCTTCGTCAATCACCTGTGCGATCATGCCGAGAACAGCGCGATCGTTTTCGTCAAACAGATGTGAAATGGTGCCGGAATCTCGGTCGATTCCCAATACCAACTGAGTCAGATCATTGGAACCAATCGAGTACCCGTCGAAGACTTGCAGAAACTCATCAGCTCTAACGACATTCGAAGGGAGCTCACACATTGCATAAATTTCGAGCTCATCCTCACGTTGCTTCAATCCTTGTTGAGCCATCACCTCAATCACGCGTTTTGCTTCCGCGACGGTGCGGCAGAACGGAATCATGATCTTGACGTTTGTCAGACCCATCTCTTTGCGCACACGTAGCAACGCTGCACATTCGAGCGCGAAGCCGTCGGCATAGCGTGAATCGTAATAGCGAGATGCCCCTCTGAAGCCCAGCATCGGATTTTCTTCTTTTGGCTCAAACTCGTTGCCTCCCAAAAGGCGCGCGTATTCGTTTGACTTGAAGTCGCTGGTCCGAACGATGACGGGTTTGGGATAGAACGCAGCCGCGATACGCGCGACACCTTCGCTGAAGCGGCGGACAAAGAACTCGCGTGGCTCCTCGTTGCCGATACGCAATGCTATTTCTTTCAGCGCCGTTTGGTCCTTTAGGTTCGGATAACGAGCCAGAGCCATCGGATGAATTCCAATGTGATTGGTAACAATAAACTCCGTGCGAGCCAGTCCGACACCATCGTTCGGAATCATTGACGTTTGAAAGGCGGTGGACGGGTCCCCAAGGGTAAGCATCACCTGCGTCCGTGTTTGCGGCACTGCTTCTGAGCCGATCTCTTCAATCGCAAAAGCAACTCGGCCGGCATAGACGTGACCCTCGGTTCCCTGGCAGCATACTATCGTGATCTCATCTCCATCATGAAGAACCTCAGTTGCATTTCCACTGCCCACAATGCACGGTATGCCAAACTCGCGAGACACGATCGCAGCGTGAGCGGTTCGCCCTCCTTGATCGGTAACAATGGCCGAAACCCGTCGCATTACAGGTTCCCAATCCGGATCGGTGAGCCTGGCAACCAGGACGTCACCGGCCTTGACGTTTTGCAGCTCTTCAATGCGATGGACGATTTTTACGCGACCAGCCCCAACCTTTTCACCGACAGCCTGGCCAGTTACAAGCGGGGCACCATGTTCACCAGTGATTCGATAGATCTGTGCCACCGCATTTGTTGCCCTTGCAGAATGGACCGTTTCCGGTCTGGCCTGAACGACGAAGAGTTTGCCGCTCACTCCATCTTTGGCCCATTCGATATCCATCGGCTGCGGATGTCCGGCCTGTTTGGAATAGTGCTCTTCAATTAAGCAGGCCCAATGCGCGAGCTTGAGTACTTCATCATCAGTGAGCGAGAACTTTCCGCGTTCCGCTAACGGAGTGGCCTCGCTGCGTGTGGTGCGGCTGCCATCACCATAAACCAGTCGCACCTCCTTTGTACCAAGCCTTCGCCCAACGATAGGACGATAGCCAAGCTTGAGTGTTGGTTTGAAAACAACCCACTCATCCGGGGTAACGACCCCTTGTACGACATACTCACCGAGGCCATACGCGCTACTAATTAATACGACATCGCGAAATCCTGATTCAGTGTCGAGAGTAAAAATCACTCCTGAGCTGGCTTTATCAGATCGCACCATTGGCTGTACGCCAACAGAAATCGCCACTTTCAGCTGATCGTAACCAAGCCGCGCGCGATAGCTAATTGCCCGATCGGTAAAAAGCGACGCGAAGCACTGATGCACGGCACGCAACAGCGCCTCGGGACCACGAACGTTAAGAAATGTCTCGGCGGCGCCGGCAAACGAGGCTTCGGGCAAATCTTCAGCGGTAGCAGAAGATCTCACGGCAAGTTCCGGCTCATGGCCTAGCCGGTTGCAAAGCTGTTCATGAGCGCTGATGATCGCGTTTCGCAACTCGTTAGGTAGCGGCATATCAAGGACGGCCACGCGTGCAGCATGTCCTCGCCTTCTCAGTTCCTCTACATCTTCCGGATCGAAATCTGTGAGCAACGAACGGAGCTCGTATTCAAGTTGGCCCTGGGCCAATAGCGTGCGATAGGCATCTGCCGTTGTAGCAAAGCCATCGATCACGCCAACACCCTGGGGCTTAAGTGCATTAAAGAGTTCACCTAAAGAGGCATTCTTACCGCCGACCCGCGAAATATCCTTTATGCCGATCTCGGCGAAATCGAGTGTGTAGATGAGTTGTTGGTTTGTCTTCATGACGTGGTTGCAGCTCCCATTACTCGCGGCTCGACTGCCGCGCGAATCCTGCCCGAATCGAAATTAGAGAGGGCAAGGCATGTGCCGACTTGGCAGAATGGAAGGTGTGCCCCAACAACTCCTTACCGTTGCCCTTTCTTACCTTTCGAGCGCGAGACTGGAGCGAGTTTCCTCGCAGCGAGATGCGGAACTTTCCCCACGAAAGCTGCCTAAAACTAAGCCAAACAGTTAATTTGTCGCCTATTTTTAATCCAAATACGGGCACAACCGTTGCTCTGACCAAAACTGTTGAAGCTTGGAGGGGCGCAGTGGCAGGGCGTTCAAGGGAACAGCCTGGTTAGACCGTGGGAGGATCATTATGTTGGAAAAACGAAGTGATGGAGATCTTAAGCAACGAGTGCTACGCGAATTGAAATGGGACTCGCGCATCGACTGGGCCAGCATTAATGTTGAAGTCAACGACGCAGTGGCAACTTTGACCGGTGCAGTACAGAGTTATGCGCAGAAAATCGCTGCACAGGACGCCGCGCATCGTGTTGCTGGCGTGCTTGATGTAGCGAATGACATCGAGGTTACGCCATTGGCTCGCTTTGTACGCACTGACTCGGAGATTGCAGGTGCTGTTCGTAATGCGCTCGAATGGGACGCAATGGTCCCGAATGAACTTATTCAATCAACTGTATCGGATGGGTGGGTCACGCTTGAGGGCGAAGTGGAGTACTGGCGTGAACGCAACGATGCGGAACGAGCGATTAGACGACTGGCGGGCGTGATTGGCGTAATCAACAAGATCACGATTCGCAAACAGGAAGTCAACGCAAAGCAGTTGCGTGAAGAGATCGAGTTTGCACTGGAGCGTCGAGCCGATCGCGAAGCCGAACGCTTGCGAATCGAGGTTAATGATGGGGCGGTCGATCTATGGGGGCGAGTTCACTCCTGGCAAGAAAAGCGGGCAGTACTCGGCTCGATCAGCCATGCGCCAGGTGTGACCCAGGTGAGGGACCACGTTCGAATTGATCCCTATTTCTAA
>DASTTS010000654.1:0-6302 GCA_035760085.1 Pyrinomonadaceae bacterium
GTAAGTTGTTGCGGTCCCTTGTACGTCGTGGGCAGCTCGCGACCATCAACAAAGATGCGCATCTCCGGTGTGAACTTGTCGCCCGCAGCTTCGAGTTTGAAGTCCTCAGTGCGCGCGTAAACGTTTGACGGCGAAACAGACGCCAGCAGAACCGGCGGCGGCGGTGTCGGTGTCGGAGTTGGCGTTGCGGGAGCCACGACCGGTTTTACCGGTGGCTCGTAGTACGCAAAGATGTTTCGCTTCGCCTCAGGAGCATTGTAAGACGTCGGTGTATAGTCGATGGGAGCAAACGCCGCCAGGTTTTGAACTTCAGGCGAGACTGGCGCCTGAGTTGTCTGCCGTTGCGCGGCGGTCGTTGTGGGCCGCGTTGGCGTTGCACTGGCTGTTGGCCTGTTTGTCGGAGTAGGCCGGCTGTCGAACCCGATCAGTGCCCAGTACAGGACGAGGATTGCTCCGAGGCCGAGCGCCGCAGCAAAGATCAGCTTCTTCTTTTCACCTGGTTTGCTTAAATCGACCAGTGCCATCTTCTTTAATCCTGACTTGCCGGCGCACTATTCGCGGCGCCCGGGCGCTGAAAGTAAGTCGACATATTTAGCTGTAGCGTCACGAGCGATGCGCGCGTTCCTGAACCCGCACCGCCTTCTTCGGCTGAAGCCGGCGCGTTGTTCTGACTGGCACGCTGAAGCTCCACTTCATTGATGACTACAAACTGTCTGCTGCGCTCAATATCGCGAATGAAGCGGCGCACGTTCTGGTATTCGCCTTCGACCGTAACCATTACTGAAGTTCCAGGATAGAAACTCTGCCACTTCGTCACCACAGTCTTTCCCGAGGTTGACTTTGTTCCAGTTGGATCGAGCGGCGTATAAGTCGGGCCTGAGGTGTTCCTCAGGTTGTTCTTCACTATCAGTTCATTGATCTCTCTAAACGAATCCATGCGCCCCTCATCCGCTTGCATGAGGTGCTCAGACTCGAACTTGCTCAGGCTGGCTGCAGTACGGTCGACCGTTTGTTTGGCGCTCTGGTCTTTATTAAAAAGTTTGTCGAGCGTTTGCAGGTTTGTTTGTGTCTGATTCAGCTCGAGATTATTTGAAGCCAGACGAGAACGAGCCGGGACGAGAAAATAGAGGTAACTCAAAAGGACGAGCAGGAGCACAAAGCAACTGCCGGCGAGTGCCGCAACTTCAGCTATACCGAACATCTTGCCACGACGTGAAGCAAGAAACTCACTGACGCGCAATCTATAGCCAGTCGCTCGAGGTTCGGTTTGCATTTCGACGCTCATCTCGAAACCTCGCTTTCTTTCCTCGTCGGGTCGACTTCAGCAACGTTCTCGGTTGAATAACTGGAACGGGCGCGGTAAGTCACGGCGAGCTCGTATTCCGTTCCCGCCTCGCCACGACCTTTCTGCAAGTTCTGATTCCGAATCTCAGCGACGAAAACACCTTCCTGGTGCATCGTACGGATCATCTCGTCGATCGTGGACGGGTTCTTGGCGAACACGGCGAGATCGAGTTGCGCTACTGTCTGGTCAGCCTGCCGGCTTACCTCTCGCACAGAGATGCGCGAAACTTTGACGCTGGCCGGTAAAGACGCCTCGAGATCGGCCAGCAATCGTGACCAGGAGAACGACTTACGATCGATGAGTGCATGGGCTGCCGGGATTGCTTGCTGCTGCTCGGGTGAAAAGGACTGTTGCACCTGCTTGGCGGCGTCCATCAGGACCTGTTCGCGTTGTTTCAGTTGAGTGATCTGGCCCTGGACGAGGTCGGCCTGTTTTCTGGTGGTGGTCGTGAGCTGCACAACCACGAACAGACCAATCATCGACACAAATAGGATGATTACCGTGAGGGCCCACGGAAGAATGCGATTACTAAACGGTTTTGAGGCCAGATTTAGACTGTTATTCACTGGAAGAAAAACCTCTTTTGCGAGCCTACCGGCAGGCCAAACTGTGTGAAAGCATACACGGCCTTAGGAAGCAATCGCAAACGCCGGAGAATCTACACGCAACCGGGTACGGTTAGTTTCACGAATTTAAAGGTCCTATTTGTCCTATCGCACCTATACCTCCTATAATTGCCGCTCAATTTAACTCTGTTTGTGTTCCAGGTATTTGTCATGGAAGTCCACTCATCGCAAAAATCCGCTGTGGGGACCTGTCGCGACTCAATGGGGACGGGAACGGTCGAGCGGGTTGCAGTTGCTCATTTGCCCACGGAATGGGGCGAGTTTCAGATCGCGGCGTATCGCTCCCTCACCACCGAGGAAGAGTTTGTTGTCCTCTTTAAAGGAGAGATGAGCCGCGATGTCCCGACTCTCGTTCGCATCCACTCTCAATGTCTGACGGGTGACGTGTTTGGCTCGACCAAATGCGACTGTGGCCGCCAGCTTCATCGCACTATGCAGATGATTCAGCAGGAAGGCCGGGGCGCAATCGTCTACCAGCAGCAGGAGGGTCGCGGCATCGGCATCGTCAACAAGATTCGCGCCTACGCGCTTCAGGATCAGGGCGCGGACACAGTTGAAGCAAACGAGCAGCTCGGTCTGGCGGTCGACTTGAGAGAGTATCGCCAGTGCGCAGAGATTCTCTTTGATATCGGGCTCTGCCGGGTCAAAGTTATCTCGAATAATCCGTTGAAACTCCGCGCACTCGAAGAGGCCGGATTGAGGATCGTGGAGCGAGTGTCGATCGAGGTGGATTCAACCGAAGACGCCGCGGATTACCTGCGCACGAAGAAAGAGAAACTCGGTCATCTGCTCGAGCTCAAGTGAGAATAATCCGCGGCATCCGCGTAACTACTGCTTACTTCTTAAGTCCTTAATGGTTCCCTTGATGCGATCGGCATCGGGTGCCTTCGGATCGAGTTTCAGATACTTCTCTAACTCATCCGCGGCCTCCTTTGGCTTCGAGTTCATGTATAAACCGCCGAGATACTTGTGCGCGAGCGCGAGGTTGTCACCACCATTAGCGATCGCTGCCTCAAACTCGGGTACCGCTTCCGAATAGCGCTTCATACTCACCATAATCAATCCGAGATAGTAGTGCGCCGTTGGACCGGTACTCTTCAACTCGATGGCTTTGCGGAAGTGCGTCTCCGCGTCCTCCATCTTCTTCTGGTTGTAAGTGACGATACCGAGATTTTGATGTGCGGCAGTGTCGTTGGGCTTCAGTTTAATCAGAGCCTCATACGTTTCACGTGCTTTGTCCCACTCCTTCAGCAGCATGTACTGAGTAGCAAGGTCGTTTAGCGCGATGGCAAAGTTTGGATGCGCTGCTACCGCTGCACTGAGCGACGCGACTGCAGCCTTCGAATCATTCTTCTTAACCGCAGCCATGCCTTTTTGGTAGAGATTGAGCGCGTTGGAAGGTACGCCTGCAAAGAGCGGATTCGAGGCATCGATCCTGGGCTGTAGTTGAATCGTTACCTGGACGATCTTTCCACTCGTTCCCGAATAGATGCCGACGGGTTCGCGGGCCTTTTCAAATTCCGGTCCGGCATCGACCACGACGGTATAGTCACCCGGCGTAAGACCGTTGATACGGAAAACACCGTCCTGATCCGGAACCGCTGTATTACCACCGCCAAACGTGCTGACGCTTTCAAGACTTACTTTGATAGTTCGGCCAGTGGCACCCTGTCCGGACGGAAAATGAATCCGGCCCTGGAGCGTGATGTTGCCTTCACCACTCGACAGTCCGCCGTTGCGGGAGCTGCCTGGCATCACCCCTTGCGCTTTTGCAACGAGTACGGAGGAGACGATCAGCGCTGTCGTCAAAATCAAATGCAGAAATCTATTTGCATTCATGAATGGATTGCTGTCCTTTCTTATATTGGATCATTCCGGCGTGATACGACTGCGAAACTCTTTAATGGTGGCGCGCACGCGCTCGGCGTCAGGAGCGTTCGGCGTCGACGCTAAATACTTCTCGAGCTGCTCGACTGCGCGAGCGTAGTCCTTCTTCCGCCAGTAAAGTCCACCGAGATAATAATTGGCCATGCTGAGTTGTGTAGCATTCGCTTGGGTTGCGACTACCAACTCCTTTTCGGCTTCATCGAATTTAGTTTGACGAAGCAAGACGATGCCGAGATACATGTGGGCCGTCGCGGAGCTGTTATTTTGCCTTACCGATTCACGCAACTGCTCTTCGGCGTGCTCGAACTGCCTTACCTCGAGCAAAGCAATACCCAGATTAAGTCTCGAGGAGGCAAAGTCGGGATTCAGCTTGACTGCTTCTTTGAGAACATCAACCGCCTTGTTGACCTGTCGCAGCTTTAGATACTGAACGCCGAGCTCGTTGAGAGCAAGTGGGAAGTTGGGATAAAGCGTAACCGCTTCCTTCAGCGTGTTCGCTGCCTTGGCTGGATTGTCGCTGCGAGCTTCTTCCAGCCCGCGTTCGTAAAGTTTGCGTGCCTTCTCGGGAACTGCCGCCAGCGCCGCATTCAGCACACCCGGTTTGCCGGTCGCGACTTTGTTCTTCGGCTGAAGGTGCACTATCACTGTATATCTTCGCGTCTGTGTCGGAAGCCGTGCTCCCATGCGCGATAGATTCAAGTCGGTGTCGATGAAAACACCTTCACGCGAGATCTCATACTCGTTTCCCGCGTTGATAACAACTGTGTAACTGCCGGGCGCGAGATTAGAAAAAGTGAACGTGCCGCTTGAATCAGGAACTACCTGGAGCTCTCCGTATTGAAGGGATTGTAGCTTGACGATGATCGTGCCGTCGGCGCTTCGTCCGGAGGGGAAATAGACGTAACCCTGGATGACGTGATTACCGCCGGTACCGGTTGCTGTTTTGCCGCTTCCCTGCGCGTTCACGCTGGGGGATAAGAGAAGCATGCCAAGAAGTAAGATTAGAAAACGAGAGCAAATGCGGAGGGGTGACAAACCTGGCATGGAGACCTCCCTAAAACTGTCCTGGATGATGCAGATTTAACTCCCGTAATGCAGGAAGATCAAGTCCTAAATATCTTGTAAATTCTGAAAAGCCTGAAATCCTGTGAAACAGTTAGATAGGATTACAGGATTTTCAGGATTTACAAAATCATACCCATAAACAAGAGGGGAGAGGGCCTGTGGCGCCTCTCCCCATAACCCGCAATGGCTTTCGCCAAATGGCGGAAGTTAGTGTTTAGAAGGTGAACTTGGCGCCAAACCTGAACGCCGAAGGAGCCTGGACCAACAGCGCCGAACCCCAGAAAGGATTCTGCACTGGCGGAACTCCTGTCACACCGCTATTGATCTCGAAGGTCTGGTCCAGAGTTACAGCGCGCTGGCTATTGAAGACGTTGAACCAGTCTCCAGTCAGTCGCAACTCTTTACCTTCACCAACCTTGATCGGATAGTAAACTCCCAGGTCAAGATTCATTGTCGTAGGCGATCGGGTGGAACCGATGCTCTCAACAATGTTGGGGAATCCCGGCTCGGAAGCCGAAACGGTCGGAACGACGGCGGTTCCGCGGATAACGCCGAAACCTTCGTTGTTTCCATAGATCGGATGCGGAACCAGCTTGTTGAACGGCACACCGGACTGGGCGTAGAAGTTTCCGCTGAGCAGAAGTTTCCACGGAGTGCGATAGCTGCCGTTGAACTTGAACTGGTGCGGCCGATCATTCGGCAAGCGGCCATAGGTGTTAGCGAGCAAGCTCTGAAGGTCGAACAACGAAGTGATGTTCGGGTCAGACTGCCCGTTGTCGTTACGGAACAGGCCTTCGTAGTTACCGATCAGGCTCGAGTACACGTAGGAAGTGATGAACTGGAAGTTATTCGTAAATCGCTTCGTGGCGGTGAACTCGATTCCGCGGTAGAAACGCTGAGCGCGTCCAAAGCACTGAGGAGCACGATCATGCGCCGGATCTCCAGCGCAAGCCGCTTCTTCAGTGGTGCCTGGTCCGATTCGGCCCGGGTTGAAGATGAAGTACGTATCGCCGTCGTCGAATGAACCGTCTTCAATGACGTTGATCATCGCACGGTAGGTACCGCGGGTACCAAGTGTGATGTCGCCGCCGACTTCGTACTCGGCGCCGAACGTGATCTCGCGAATGCTCTGCGGCTTCAGGCCGATGTCGGCCGGTGTGGCATCAGAGCCCAGGTTAGTGGCTCCGGTGCTGACGCCCGGAAGAATCAAAGCGCCTGCCGGTGCATTCAGTCTGTCAACGTTGAAGTTCTTGTCCGTCTGCACGTCGCCGCCGCCTGCGCGGACGTTGACGTCTAGCGGAATCGGAGCTTCGATGAACTGCGCGTAGTTAGCAAAAATCTTGCCGCGGCCTTTTCCGGTGAAATCCCAGATGAAGCCG
>DASTTS010000655.1:0-8191 GCA_035760085.1 Pyrinomonadaceae bacterium
AACAGATCAGTGCTGCAAAAATCCGGAAGCGGAGGGAGACTCTGACGCGCTCATTCATGGTCTCCAGAAGCTAGTGGCGATCCGGCAGATGAGGAACTGTCAAAAATGACAGTTTTGCTGAAAGAGAAATTCAGCCTGCTTTCCCGGGACCGCTTGGGCCACCGTCCCTCACAGAATCTACCTTTGCAAGCCGGCGAGCCCTCGTTCTCCGGCCTTAACGTGGTTAAGATGTACGCTCAGACGATTCTTCGCCATTATTCGATTGTTATAATCGAAGGGACGAGTTAATGCGTACTCTCTATCTCTTACGTCATGCAAAATCGAGTTGGGATGATGCGTCGCAGCCGGACTTCGAGCGCCCGCTCGCTAATCGCGGACGGGAGGCCTGCGCGTTAATCGGGGAGTTTATCCGGGAAAAAGGGATTGACTTTGATCTGGTCCTGGTTTCGCCGGCGGTTAGAACGCGGGAGACGATCAAGCTGATCAAAGAACACGCTAAATTTCGTGGCGAGGTGCGTTATGACGAGCGCATCTATGAAGCAACCGTGTCGCAACTGCTCGAAGTAATTGCGCAGGTTGATGATGACCGGGAGAGTATTTTGCTGGTCGGCCACAACCCCGGGATGGAAGGGTTGCTGGCCCATCTCACGGGTGAGCAGGTTCACGTCACGACGGCGAACTTTGCAAAAATAGAGATCGAAGCGACGAAGTGGTCGGAGAGCCTCGCCAACAAGGGAAAACTTGATTGGATTGTTCGGCCCAAAGAGATTTAGTTGTCATCTAATAACTTCTTAATCACTTCTTCAGTTTTGTCGTACGAACCTTCACCAACATGCGTCCAACGTATGCGTCCTTGTTTGTCCAGGACGAACACAGTGGGCCAGGCATAGACGTCGTACGCCTTCCACGTCGAATACTCATTGTCAGTAACTACCGGATACTTAATACCAAGTGCTGCAACTTCACGACGCAAATTTTCGATATTGTTCTCGTAGTCTAATTCGGGAGTGTGCACGCCGATAATCGTTAATCCTTTCTCACGATACTGCGCGTCCCACTTTTTAACGGTAGGCAAGGTATTGCGGCAGTTGTAGCACGCGAAGGTCCAGAACTCGATCAACACCACCCGTCCATGCAGGCTCTTCAACGTCAGCGGCTCGGAATTGATCCATTGACCGCTTGCAAGTTCGGGTGCTGCCGGCGCCTTCGTTTCGTCAGTAAAAGCTCGAGAAGGGATCATTTGACCTCCAGATGTCAGGCGCGAAATACCCATGCTCACGACGGACAGCGGTCCCTGGCCGGTTGCATACCCAACCGCCACGATCGCGATCGCAAGAATCAATAGTAGTGAGCCGAAGATAATCTTTTGTCGATCCATTTGATTGACTTCTACTTGAGTAGACCACTGCTGGTTGAATGCGTCTATTGCACCAAAGTATCGATCAATACTTCGTACTGACTTTTGTGCCTTTTGTGGCAACTTAGTACGATTCTGAAGTGGGCGCAACCTTGGATGCTGTAATTGTTGGCGCGGGACCAAACGGACTCTCGGCGGGCATTGTTCTCGCGCAGGCGGGCAAACGAGTCCGCATTTATGAGGCGAACGATGACATCGGCGGCGGAGCGCGGTCCGGCTCGTTGACTCTACGCGGATTCACTCACGACCTCTGCTCCGCGGTGCATCCTTTGGCGGTTGGCTCTCCTTTCTTCAAGAGTTTGCCGCTCGCGCGATCTGGTCTGGAGTTCATCTATCCACCCGCCGCCCTCGCGCATCCTTTCGACGACGGCACGGCCATCTTGCTACACAGTTCCGTTGAATCAACTAGTCAACAACTCGGTAGAGATGAAGCAGCTTATCGAAAACTGATGGGACCGCTCGTCCGCAGTTGGCAGGACATATCCGAAGACATACTTGGACCACTAAGACTGCCCCGTCATCCAATTACTCTTGCTCGTTTTGGTCTGCGCGCGATCAGATCCGCCGCAGGATTAACGTGCTCACATTTCAAGGAGCAAAAGACGCGCGCGTTCTTTGCAGGCTTGTCGGCCCATTCGTCTATCTCGCTCGATCACTTCGGCACGGCTGCATTCGGACTCGTTCTCGGTGCAACAGGGCACGCTTTGGGATGGCCCATACCGCGCGGCGGAGCGCAAGCAGTATCGAATGCTCTTGCCGGTTACTTTGCCGGGCTTGGTGGAGAGATCGTTACAGGCAAACGTATTGAATCGCTGAAAGACATTCCACCGGTGCGAGCGACACTGTTCGATGTCACTCCGCAGCAGTTGCTCACGATCGCAGGCGAAAATTTTCCTTCACGGTTCAAACGGAAGTTACAACAGTTTCGCTATGGACCAGGTGTTTTCAAAATGGATTGGGCTCTCAGTGGACCCGTGCCCTGGCAAGCCGCCGAGTGTACTCAAGCGGCCACGGTTCATCTCGGCGGATCGTTTCAGGAAATCGTCGACTCTGAAAGCGATGCGTGGGAAGGTCGAGTAAACACGCGACCATTCATCATTGCCTGTCAGCCGAGTTTATTTGATTCGACGAGAGCCCCTGCCGGGCAACATACCTTTTGGGCCTACTGTCACGTGCCCAATGGTTCGCGCACCGACATGCTTACTTGCATTGAGGATCAGATCGAACGATTTGCGCCGGGCTTTCGCAAACTGGTACTCGGCCGGAACGTGATGTCTCCCTCATTGCTCGAGAAGCACAACGCAAACCTCGTTGGCGGCGATATCAGCGGCGGCGCACACACCCTCACGCAAATGTTCACCAGGCCGACGTTGCGCACCTACTCCACACCCGCACGAGGTGTTTACATTTGTTCGTCATCGACTCCTCCCGGCGCAGGCGTTCACGGCATGTGCGGGTTTAACGCCGCGCGAGTCGCATTGCGAAAATCATTTTCCCGGTAATCTCGCCAATGCTGGAAATCTTGTAATCTTGTCTACGTTTGCGTTACGAGGAAAGTGCCCGCTGCGAAGTTTGTGTGGCGCGGTCACTAAAATACTGCGATACATAAGCCGCAACACGCTCGAACTCTCCAACTCTTTTAGCGCCTGCCACGTCTTCTGCCGTGACGCTCCGATCAGATTTGCAAGATCCTGCTGCGTGATTTTGATTTTGACCGGCTGATCCGTATGCGTTCCTGACTCGCAAGCGATGAGATCGAGCAAAGCTTCTCTGACCCTCGTAAAAACGTCATTGCAAATGACATTCAGTAAGTGGGCTTCAGCTTTCTTTAATCTCAGCCCGACTGATTTGAGCAACTGCAAGGAAAACTCCGGATACGCCGTCAACAGCGATTCAAAATCCTTTTCACGTATTTCACATAGGAGCGAAGTCTCGAGAGCCTGAGCCGAAGTCGTGCGCGGGATGCCGAGGATTGGACTTGTATCGCCGAAAATCTCGCCCGGACCGACTATCTCATGCACTACTTCATGACCATCTTCACTTAACGCGGTGATCTTCATCCGGCCTTTTTGCAGAAAGTAAATGCTGTCGGCGGCGTCACCATGGACGAAGACCCACTCACCGCGCCGGCGTTTTGTTTTTCGCACCATCGCATTGAAGCGAAGCACTGCCTCCTGACTCATTCCCTGAAATAGATCGAGCCGACCTGTAAGCCAAAGATTCGAAAAACCGTAAGCAACTGCTGTTGATGAGGGCATGGTGGTACTTCCTAAAAATCGAACTTGACCTTGCAGCAAACGAGGCTGTCGCAAGGCACACGGGTGTGCTGGGTTTTTAGATGAGTGGTTAAACAGGGTGACGCGGGGGAAGCGAGCGCTGCAGTATAGATCAGAATGGGGAAAAAAGGGCAATTGTCACGCGGGTGACATTCATGATTATCAGCGCGTTGTATTCTCCGGCTCCACTCAACGATTTGCAGCTCGCTTGATCGTTAAGTCCTGTGACGGGCTCAAACTTCTCGTCACTTAGAAACAGACATATTTACCAAGCCACGTTAGGTCCATTGGATCTGAATCAGGTTTGCGCGTCGCTGAACGTCATCCCCCACCGTTCCGCTTGCTGCGAAATACCATTGAGATTTTTTGTACCAAAGGAGAAACAGATGCCTGATAGAAACTTCTTCCTGTCTCCAAAGGCCTCGAAAGCCCGCCTGCGCGAAGCCGAGCGGGCGCGTAATGACCGGTGGGACATTATCAAAGCACATTCCCAGGGTCAGGTCTCGCGTCGTGACCTGATCAAAATGGGATTATTCACGTCTGCCGGCCTGCTGCTTCCCATCAGCGGCCTCAGTCCATTTGCGCGTAGCGCATTCGCTTCTTCCAACATCCCGACCGGACTTCCACCCAGCCCGCTAGGCACAGCCACAGCTTTTTCGCAGGCGATGCCGCGATTCGACATATTTCCGCGGATTCCTGTTTCTGCCTTGACTCCGGCCCCGACGGCTCAGGCGAACACCACTCAACAACCTGTTGACCCGGCACTAGGCGGCGGCTTCGGTCCTATCGAGGGTCGACCTCCGGGACCGATTTGGGCGCACCAACAGTTCGGCCTTCTTCCGCCGGCGATCGCCGTCGACGCTTCAGTAGAAGGCGCTAAAGTCAATACCACTTACAACCCTGGTGTTCCGTCGAACCAGAATTCCGGCATCAACCCGGCCACTCCGATTCCGCCGAAGTTTCACCCGAACCTGCCTGACCAGCAGGTTGACAAGTTCTGGACTTATAACGGAACCATTCCGCCCAAGCTCATGCAGGTGCGCTACGGCGAGCCGGTACTCTTCCGCCTCCACAACAGACTTTCCGTTTTGCAAAGCGCGAACGGAGGCTTCGGCATTCACACGATCTCTACGCACGAACACAACGGCCATCACGGCGCGGAGAATGACGGCTTTACCGGCGCCTTCTTCTTCCCGAACCAGTTCTACGATTATCACTATCCAATCGTCCTGGCCGGACGTAATACCATCAACACTACCGCCACGGATCCGCTTGCGTCGGGACCAACGGACGCGGGTGGTCTCAACAAGGTCCCCGGCGACTGGCACGAGACCATGAGCACTCACTGGTTCCATGATCACATGTTCAGCTTCACGGCGCAGAACGTGTACAAGGGCATCGCCGGGATGTTCAATATCTACAGTGGCCTCGATCGCGGCGCCGAAGACATCATCGACGGTGTCAACCTGAGATTGCCGAGCGGACGCGCCAGCGTGAGCGGCAAATCGTGGGGTAACCTCGACTATGACGTGAACCTCATGCTTGCCGACAAGGCGTGGGATCGAGACGGCCAGCTAGCCATGGACATCTTTGAGTTCGACGGATTCCTTGGCGATGTGATGACCGTGAACCTCGCTTACAAGCCGTACTTTGAGGTTGAGCGGCGCAAGTATCGCTTCCGCATCCTCAATGCGTCAGTCTCGCGCTTCTTCAAAATCGCACTCAGTGATGGATCGCCGATGATCCAGATCGCGAATGACGGTAATTTGTTACCGAACCCGGTAGTGCTCACCAAACTTGACGAGCAGGGCATCGCTGAGCGTTACGACATCGTCATTGACTTCTCTCGTTACAGCGTTAACCAGACAGTTTGGATGGTGAACCTCGCTGAACACCAGGACGGCAGAAGGGTGTCGAAGGATCTCAGTTTATCCGAGGCGCTCTCAGGAAACTCGGACGATCCTTGCGTAGGCAAATTCCTCGAGTTCCGCATCGTCCGCGATCCGGCACAGCCCGATATCAGTCAGGTGCCCGCCACGCTGATTCCAAACCCGGATCTGTCGAATATTCCTGTGGCCCGCGAACGCGTCTTCGAATTCAACAGCGGCGCCAATCAGACAACCAACGATCCAATCACGACCTTCTTCGGTCCGTGGGGTATTAAGACTGACGGAGGAGCCACGCTTGCGGCCGACTATGGCCGGATCTCCGCAGCACCAAAATTCGGGACCAGAGAGGTATGGACCCTGAGGAATGGCGGCGGCGGATGGGATCACCCGATTCATATCCACTTCGAGGAGTGCCAGACTCTCTCTCGCGACGGAAGTGCCTCTAAGGTGCCCGCCTGGGAGCGCGGGCGCAAGGACGTCTGGCGCTTGAGACCCAGCGGCGAAGTGAAGATCACACTTCAGTTCCGTGATTTTGGCGGCATGTTCATGGAGCACTGCCACAACACCATGCACGAAGACAACGCGATGCTCTTGAGGTGGGAAATCGATGGTGCCGGCACGCCGTTCCTGAACCCGTTGCCGACTCCGATCGCGAAACCGCAGGGAGTTACGTTTATGGCCCCGGACGACATTCTTCCCACCGCTTTCTACTAAAGGCGGCGCGGGAAAGGAGAAAGACACATGAATACATCGTTAAATATCAAGACTCGGCGACTGCTATTCAGCCCGACCTTCGTAACCCTTCTGCTCGGTATCGTTGCGGTGTTGGTTTTGGGTGGTCCATCAGTCCAGGCGCAGACCACCGCTAATGATACTGTCGACAGTAGCGTCACGATTGCGGTTAAGGGCTCCGTGGCCGATCCAAACGGTACGGTCAATGTCACTGGCAACGTGATCATTAGCTCCCGAAGGGTGATAGACAACACCTCGACGGTCACTCCTGCGCTTGTACTACTTGACTTCGATTTCTCTCAATTGAAGGGAACAAGCGGGAGCGGAAAAGCTCTGAAGACGTATATCACGGGAGGCAATCACGCTGACGAGATCAGGCCGTTCCAATCGGCCGATAAGGTCATCGTAACGATCCCTTACTTCGATAGCAGCAAGGATGCTCTGTCGGCTCGCACTATGCTTGCGACTGCTACTCTCAACTTCGACATCACAACCGGGAAGCTGACGAGTGCAAGTATTAGCGTGGGGAACAACGTGGTTACGTCTGCGGCAGTGGGCAGCGTCACTACAGCGCCCATTCAATAGCGCTTCACGGCGCCGTAGGTTGAGGCTGAGCGATCCCGTGATTGCAGTTGCCTGTCGCGGGGGAAGCATCGCCGGATTGCTCAGCTCTCAACACGCTTCAGACCACGTTTCACAGTAAGGAGAAGTAAGTTATGAAACGCATGAACGTGAAGCTTCTGTTGCTGGGAGTGCTGATGGTCAGCATCGCCCTCGCAATCAATTCTCAAGCTCCAACGCCCTTTAATTTCGTCAGTTACGCTCAGGAGCAAAGCATCGAATACAGTTGCCCGATGCATCCGGAGGTCAAGTCGAAGCAGGCTGGTTCTTGCCCGAAATGCGGAATGCATTTAAAGCAGGCTGCGAAACCGGATGCGGCGGCAGTGAAGACGGATTCGCAGGATGCGCAATGGGGTGGAAGCCACTTTCCCAACGTTGAGCTGATCACGCAACACGGCAAGAAAGTTCGCTTCTACGACGATTTGATCAAGGGTAAAGTTGTAGCTCTCGAGCTTATCTACACCACCTGCAAGTACAACTGTCCACTGGAGACCGCGCGACTGGTCCAACTTCAGAAACTCCTGGGCGATCGTATGGGGAAAGATATCTTTTTCTACTCGATCACGATCGAGCCGGAACACGATACGCCCGAGGTGCTCAAAGCGTATGCGGACAAGTATCACGTCGGACCGGGCTGGTTGTTTCTCACCGGGAAGCCGGACGACATTAAACTGATTAGCAAGAAGTTGGGACTGGATAAGCTTCCCAACGGTAACGATCCTGACGGCCATACACCAAGTTTGCTCATCGGCAACGAAGCCACCGGAATCTGGATGAGAAACTCGGCCCTCGACAACACCAAGTTCATGGCTTTGAAGATCCAGCAGCTAGTGGGTTACGGGTCGCAGGCGAACGATGTGACGGCGACGAATAAGACGGAATCAGTCAAGCTGGAAATCGACAAAGGGAAATATCTTTTCGCGACGCGTTGCGCCGCCTGTCACACTATCGGAAACGGCGACAAGGTGGGGCCGGACCTTCTCGGTGTGACCAGCGTGCGCGATCGTAAATGGCTCAACCGGATGATTGTCGAGCCTGACAAATTGATTGAAGAGAAAGATCCGATCGCGACAATGTTGTTCCAGAAATACAGGGAAATTCGCATGCCCAGACTGAACTTGCCGCAAGAGGACGTGAACACGTTGATCGAGTTCATGAAAACTCAAACCGCGAGTTTTGCAAACCGGGAGAAAACAGGAACGCAAAACTAAGGTCATTGCAAAAACAACTGTAGGGGCGGCCCTCCGTGGCCGCCC
>DASTTS010000656.1:0-2176 GCA_035760085.1 Pyrinomonadaceae bacterium
CGCGATATCGATCCGGGTGAAAGAGAAATGATCAAAAGACTCGGCATTCGGTTCTTCACGATGCGCGAGATCGACGAGCGTGGTATGAAAGACGTCATGGACGAAGCGATCAAGATCGCTTCACGCGGCACGGCTGGATATTCAGTCACGTTTGATGTCGATGTTCTCGATCCCGGTGACGCGCCTGGCTCAGGCACACTCGTTCGCGGTGGATTAACTTATCGTGAAGCACATCTCGCAATGGAAAAGATCGCGGAGGCAGGCGGCATGCGCTCACTCGAGATCGTCGAGATCAATACCGCGCTCGATGTAAACAACAAGACGGCTGAGCTTGGTGTCGAGCTGATCCTTTCAGCGTTAGGCAAGACAATTCTGTAAAGGCTGGTGAACAATAAGAAGTGCCTAAAAAGCTTCGCGTCGGAGTGATCTTCGGCGGGCGTTCAGGTGAACACGAAGTTTCGATCAGATCGGCGCGAGCGATCGTCGAAGCCATCGATCGAAAAAAGTTTGACGTAGTTCCGATTGCGATCACGAAAGAAGGGAAGTGGCTCGCGCCCGCGCACTCGGCCCAACTTCTTCCCGCCTCAACCCACTCGTTGTTACCTTCGAAGACGCACACGGCCACGGCGGACATCGCGCTGCTTGGCGATCCGTCGCACAAGGGTCTTATTTCATTTGAAGGTGAATCTCCAGAGAAGCTCGATGTGGTTTTTCCCGCGCTGCATGGACCATTCGGAGAAGACGGCACTCTTCAAGGATTACTTGAGATGGCGGACGTGCCGTATGTCGGTTGCGGCGTGCTCGCGTCTTCGTGCGGCATGGACAAAGTGGCGATGAAGTCGCTGTTCGTACAGGCGGGACTGCCGATATGCAAGTACGTCTGGTTTCTCAGATCTCAGTGGCGCAGCAATCCAGCTAAAGTAATACGTAAGGTCACGGGCGAGATCGGGCTGCCGTGTTTTGTGAAGCCGGCCAATCTCGGATCGTCGGTTGGTGTGTCGCGCGCGACGGATAAGAAGTCGTTGAGTGATGCGATCGAGCTCGCGGCGGAATACGATCGGAAGATTATCGTTGAGGAAGAGCTGGTGGCGCGTGAGATTGAGTGTGCGGTACTGGGAAATGATGAGCCGAAGGCGAGCCTGCCGGGTGAGTACGTAGTTTACGACGAGGCGGCGCGGTTTTTGGATTACACGGAGAAGTACTCGAACACGGGTAATGTGAGTTTTGTGGTGCCGGCGCCGCTGACGAAGTCAATGACGACGAAGATACAGCAGATGGCGATACGTGCATTTCAATCGGTGGATGGTGCGGGTTTGGCGAGAGTTGATTTCTTCCTGCCGAGGGATGGTGGGGGATTGATTATCAACGAGCTGAATACGATGCCAGGGCTGACTGAGGTGTCGGGTTATCCGAAGATGTGGGAGGCTTCGGGGCTGCCGTTTGCGAAATTACTTGAAGTGTTGATTGAACTCGCGTTTGAGAGGCACCGGGAGAAGGCGCTTACCAAGACCTCACGTTAAAACCTTAGACAGGATTTACAAGATTTTTCAGGATTGACAGGACTTATCTTGTGAATCTTGAAACATCTTGTAAATCCTGTCTAAGGCTTTGGTGCGCGATATCCCTTGCGCGTGCGGACGGTCAGATCATCATGCGCAACGAGCTTCACTTCCAACGTACGCCACTTCCCATCACGCTTCTTGTTCGCCGGCCGGTAAGCAATCGTGTACTGGTGCCCGAGCTCGTCAGCAATCCCCGTAAACGCATCACGCAACGCTGGTCCACCTGGTGTCGACACGAACCGTCCGCCCGTTTTCTCCGCAAAGCCCTTTAACGACATAGCACTCTGCCTGCGCGTCGTTCCCGCTACTTCCAGGGTCGACATATCAACCGCGTAGATGCTTGCGCCGATCGCGAGCGCGCTCTCAACCGCCTTATCACTCGTCGCCTTGCTGAACGTGTCCATTCCATCAGACAAAACAATAATCGCTTTGCGTACCTCCGTTCGATCCGCGAGTGTCTTCGACGCCTCAACAATCGCATCATTCAGCGTTGTCATGCCCTTCGCCTTAATCGCATAAGCAATCGGCGCGAGGTCGCGTCCACCAGAAAACTCCTGCACACGTTCAACCTTCGAATCGAAACGATAGACTGCCGCGACATCTTCCGGTCGCAG